>CAIVVZ010000061.1 GCA_903909505.1 uncultured Desulfobacteraceae bacterium
CCATGCTCAATTCCCCGCCATGGTCCCTGATGATGCCATAGCTGATGGAAAGCCCCAACCCTGTCCCGGTTTCCTTGGGCTTGGTGGTAAAAAACGGATCAAATATCCTGTCCCGGATTTCCGGCGCAATGCCGGTCCCCCGGTCTTCAACCTCGGTTCGAATGAAGTTGCGGCCATTCTTTTGAATCACGGAAGCCGAGACCCTAAGCTTTTTGTCCGGGCTGTAGCCGGGGTATCGCCCGTTGAGGGCATCCCGTGCATTGGTCAGCAGATTCATCAACACCTGCTGGATCTGCTGGGTTCGGCATTTAATTCCGGGCAAACCCTCGGGGATATCCACTTCCAGGATAATCTGGTCGTGTCGCATCACAGTCTGAATCAGGGAGAGCACCGAGGAGACGATATCCGAAAGCCGGGCAAGGCTGTGGGATTGTTTCTCGTGCCGGGCAAAGGTCAGCAGGTTTCTAACGATCCCGGCAATGCGCCGGGTCTCATGCAGGATTTCCCGGGCATACTCGGCCGAGGGGTTCTTGGGTTCCATTCCATCCAGAATCAACTGCGCGTAGTTCATGATGCCGTTGATGGGATTATTGATCTCATGGGCCACCCCGCCGGCCAGGGTGCCGATGGACTCGATTTTCTGGGACTGCATCAGGTGCTCTTCCAATTTGCGGGACTCGGTGATATCCCGGGCGTTCAGAACCACGCCCTCCACGTTTCCCCCTTTGTCAAACATGGGGAAGTAATTGACATCCATGATTCTTCGGCCAAGGCCAGGAAAAACAAACCACTCCTGATAGCGGACCGTTTGGCCGGAAAAGGCCTGATCCAGCCGGAACTCAATTTTCTCCCGGAAAAAGTCTTGTCCCAAGAGTTCAGATATCGTTCGACCCACAACCGCCTCCCGCGACAGGTTCTGAGCCTTTAGAAAACTTTCATTCACGCTCTCATAGACGCCGCCCCTGCCGATCAGGGCCATCAGATCCTGGGAAGTGGAAACAATTTGCTCGGTTTTGCGAAGCCAGGCTTCCGCCCGCTTGCGCCGGAGGATGGATGCGATGAGAAATATCACCATGGCAATGAGGAGTGATACAACCAGAAGGGTTCCGAGGACCAGTTCCCTGTGGGTGTCGAAAAAAGAATTCGGCTGATTGATGATCAGACTCTCCGCCGGGAGCTTGTCCCGGGAAATGCCGAATCGATGAAGCTGCACATCATCGAACATGGGTCTTGCCGTGCCATCGGTATCCACGGGAATGGCTTCGGGGTTTTCTCCCGCTACAACCCTCAAAGCAATGTCCGCCGCCCGACGGCCATGGTCCTTTCCTCCCAGCAGATACCCCCCCACGATGCCATATCCCAAGCGGGTCTCGTGCACACTATATACCGGAACTCTTGCAGCCTCGGTAAATACCCGGGTGCTTTCCGCGGCAGACAGGCTCCGGCCAACGCGATCCGTGTAAAATGAGAGCAGCAGAACCAGCACATCCGAACGAAGTGATCCAATGTGGGCATTTGCTTCCGCAAATGTGACGGGCGGTATGAAATGAAAGCTCACCCGATCCTGATATGACGGAATCAAGGACTCCATATCCCGGCGTGAGGACAGCCCGCTTATCGTTTGGTCGCTGATCACCAGAATTTCCCGAGTCCGGGGATGAAGGGAAAGCGCCAGTTCCAGGGTATGTTTGACATCCTGAATTTCAGCAACCCCCGTCACGCCTTTGCGGCCGGTCAGCATGGACTGCTCGAAATCGCTGATTCCGGCAAAAACAACGGGGATATCGGGCAAGAATTCATTGTGGAAGCGCATCAACATGTCCAGGGCCGGATTGTCAAAGGCGACGATCACATCGATTTTTCTGCCCCGGTATTTATCCGTCAGAAAATCATTTACACGCGTCAGATTTTTTCCGTCGGAACGGCGTTTGGCGTCCAGAAATTCAATGGGAATATCAATGGCTGGATAAACTTCCCGAAACCTATCGAGAAACCCGGTTTCTTCCGTATCGGACCAGTCAAACCCCCGATGATAAGAATGCAGGATCATCAATTTCGGATTATCCTGAGCAGTTGTCAGATCTGCCAGGAGCAGGACTCGGCAGATCAAGATTACCCAAAATACCCTGTAAGATCTTCTCATTTTTTTGCCGCTCCGGCCATCCCCTGTTTCCGGTCCAATGCTTCCCGAACGACGATCGCCAATTTTGACAGCACTATCGGTTTCATCACCAGGGCGCTGACGCCAACTGCCTTGACCCGCTCCGCTAACATTCTTTCACTATAGCCGGTGCAGATCACGATGGGGATATCGGGCCGTATTCGCAGAAGTTCCGCGGCGAGTTTGTCTCCGGTCATGTTGGGCATGGTCAGGTCAGTAATAACAAGGTCAAACCGGCCGGGGTTCCGGCTGAAAAGCGCCAGCGCGTCCACGCTGCTGGTTCGGGTTTCCACCGTGTAACCCAGGTATTCCATCATCTCCCTGCCGATATCCGCCAGAATCTGTTCATCGTCAATCAGCAAAATGCGCTCATTGCCAGTGGCAAGTTCCTCCGGCAATGCCGCGATCAAGACCGGCTCCTTTTGAATGGCCGGAAAGTAGAGATCAAAGCTGGAGCCCTTTCCAGGCTCACTCTTCACGATGATCGCGCCCCCATGTTTCTGAACAATGCCATGCACTACGGCCAATCCCAGACCCGTGCCGACCCCCTTTTCCTTGGTGGTGAAATAGGGGTCGAAGATCTTCTGAAGCGTAGCCGGATTCATACCGTGACCCGTATCTTTCACCGAAATCCGGACATGGGGGCCGGGATTGAGATCCGGGTGCAAAACAGCATTTTCCGGTACGATATCCACCGAAGCCAACTTCACTTCCAACACACCGCCCGACTCTATCATGGCGTGATGGGCATTGGTGCACAGGTTCATGAATATCTGGTGAATCTGCACCGGATCAGCCAGGATTGCTTCAATATTGGCGCCGATTTCCTTGCGGATTTCGATGGTGGCCGGCAGGGAGGCCCTCATGAATTGAAGCACTTCCTTGACGATATGGGAGATCTGAACCGGCTTTCGCTCCTCCTCGCTTTGACGGCTGAAAGCCAGTATCTGTTGGATAAGCGCTTTGGCCCGCCCACTTGCGGTCAGCACCAAGTTCAGTTTTTCCCTGCACTTGATTTCATCCGATGTACTCAACTGGGCAAGTTCGGTATAACCGACCACTGCACTCAGAATGTTATTGAAATCATGGGCAATACCGCTGGCAAGGGTTCCGATCGCCTCCATCTTCTGGGATTGTTGCAGATGTCGCAGCAGCACGCGGCGCTCAGCCTCGGCTTCCTCAATACGGGAAAGGCTCGTCTTAAGATCCATGGCATGTTGCTGAACCTGCTCGTACAATAGGCTCTTATTCAGACCAATGGCCATTTCATTGACAAGGGCCTCAAGAAAGGCGGCGCGGTCATGAAAATTCCGCTCTTGCCGGGATGCGATTCCCAGCACCCCTATAATATCCGAACCGTTTCGAAGCGGCAAGGCGGCAAACGAACGGAACCCGGCATTCAAACATTCCGCCAGCGTGCACCGGGAATCCGACCGAATGTCCTGAGAATAGACGGCTGTATTCTCCCTGAGCGCCTGACCGCAAAGACATGTCCCCACCTTGTGGACATCCCGGGGTTGCCACTTCATCTCCGAGTCCCCTGAAGATTTGCCCTTAAACGTCAGTTCCTCACCAATGCTCAGGAAAAATACCGCAAAATCCGATTCAACGGCCCGGACAATTTCACGCAATCCAAACTGGACAGCATCATCGACGGTCATACTTTCGTTGACCTTTCTGGCCAGGCGATTGAGAATGGATAGCTCCTCGGCCCGATGCCGAAGCGCGGCCTCGCTTGCCGCCAATGCGCGGGTTCGTTCCTCGACCAATTTTTCAAGTTGATTCATGTAGTTCTGGTTTTCGATTTCGAGGCGGTGTTTTTCATCACTGAGATGCTTGACGCGTAGTGCGTTTCGAACGGCCTTCAGGATTTCGGTTTTGCCGACCGGTTTCTGCAGGTAGTCCACGGCGCCCAGACGGAGGGACTCCGATGCCGTCTCAAGAGTCGGCTCCCCGGTCATCATGATGACCTGAATATGGGATGATATCTCCCGGATTCGCCGAAGCAGCTCCACTCCGGATAGCTTTGGCATAATGATATCCGTCAATATCACATCCATGGGCATCAGCCGGAGAGCCGCCATCGCCGAATCCGCATCCTCGGCCGTCTCCACCGAATGACCGTCCGCCTCCAGAAATGCCTTTGCGGTAATCCGGATGCTGCGTTCATCATCCACAAACAGAATATTTCCCATTTAAAGCTCCTCACAATTTGCGGTTTGGTGCAGCAAACATGCCGGGTATTCCAGAGGATCTCATACCCGTAAATACTTTATCGGCCATCTTCCAGGAATCTTTAGCTAAAGCGAACGATAGAAAGCAAAACGCCCCTGGTATGGTTTTTCACTGTCTCTCCATACCGCACACCGAAAAAAGATACAATGGTTTCATGTTTGCAAAAGCCATATCACCTATGGTAATAATCACGGCAGGAATCAGAAGACGGGGCCGCGACCGATGAGAGAAAACATCGACCGGCAGCTCCATCTGCTCGCAACCTGACCTACAAACCAACAAGGAAAATACGTATGGCGATTTCCCCTCTTGCCGGCAAACCGGCCCCTCCCGAGATGCTGATTGACCCGGTCCGAATCGAGCAGGCGTATTATGAGCGCAGGCCGGACCCGGATAATCCCGATCAACTGGTCAGCTTCGGCACCAGCGGGCATCGCGGATCGCCGATCCACGGCACGTTTACCGAAGCGCACATTCTGGCCGTCACACAGGCCATCTGCGACTACCGGCGGAGCCAAGGCATTGACGGCCCGCTTTACATGGGAAAGGACACACACGCGCTGTCCGGGCCCGCTCAGCGAACCGCCATCGAGGTTCTGGCGGCAAATGGGGTGGAAACCGTTCTTCAGGAAAATGACGGCGTCACGCCGACGCCGGTCATCTCGCGAGCCATTCTCGTCTGTAACCGCGACCGCAAGAAGCATTTTAGCGACGGCATTGTCGTGACCCCGTCGCACAATCCCCCGGAGGACGGCGGCTTCAAGTACAACCCGCCAAACGGCGGACCGGCCGATACCGATGTGACAAAATGGATTCAGGACCGGGCCAACGAACTGATGCGAAAAAGCAATGCCGGCGTCATGCGACTGCCCTTTGCCGCGGCCTTGAAGGCAAACACCACGCACCCGCAAGATTTTGTCTTTCCCTACGTCAGCGACCTTCAACACGTCATCGACATGGAGGCGATCCGCGACGCAGGCATCAAGATCGCCGTGGACCCGCTCGGCGGCGCTTCCGGACCCTACTGGGAACCGATCCGCGACATGTACCACCTGGACCTCACTGTTGTGAATGCAAAGGTGGATCCAACCTTTTCGTTCATGAGCGTCGATCACGACGGCAAGATCCGCATGGATTGCTCCAGCCCCTATGCCATGGCAAGCCTTGTCGGACTCAAGGACCGGTACCAAATCGCCTTTGCCAATGATCCGGACGCGGATCGCCACGGGATCGTCACCCGCTCCGCGGGCTTGATGAATCCCA
This sequence comes from uncultured Desulfobacteraceae bacterium, assembly GCA_903909505.1. GTDB lineage: Bacteria > Desulfobacterota > Desulfobacteria > Desulfobacterales > Desulfatirhabdiaceae > RAAP-1. Next base: position 5,660 of record CAIVVZ010000061.1, read on the forward strand.
ACCACTATCTGGCCGTGGCCATTCATTATCTGCTTACGCATCGCCCCGGGTGGTCCCCGGCATCCCTGGTCGGCAAAACCCTGGTCAGCAGCAGCCTCATCGATCGGGTGGCGCATGAGCTGGGACGCCGGTTATTCGAAGTGCCGGTCGGCTTCAAATGGTTTTCTCCGGGTTTATTTGACGGCTCCTGCTGTTTTGGCGGGGAAGAGAGCGCCGGCGCCAGCTTTCTTCAAAAAGACGGAAGGGTCTGGACGACCGATAAAGACGGATTGATTCTTGGCCTGCTGAGCGCGGAAATCACCGCCCGGACCGGAAAAGATCCGGGAGAATATTACCGGGATCTCACAAACCGGCATGGAACTCCCTATTACACGCGCATCGATGCCCCGGCTACGCCATCACAGAAAGCCGCGCTCAAGAAATTATCCCCGGAGGCCGTGACGGCAACGGAACTGGCCGGCGAGCCCATTGTGGCCAAACTGACGCGCGCCCCGGGGAACGATGCCCCCATTGACGGCCTCAAGGTGGTCACGCGGCAGGGATGGTTCGCGGCCAGACCCTCGGGAACGGAAAATATCTACAAACTCTATGCCGAAAGTTTCAAAAGTCAGGCGCATCTGGATGCCATCCTGGAAGCAGCGCGGAAAATCGTCACCCGATCGCTTCTATGACGGCCTCAAAACCCAGGAGCCGAAGAGCGGCTTTTCTTGATTTTTTGCTCTTCCCAACTTCCCCACTTTTCGCTTTAGAGGACAGGTAATGAAACTTCCATCACACAAAACCAAAATCGTCTGTACGATCGGCCCGGCGTCACAATCTATTGAAGTGATGGAACGCATGCTGCTCGCCGGAATGAACGTTGCCCGCCTCAATTTCTCCCACGGGGATTTTTCGCAGCACAAGGACGTCATCGAGAATCTTCGAGCGGCATCTGGCCGGACGGGACGTCGCCTGGCGCTTCTGGCGGATCTCTCCGGTCCGAAGATGCGCATCGGAAAGATCGCCGATGAGCCCATTGAATTAAAGACCGGAGAGCCGTTCACGCTGACCACGGACGAGATCATCGGCGACACCGGCCGGGTCTCGGTTTCCTTCAGCCGTCTGCCGCAGGCCGTGAAACCAGGAGATACGCTGTTTTTGAACGATGGATACATCCAGCTCGAGGTTATCGGAACCGCATCCCCCGATGTGCACTGCAGGGTGCTGGTGGGCGGCGAGTTGCGCTCCCGAAAGGGCCTGAACCTTCCGGACATCGATCTGGGAATCAGCGCGTTCACCGACTGGGATCACCAGTGCCTGAAATTCGCCCTCGAGAACGGCGTGGATGCCGTCAGCCAATCTTTTGTCGAGCGGGCAGCCGACATCGAAGCGGTGAGGAAGGCGGCAAGCGAGCTGGGGTATTCCCCTTTTATCATCGCCAAGATCGAGCGCTCCGGAGCGCTTGAGCACATCGATGAGATTATGGTGGCCGCGGACGGAATCATGATCGCACGCGGGGATCTTGGCGTCGAGGTTCCTTTCGAGCAGATTGCGGTGGTGCAAAAAAGACTGATGCGTCTGGCCAACATGCACGCAAAACCCATTATCACCGCAACCCAGATGCTGGAGTCCATGACGGATAATCGCCGCCCCACCCGGGCCGAAGCCACGGACGTGTCAAACGCCATCTTTGATGGAACCGACTGCGTCATGCTCTCCGGAGAATCGGCAATGGGAAAATATCCCGTAGATGCCGTGACCACGCTGGCTAAAATCGCCGCCGCCGTGGAACCGCATCGCCCCGCCGTTACGGTAAAAGAATTGTATCCGGGAATCAACCTTGCCGGCAAACTCCGTCCCGCGCATCTGATCGCATTAAGCGTGGAAACCTGCCTGGAATATATGCTGCCGGCCGCTGTTTTCGCACCGACCCACGGCGGCGAGACCGCCAGAAAGATCGCCGGATTTCGTCTGCCGGTCTGGACCATTGCGGTCAGTTCACTGAACTCAACGTGTCAGGCCCTTCAGTTTTCACAGGGCATTCATCCGGTACACGAACCCGAGCACCCGGACGACTGGAACGCCTATGCCCGGAAATGGCTGCACGATCACGAACTGCCCGGAAATTTCGCCCTGCTCACCGAAGGCCCTTCAACAAAGTACCCGAAGGCGAACAACCGGCTGGAAATAATTGACCTGATGCGATGAGCGATGCCCATGGCGCAGTCTTTTGGTGTCTGTGTTCAGTTATGCACACAATAAAAATTGGAGACTTATTATGAAAAAAATATTGATGCGAACATGTCCGTGGTTGCTTGTTCTGTCACTCATGATTCCTGTTGGGGGGTTTGCCCAGGACACCGGGTCGGAACCACCGGTATTTCGGCAGGAGGAGCTGGATCAAATGCTGGCGCCGATTGCTTTGTACCCGGATTCGCTTTTAATTCAGGTGCTCATGGCCGCCACCTATCCCCTGGAAGTGGTGCAGGCGGCCCGGTGGGTCAATCAAAATCCGAATCTGAAAGACGAAAATTTGGCCATTGCCTTGGAGCAAAAGTACTGGGATCCCAGCGTGAAGTCATTGGTGAACTTCCCCTCGATCCTGGCCATGATGAACGATAAACTGGAGTGGACCCAGAATATCGGAGACGCCTTTCTGGGACAGAAAGATCAGGTAATGGCCACGGTTCAGCACCTGCGAGCCAAAGCGTATGAACTGGGCAACCTTGAATCAACGCGCGAGCAGGTGGTCGTCGTACAGGAAAAGATGATCGTGATCGAACCCGCGGACCCGCGGGTCGTCTATATTCCGGCTTATGACCCGATCGTGGTGTATGGCCCCTGGTGGTACCCGGCATACCCGCCCTATTATTATTATCCACCGGGTTATGTCGCGGTCAGATCCGGCATCGTTTCCTTCGGCATTGGGCTGTCCGTGGGCGTTGCCTGGGGTTATGCATGGGGAAACGTCAACTGGGCCAGACATCAAGTGTATGTAAGTCCGGCACGGCACGTCACGATCAACAATTATTATCCCAAACATGGACCTGGTGAGCGGCGGGGTGAACAAAGTGAGTGGCGACATGACCCGAGCCACCGAAAAGGCGTGGCATACAGAGATCCCGGCTTGCGTCAGCAGTTTGGGCAGCCGGGGAACCCCGGAGCGGAGGGCAGAAGAGATTTCAGAGGATTTGATCAGGGGCCTGGAAAAACCGGGGTTCGCCCGGGCACGAATCATGGAACGGACGCCCCTGCCCGAAATCACCCAACCGGTGAACGGGGAGAAGGCGCTGTTGGCGCGGGCCGCCAAAATCATGGTCAGCAGACTTTGGATCAGAAAAAAGCGATTCCGTTCCAGGATAATGCCGCGGGAAGCCGGCAACCCCCCGTAAATAGAAGTAATGACGCTGTTAACCATGATCGGTCAATGACACCCCAAAACAGGTCTTCGGACGTCATCGGAGGCATCCGGAGCGGCAGCGAAGTCAAACAGCAGAGTGACCGCGGCCGTATGAGCCGCGAAAGCATACCGGCGCAAAATCCCAGCCAGACGTTTCAGGGCGGGAAAATCGGCCAGGGTGGCGGGGGAGCCATTCCCAACATCGGTGGCGGCGGCCATGCTGGTGGCGGCGGGGGCGTCACTCCCAATATCGGTGGCGGTGGCCACAGTGGTGGAGGAGGCGGCGGCGCTCCCAATATCAGTGGTGGTGGCCGTAGTGGTGGAGGCGGCGGTGGCACTCCCAATATCAGTGGTGGTGGCCGTAGTGGTGGAGGCGGTGGCACGCCCAAAATCGGTGGAGACGACCGTAGTGGTGGAGGCGGCGGCGGCGCTCCCAATATCGGTGGTGGTGGCGGCGGCGGCGGACACGGCGAAGGTCGTCGCTAACAATCAGGTAATCACATCGTGGCGATGTTTCAAATAATCATATAAGGAGGCAAATCATATGATGCCGGTTTTCGACGATACAAAACGTTGTTACCCATGTCGTATTGGCGGTACCATTATCATGCTGTTTCTGTTGTCAATGTTCCTGATGCCCGATGGATCTGAAGCGGCACCCCCAAAGTCAACGAAACAGAAAACCTTCGTTTCTCCTGAAGAAGGCGCAAATGCCATGATAGCGGCCATGAAAATGAACGACATCAAAACACTGACAGCGATTTTTGGCCCTGTCGGAAAGGAATTCGATTACGCAGTCTCAAACAAGGAAATCCTGGAGGCTTTCATGGCCTCTTATCAGGAAAAGAACAAGTTCGAGATGTTCGGAGACACGATCGCGATACTATGTACCGGCAAGGGCGATTGGCCCTTCCCCGTTCCACTGGTGAAAAACAGCCGGGGATGGCACTTCGATACCCGGGCCGGCAAGGAGGAAATCCTTAACCGCACTATCGGCAGAAATGAACTCAGTGCGGTGCAGGTATGCCTCGCATACGTCGATGCACAAAGAGAATACGCCCTGGGTGACCACGACAGGGATGGTTTTTTCGAATACGCACAGAAATTTGTGAGCAACCCGGGCCAGAAAAACGGTCTTTACTGGGAAACCCGGGAAGGTGAAAAACCGAGCCCCCTGGGGCCGGCCATTGCAAGAGCAACCCAGGAAGGTTACCAAAAGATGTCAAAAGATCTTTTGGCTATAGGCCCTCCCCTTCCCTATCACGGATATTATTACAAGATTCTGAAGGCACAGGGAAAGAATACTCCGGGAGGCGCATATGATTATATCGCCAACGGCAAGATGATCGGCGGATTTGCGCTGGTGGCCTATCCGGCAAAATACGGCAAATCCGGAATCATGACATTTATTGTGCACATGGACGGAATTGTTTATCAGAAGAACCTTGGGAAGCATTCCGATAAAGCCGCGGAGGCGCTCAAACGGTTTGATCCGGATAAAACCTGGAAGATGGTCGTTTATGGGCATGCTGTAAAATAATGGAGGGTCATCATGGAAAACCGGGAAATGGGGGGAATCGGATATACTTCAGGCCATTGGCCTCTCGATCCGGAAAAGCCGACAGTGGTTTTCATTCATGGGGCGGCTTCAAACAATGCTTTCTGGAGGCCGCAGGTCAAATATTTTTCGGAAATTGTGAATGCGGTCGCCATTGACCTGCCCGGACATGGAACCAGTGAAGGTCCGGGCAAAGAAAATATCTCCGACTATGCCGAGGCAGTTCTGAATTTTATCGATCTGATCCAGGCGCCCAGGCCCATTCCCTGTGGACTGAGCATGGGCGGTGCCATTACTCAGCAACTTCTTGTCAGCCATAAAGACCGTTTCCCAGCGGGCATTCTCATCAACACCGGCGCAAGATTGAAAGTCATCCCCTTGATTTTTGAAACAATCGAAAAAAACTATCGGGATTTCGTGGAAATGCTTTTTGCCGTTGCAATTTCAGGCAAAAGCAGCTCTGAAAAGTTTCGGCCGGAAATCGAAGTAAGTTCAATATGCCAGCCTGCCGTCGCATCGGGCGACTTTCGGGCATGTGACGGTTTCAACGTGATGGACAAGCTTGGCCTGATCGAGGTTCCGGTTTTGGTGCTGACCGCAACCGATGACAACTTAACGCCATTAAAATACGGAACTTTTTTGGCAAACAGCATCAAAAATGCCGAACTGGTGACTATTCAGGATGCGGGTCATTTTTCCCCCATAGAAAAACCGCTTGAAGTGAATCAGGCAATCAATGACTTTTTAAGCCGGACACTCCGGTGATCCAGATACGTGAATCGGGAGGGGAGCGTAAATATTGAAACACGCAGTCCATGACATGGAACGGCGCTGCCCCCGGCTGGGCGGTGTCGTGAAATTCGGCTATTGTCTGGATGTGGGCGAGGATACCCTGCCCTGTTTCAAGATCTGTGATTGCTGGTGGGAATATTTTGACGTGGTTGACTATCTCAAGAACAGGATTTCGGCCCAGGATTTTGAAATTCTGATGAAAAGCCGGCCGAAACCCAAAATTACCGGCTTGCTCCAGTTGATCGAGCAGGCGCAGAAAAGGAGCTGCATAAATGATTAGACGTCTTTTTGCCCATGCCGTGATGCTATTGCTGTGCACATCCACCCTGTCATTTGCCGGCGGCTCCGGGGCTTATCCCAACGGCGCCGAGGATTTCATGAGCGGCGCCCTGCCGCCGCCCGGCACCTATTTTCTGGCCTATTCCAATTTTTACTCGGCGGACCGATTCAAGAACAACTCGGGAGACAATTATAGCTCCGGGCCCCTTGCGGATGTCAAAATCAATGTCTGGGCCAATGTGCTTAGGTTGATCCATGTCACGGACTTCAAGATTCTGGGTGGCAATTATGCGTTCCATACATTCGTGCCGTTTGTGAACATGGATTTCAAGTTCGGCGAACCCTTCGGCGGCCTGGGCAGTTCGCGTTTCGGTCTGGGTGACATCATCGTGGATCCGTTCATTCTGGCCTGGCACACCAAGAATTTCCACTGGGTCGCGGGATTAGACATCTTTCTGCCGACCGGAAGATATGACAAGGAAGATGAGCCCGTTAACCCGGGCAACAACGTCTATACGTTCGAGCCAGTGTTTGCGGTAACCTATTTGAATGTCCCGTGGGATGTTTCCTTCAAATTCATGTACGATATCAGCACGGACAATAATAGCCACATCATCTCACCCGATGAGGCCGTAAACACCGGCAATGTGGGAATCGGCGGCCAAACCGGTACGCTGGCGCCCGGACAGGAATTTCATTTCGACTATGCCCTGGGCTACAGTCCGGCTCCCGAATGGACCCTGGGAATCAACGGATATTATTATCAGCAGACCACCGACGACCAGGTCAACGGCACTCCGGTAAGGGATATGAAAGGAAGGGTGCTGGCAGCCGGTCCGGCAATCAAATACAACTACAAAAACATGTCGTTGGTCTTCAAAAGCCTGTGGGAAACCTCGGTGGAAAACCGGCCGGCCGGCACATCCACCTGGCTAAAATTCATTTATGCTTTTTAGCGTTCCACCCGCCGCACGCCGCTGTCCGTCTTGAACATAGCCATGATGGCCGCCAGCTCTTCCGCGCTGGCGGCGTTCTGTTGGGTCACATCATTCATCTCGGCCACGGCGCTGTTGAGTTGATCCACTCCCTGGGATTGTTCCTGGGAGGCGGCCGCCACCTCAGCGACCAGACTGACCACCTTGGCGGATCGGTCTGTCACCGCCTGGAAAGCCTCGTATGTCGTGGAGACAAGCTGCTCGCCATTTTTCACCTTCTTGACGATATCCTCGGTCAGAACCGTGGTGTTCTTCGCAGCTTCCGCGGCCCGCATGGCCAAATTGCGCACCTCGTCGGCCACAACCGCAAAACCGGCTCCCGCCTCGCCCGCACGGGCCGCCTCCACCGCTGCGTTAAGCGCGAGCAGATTGGTCTGGAAGGCGATTTCATCGATGGTTTTGATGATCTTTTGGGTCTGCTCGCTGGCGGCGGCAATTTCCTTCATGGATCCGGTGAGCTCGCCCATGGATTTATCGGCGCTACGGATCAGG
>CAIVVZ010000062.1 GCA_903909505.1 uncultured Desulfobacteraceae bacterium
ATTCTGAAAACTGAAGGATGAAGGGGTTTTCATGGGAAACAATCATCTCCAAGCAACTATAAATGCTTCAAGGACACGCAAAGAAAGCGTTCTTATATAACTCAAGACAGGACATCGAGGAACTACGGAAAGAATGAAAAAAAATATTTCAACGCATAAGCTTAAAATCAGAAACCTTAAGCCCTCGGACTACAATGACATCAAAGATATCATGGAAGAGGCTTATGCAAAAATGGGCGGACCATGGGAAGAAATAGAATTTTTAACGCTTTTATCTCTTTTTCCAGAAGGTCAGATTTGTATCGAAGACAGGGGAAACGTCGTATCGGCGGCATTAACGCTTAAAATCGATTACTCCAAATTAGAACATGATCATACTTACGAGGATATTGTATCGGGTGGCAACTTCCGAAGCCACGATGATGACGGCGATTATCTGTATGGAATAGATCTTTTTGTTCGCAAGGCGTATCAAGGCATGCGCCTGGGAAGACGCCTTTACGATGCAAGAAAAGAGTTATGCGAACAACAGAATTTGAAGGGGATTATCATCGGGGGGCGCATACCCGGATATGCCCGATATCACAATGAGATGAGCCCCAGCGGATATATTCAGAAAGTAAAAAGCCGGGAAATCGTCGATAAGGTATTGACGTTTCAGTTGGCCAATGACTTTCATCCCAAGCGCGCGATCAGAAATTATATTCCGGAAGATAAAGCATCTAAAAGCCATGCTGTTTTAATGGTGTGGGATAACATTTTCTATCAATCAAGAAAGAAACATATATGGGGGCGGAAATCGAATGTTCGCCTGGGCACCGTGCAATGGCAGATGCGACAATTTAAATCCCTTGAAGAAGTTCTCCAGCAAGTGGAGTTCTTTGTGGATACCGTATCCGGTTATAACGCTGATTTCATTATATTCCCGGAGCTTTTTAACGCGCCTCTCTTATCCCGATATAATCAGGAAGATCCCCCGCAGGCCATGCGGCATCTGGCAGAATATACGGATCGGCTGAGGGATGAAATGCTGCAAATGGCCGTGAACTACAATATCAAAATTGTTGCCGGAAGCTTACCCAAGAGCGTAGGCCAAAAGCTTTATAATGTTTCGTTTCTGTGCCGGCGTGATGGTACATGGGATTCTCAATACAAACTGCACATCACACCGGACGAGGCCGAATACTGGGGAGTCAGGGGAGGACAAGAGATTAAAATATTTGATACCGATATCGGAAAAATCGGCATATTGATTTGCTATGATGTCGAATTCCCGGAATTAAGCAGAATACTGGCGGACAAAGGGATGAAAATCTTGTTCGTTCCATTCTGTGCGGATACCAAAAACGGTTACCTCCGCATTCGAAGATGCGCACAGGCTCGCGCTATCGAAAACGAATGTTATGTCGCCATATCGGGAAGTGTCGGAAACTTGCCGAAGGTGGAAAATATGGATATCCAGTATTCCCAGTCTGCTATCTTTACGCCATCGGATTTCGCTTTTCCTCATGATGCCATCGCCGCCGAGACGACTCCAAACACCGAGATGACCCTTATAGCGGATATAGATTTAGATTTATTAAAGGAGCTTCGAAAACACGGCAGTGTTCGAAATCTCGAGAGCAGACGAAAAGATCTTTATAAAATTGAGTGGACACATTCCGGAAATGGGGTCGGGCCACGGGAAGTGGTTAATCTGACAGGTGATACTGTCAATTCTGACTCTTAGAATAGGCCTATATTACGTTTTCTTGGGCCAAAAAAAGCGTTATAGGCCTTGAAAACAATTATTTTTTGGATAACAATTGTGAATTATCAACAAGCTGTCGTGGCCCGAGCCCAACTCCCTTTCCATGGGGAGACTTTCGATCTGCCATCCGGAGCAATCCGGCTTGCAAGAAGCCAGGGGTGAGAAAACCAGGCATTACAGTTCGGCAGATCCGCAATCGGGCTTCAGTTCCATCTCAAAACCACACCGAAGTCGGCACAGGAGATTGTCAAGCATTGCCGGAATGAACTTGCGCCATCAGAATATATCCAAACAGAAAAGGATAAGAACATGATCGAACACACCCTCGACACTGAGCACTCCATTCTGTATCTGCGACCAAAGTCCGCGCTCGAACAAGGCGACTTCGTAGAACTTGCGAAAACAGTCGATCCATACATTAGTAAAACCGGAGATCTCGCCGGCCTCATCATCGAGGTGCGAACGTTTCCCGGATGGGAAAACCTTGGAGCAATGGCGGCCCACTTCCGCTTTGTGCGAGATCATCACAAGCACATCAAGAAGATCGGACTTGTAACCGATTCCGCTCTGGGAAACGTCGCGGAGCATTTGGCCTCACACTTTGTGTCAGCCGAGATCAGGCATTTTTCTGCGGGGGAACTTGAAACTGCAAAACAGTGGATCATGAACCGCTAAGGAGGGAAAACTATGGAAAAAATCACAATTGACCGTGGTGATGCTTTTTTATGCCCGATGTTTCGTTAATCGAAAAAACCGATTATTGCGGAATGGTTTCCGGCAGTAAAACGGATAAATCCGAACTTTTCAATGTATTTTATGGCGATTTGGGCAAAGCCCCGCTTATCGAAGAATGTCCGGTTTGTATGTCATGCTCTGTATATCATACACTTAAATTGCCGTTTAATACCCTTTATATCGGAGAACCGAAAGAGGTTTTTACGGAAGCAAAATATATGACGGATAACATGCTGGATATTAAAAAAATCAACCCGTTCACATTGACAATGCCGGACAATCATTACTGGTCTGTCGGAGAAATTCTTGGAAAAGCATGGAATATAGGAAAAAGTGTAAAGAAAAAAGGATGAGGCGAAATCCATGACTGACGTAACGCGCACGGAATCGGAAGGATTGCTGGAATGTTCAACCGCGCGGCAGCCACCTATGACCGCATTGGTCCGCGGTTCTTTGAGCACTTTGGGCGGCTTCTGGTAGACAGAGCGCACATTGTCCCCGGGGCCGACGTGCTGGATGTCGCTGCGAGCCGGGGGGCGGTTCTGTTCCCTGCCGGGCAGAAGGACGGAGCCGGCTGCCGGGTTTGGGGCACCGATTTCTCCACGGAGATGGTAGGGGAAACCCTGGCCGAGATCCGCAACGCCGCGTGGCGGAATGTCACCATGCATCAGATGGACGCCGAGCAGCTCGACTTTCCGGCGGAATCCTTTGACCGCGTGCTCTGCGGCTTTTCCCTCTGGTTCTTCCCCCGGCCGCATCGTGCCCTGCGGGAGTTCTGGGGACAGCGTACTTAATTCCAACCAAAACATTCTGCGGACAAGCCGCAGATATTTGCGTTATTTGCCTCAAATCGACCGGAGGAACTATGAATAAACTATTTGGCGTTTTAATCGGGATCCTGTTTTGCACTTCCGCCGTAGCGGATGAAAACGACTTTAGATGCCTAAAATCAATTGGCGCAAAGACGCCGCTCAGGCTACAGTTTGTGTTCCAAACCGATAAGCCTGACGTGGGGTACGTTGTCTATCAAAATGGCAGCGGGCCTATCGCGGTGAAAAAACTAAAAGAACGAGAAGTGCGGGAAGTGCCGGGCGGAAGACCGTCGGTATCTGAAGCCCAATGGGAAGAAATTACTTCAGACGGTACCGGTGGAAAATATGTTGTTGTCAGCCAAGGTGCACGAATATACAAATTTCGATACATTCGAAAAAAAGATGGAAAGGTATTTAAATTCGAAGAAGACTTGGAGGCATCCACTGAAGAGGGATGCGAGTGGAACAAAAAATAGATATGGTTAAAATCGAGGCGAAATCCATAAGGTTTGATCCAAACCCAGTTTCCCAAGACTGAAATCGAAGCCATCATGGCCGCTAAATAATGGTGTGGCTCGCGAGGGGGAATAGGGGAATAGGGACGCTGTAAGGTTTTAAGGTTTCGGGGGAATTCCGGGGATACCGCATCTAATTTTGACCAAAAAATGCACCGGATAAACAGGTGCTTGTCGCGTTGTGCAGAAAGAAAAGATGCAGATTCTGATCAAAATCATTATCAGCCTGATTGTGATAGTCGCTG
>CAIVVZ010000063.1 GCA_903909505.1 uncultured Desulfobacteraceae bacterium
CCCTGGAAGATGACCTGCTGCGGATCTTCGGGGGCGAGCGAATGACCAGCATCATGGAGCGGCTGGGCATGGAGGAAGGCGAGCCGATTGAGCACAATCTGATCAGCCGGGCCATTGAGAATGCCCAGTCCAAGGTGGAGGCGCACAATTTTGATATTCGTAAACACCTGATCGAATATGATGACGTGATGAACCAGCAGCGTGAAGTCATTTACAGACAGCGCCGCGAAGCACTGAACGGGAAAAGCCTGAAACCGGCTATCGAAGACATGATTCGGGATAAGGCCGAGGAAATTGCCGAAACCTATGCGAACGAGAAAATCGCGCCCGAGGAATGGAATCTCAAGGGCCTGGATGAAGCCGTGTTCAACCAGTATAATTTACATATCAACATCACCGAAGATTTGCTGGATGGACTGAATACCGACGGTTTGGCGGAAGCCATTGCATCCTCCGCTTTAGAGTTGTATGCAAAAAAGGAAGGTGAGCTTGGCGAGGAGAATTTCAGACAACTGGAACGCTATGTGATGCTCAACACGGTCGACACCCTCTGGAAGGATCACCTGCTGTCCATGGATCATCTGAAGGAAGGCATCGGGCTCCGGGGATATGCCCAGCAGAATCCGCTGATCGTTTATAAAAAAGAGGGATTTGAGATGTTTCAGGACATGATCTCCCGCATTCAGGAGCAAACCCTTTCCATTCTTTTTCGCATTCAGCCGGCTGAACCGGATAAAATTGAAGCAATTCATAAGCCCAAAGAGCAGAATCTGATTTTTTCAGGTTCCGACGGCGAACCGCAGAAAAAGAAACCGGTTCGCCGGGCAAATGATAAAACAGGCCGAAATGACCCCTGTCCCTGCGGAAGCGGAAAAAAATTTAAAAAATGCTGCGGAAAGTGATCCATGGATCCATTAAACCCGGAAATTGAAGGCGGCACTGATGAGGACATTCAGGAAATTGTCAAAGAGCCATCGATGTTCAAGGTGCTTCTCCTGAATGACGATTACACCACAATGGAGTTTGTCGTCGAAATCCTGATGCTTGTATTCGCCAAATCGCTTGAAGCGGCAACGGAAATCATGTTGAATGTTCATCATAAAGGAATCGGGGTCTGCGGGGTTTATCCCCTTGAAGTCGCTGAAACCAAGGTCGAATCCGTCCATTCCCTTGCAAAGGAAAGGGGGTTTCCGCTGCGATGCACCCTGGAGGAAGTGTGAACCATGATCAGTAAGGAACTCAGTGAAACCCTCGGGTTTGCGGTTCGGGAAGCCAAGAGACGCCGGCACGAATATGTATCGGTTGAGCATATTCTGTTTGCGGTATTGCATGACGGCGGCGGCATTGAAATCATCGAAAACTGCGGGGGAAACATACAGGGACTGATGGGCTCCCTGGAGAAGTTTTTCGAAGAACGGATGGAAAAAATTGCTGAAAACCAGGATTATGTGCTTCAGCAGACCCTTGCCTTTCAGCGGGTCATTCAACGCGCCGTTAACCACGTGCGATCCGCCGAAAAGCAGGAAGTGGCTATCAGCGACATTCTGGCCTCGATTTTTCTGGAAAAGGATTCTTTCGCGGCTTTTTTTCTCAATGAACAGGGAATCAGCCGGCTGGATATTTTGAGTTATATTTCCCATGATGCCGGCCCTTCCCCGTTGATCCCGGACCCGGTGCCCGGAGCAAAGACCGAAAAACCGGACAAGCCCAAAAAATCAGATCCCATTGAACTGTACACCCTGAACCTGACGCGTGCTGCAGCCGATGGCAAGATCGATCCGTTGATCGGCCGGGAAATCGAAATCGAAAGAACCATTCAGATCCTCTGCCGCAGGCGAAAAAACAATCCCATCTATGTGGGTGATCCGGGCGTCGGGAAAACCGCCATGGCCGAGGGCCTGGCGCTGAAGATTTTCGAGGGAAAAGTTCCCGAACCCATCAAAGGGCTGAAGCTTTTTTCTCTGGACATGGGATCGCTTCTGGCGGGAACACGGTTCCGGGGGGATTTCGAACAGCGACTGAAAGGGGTGATCGACGCCCTCAGCAATCAGAAAGATGCCGTTCTCTTTATTGATGAGATCCATACGGTTGTGGGCGCAGGCGCCACCAGCGGCGGCTCCATGGATGCCTCCAATATTCTTAAACCCGCGCTTGCCAGCGGGGAATTTCGCTGCATCGGCTCGACCACATATGAAGAATACAAAAATCATTTTCAGAAAGACCGGGCCCTGTCCCGGCGGTTTGAGAAAATCGATATTATCGAGCCGACGGTTTCCGAAACCATCGACATTTTAAAAGGCCTCAGATCCCGTTATGAAGCCCACCATCAAATCGTGTATACCGATGCCGCGCTGAAAGCGGCGGCTATGCTGTCCGCCAAACACATCAATGATCGGTTCCTTCCGGACAAGGCCATCGATGTCATGGACGAGGCAGGGGCTTGGGTCAGGCTTGCCGGACAACCCCATCGGAAAAAAATCCATCCGGCGGACATTGAAAAAATCGTTGCCAAAATTGCCAGAATTCCGGAGATCCGGGTGACCACATCCGACCGCAGCCGGCTTGAGACCCTCGAGGACCGGTTGAAGCAGGTCGTGTTCGGCCAAGATGATGCCATTCGCGCGATGGTGACCGCCATCAAGCGGTCCCGTGCCGGACTGGGCGCACCGGACCGGCCGGTCGGCTCGTTCTTGTTTACCGGACCCACGGGCGTGGGTAAAACCGAGGTGGCCAGACAGGTGGCAGCTGCCCTGGGAATATCGTTTTCGCGCTATGACATGAGCGAATACATGGAAAAGCATACGGTTGCCCGGCTGATCGGGGCGCCTCCCGGCTATGTCGGATTTGACCAGGGCGGGCTATTGACGGATGACATCCGGAAACACCCGCACTGCGTCCTGCTTCTGGATGAAATTGAAAAAGCGCACCCGGATATTTTCAATATTCTGCTTCAGGTTCTGGATTACGCCACCCTGACCGACAACAACGGGAAAAAAGCGGATTTCAGGAACACAATCGTTATTATGACCTCCAATGCCGGAAGCCGGGAGATGAACACGCAGACCATCGGATTCGGGGATGTGAGATCCGATTCCTTGAACAAGGGAATGAAAGCGGTTGAAAAATGTTTCAGCCCGGAATTCCGAAACCGGCTGGATACCATCATCTCCTTTCAATCCCTCAGTATCGAAATCATGGAAAAAGTGGTTGACAAATTCATGGCTGAAATCAATGTTCAGCTTTCACCCAGAAAGATAGCCATCCAGCTTTTACCAGAGGCCAGAATCTGGCTGGCTAAAAAAGGATATGACCCCCAGTATGGCGCAAGACCCTTATCCCGACTGATTCAAAATCAAATCAAGGATGTACTCGCTGACCGCATTCTTTTTGGTAATCTTGAAAAAGGCGGAATCGTGCAGGTCGGTCTGGATGGCGATAATCTCACATTTGATATTCACTGACAAAAATATGCCGGTATTTCGTTTGTCAGATCAAATCATTTTCCCGAAACCGGAATTGTCGCGTGAAGATGGCCTCCTTGCAGTGGGAGGCGATCTCAGTCTGGAGCGCCTCATTCGGGCCTACCGCATGGGCATTTTCCCATGGTATTCCAATGGAGATCCCATTCTCTGGTGGTCTCCTGATCCCAGGCTCGTGTTGTATCCGAGCGCGCTTCACGTTTCCCGAAGCCTGATGAAAACCCTTAAACAGGGCCGTTTTATCGTCACCCTGGATCAGGATTTCGCCCAGGTGATTGCGGCGTGCGCCTGTGCGCCCAGAGATAATCAGCCTGGAACCTGGATCACAGCCGATATGATGGATGCTTATTGCCGCCTTCATGAGGCCGGATTCGCCCATTCGGTAGAAGTCTGGAGCCAGGGAGAGCTGGCAGGCGGCCTGTATGGCATCTCGTTGGGGAAATGCTTTTTCGGGGAATCCATGTTCGCCCTTAAAAATAATGCTTCAAAAGTCGGGCTGGCGACTCTGGTGCATCTTCTTCGAAAATGGTCTTTCAACCTCATTGACTGCCAGGTGACCACTCACCATCTTGTTCAGTTGGGTGCAATAGAAATTCCCAGAAAGCAGTTTATGGCTGAATTAAAG
>CAIVVZ010000064.1 GCA_903909505.1 uncultured Desulfobacteraceae bacterium
GAAATGTCCAATTTTCAGGAATAGCCATTGATTCCAGAAGGATATCATTAACTGAATATTTCGTTGCCATTCGCGGGGAAATTCACGACGCGCATCGATTCTGTGCCGATGTGGTTCAAAGCGGTGTAAACGGCATTCTCGTTGATATCCATGCGATCGGATCCCTGCCGATTGCTGAATGGCGGCAAAAAGGGATCGCCTGCATCGGGGTTAGGGATACCACCCGCGCTCTAGGGGATCTGGCGGCCTATCACAGGCGTCGTTTTTCCGTATCGGTTGTGGCGATTACCGGATCAAACGGGAAAACGACCACCCGCAGCATGACTTCGGATATTCTGTGCCGCCGTTTCAACGTCCTTTCAACAGCCGGGAATTTTAACAATCATATTGGTCTTCCCTTGACCCTTCTGAACCTGAAAAAGGAACATGAATGGGCCGTACTGGAATTGGGAATGAATCATTCCGGAGAAATTGACCGCCTGTCCGAGATCTGTCAACCGAATATCGGTGTCATTACCACAATAGGCACGGCCCATCTGGAAAATTTTACCTCAACCGAGGAAATATTCCAGGCGAAGGCAGAACTTTTTGCGCATATACACCCTGAAGGTCAGGCGATACTGAACATGGATGATCCCAGAATGATGGAACTTTCACGTCGACTTTCTGTTCCGGTTATTTTTTTTGGATTGAATCCCGACGCAAGGGTCAGGGCCAGACAGGTGGTAACCCGATCTTTCGGGACATCGTTTTACCTGGATCTGCCTGAAGAAACGGTTGAAATCAGACTTCCCGCAACCGGAGCATTCATGGCAACCAACGCGCTTGCGGCTGCAACAGTTGGTTTTGTCCTGGGATTGTCCGGTGATGAAATCAAGGCCGCTCTGGAAAAATTCAAGCCGGTCAAGGGCCGGATGAACGTGATTGAAACCGCAAGACAAATTCATCTTGTGGATGATACGTATAATGCCAATCCGGTTTCAATGGCTGCTGCCATTGAAACGCTTCAAAGAATAAAGGGTGGCCACCGGGGTATCCTGGTTGTCGGGGACATGCTGGAGCTCGGAAAGGAATCGTCTGAAATGCACAGAAAAGTCGGAGAAATCGCTGCAACTGCGGATATGGCGGCCGTGTATGCAACGGGCAGATTCGCAAGTGCTGTCGCCCAGGGTGCTGCAGACCAGGGAATGGACTCCGGGCGAATATTTGTCGGCGACCGACAAACCATCTGCGAGCACCTCAAGGGCAGTCTCAGAAAAGGAGACTGGGTTTTGATCAAGGGATCCAGGGCAATGGGTATGGAAAAAATCGTTCACGATATCACAATGTGGGCAGAATGCCTTGGCAGCCCGGATTCATCCACTAAAAGTTCTTCCTAATCCCGTAAAGACACAACCCTATGCTGTATCTACTTCTTTATCCACTTCATACGTCGTTTTCGGTTTTAAATGTATTTCGTTACATTACTTTCCGAACGATCTATGCCAGCCTGACGGCTTTTCTAATCTGTTTTGTTCTGGGACCCTGGGCCATCAAAAAACTGAGCTATCTTCAGATCGGCCAGTATATTCGCGAAGATGGTCCCAAAACCCACCTGAAAAAAGCCGGAACGCCCACGATGGGAGGTGCGTTGATGCTGGTGGCCATTCTGACTTCTACACTCCTGTGGGCCAATCTGAGAAACGTCTATATCTGGGTGGTATTGGGGGTGACGGCTGGTTTCGGACTCATCGGGTTCATGGATGACTATCTCATGCAGGTCAAGAAACAGAGCATGGGCTTGAATGCTCGAAACAAATTTCTGTATCAAACATTAATTGCCCTTGCAGCCGGCGCGTTTCTTTATCAATATCCCGATTTTTCCACTCAGGTAACCTTCCCGTTTTTTAAAAATTTTTCTCCGGATTTTGGATGGGGATATATCGTGTTTGCCGTCTTTGTCATCGTCGGCACTTCCAATGCGGTAAATCTTACAGACGGCCTTGATGGGCTTGCCATTGGCCCCACCATTGTGGCTGCTGTAACCTATATGGTCTTTTGCTATGTTGCCGGACATGTCAAGATCGCCGATTACCTTCAGATCACCTATGTTGCCGGAAGTGGTGAGCTTACGGTGTTTTGTGGCGCCCTTGCAGGGGCAGGCCTGGGTTTTTTATGGTTTAATGCCTATCCTGCCCAGGTCTTTATGGGAGATGTCGGTTCTTTATCGTTAGGCGGCGCGCTGGGAACCGTGGCGGTCATTACCAAACAGGAAATCTTACTTGCGCTTGTGGGAGGCCTTTTTGTGATAGAGGCCCTGTCCGTCATTTTCCAGGTGGGCTATTTTAAGCTCACCCATGGCCGGCGGATATTTCGAATGGCTCCGCTTCATCACCATTTTGAATTAAAAGGCTGGCCGGAGCCCAAGGTGATCGTTCGATTCTGGATCATCTCCATTGCGCTGGCATTGGTGGCCATCAGCACGTTGAAACTGAGATAGGGTTTGAGGCCATGAATCTGAATCGGAAAAAAGTACTGGTCGTCGGGCTGGGGATGACCGGCCTTGCCACTGCACGGTTTTTACATCACCGCGGGGCAGCGGTTACCGTTACGGATATGGTTGCCGAAGAGGAGCTTGTTTCATCCGTCCTTGAGCTGCATCAGATGGGGATTCGAACCGAGCTTGGCGGGCATCGCTGGGAAAGCTTTGAAACTTCGGATCTGATCGTTTTAAGTCCCGGCGTGCCTCATACCCACGATTTCTTGATAGACGCCGGACGAAAAGGCACGCCAATTATCGGGGAGATTGAGCTGGCATCCCGATTTATCCGGGATCCGATCATCGCCATTACCGGAACCAACGGCAAAACTACAACCACATCGCTTCTGGGCACCATGTTGGCTCAATGCGGCATGGCCGTATTTGTGGGGGGGGAATATCGGCAATCCTCTGATCGGTTATGTGGACCGAGAAGAAAAGGCTGACTGGGTTGTGCTCGAGATCAGTAGCTTTCAGCTTGACACCATTGACACTTTTCGGCCGGATATTGGTATTTTGCTCAATATCACAGCGGATCACCTGGACAGATACGCGAATATGGCCGGTTATGCCGCCTCAAAAGGCAGAATTTTTCAAAATCAGTCTCTTGAAGACATTGCCATCTTTAATGGCGCCGATCCATGGGTTCTTTCCGAAACCAGCCGGATTCATAGCCGCAAATGGGTGTTTAACGGATCGAGCACCCTGGAAGAAGGTGCCCGGATCGGGGGGAACGAATTAACACTCGCCTTTACATCCTGTCCGTCCCGGAGAGCGCATTTCCCCTGTGCACTGTCGACATTCAGATCTGCTATACTCGATCTTAGTGAAACCCGGCTGTATGGCAAGCACAATCAGGAAAATATTTGTGCGGCGGTGATGGCTGCCATTGCCGCCGGCTGTGATATTCAGAAAATCCAATCTGCCTTGAATCAGTTCAGGGGCCTTTCTCATCGCATCGAATTTGTTCAGACCGTAAATGGGGTAACCTATGTGGATGATTCCAAGGCGACCAATGTCGATGCGGTATATCGGGCACTGGAATCTTTTCAAGAGCCGGTTATCCTGATTATGGGCGGCAGGGA
>CAIVVZ010000065.1 GCA_903909505.1 uncultured Desulfobacteraceae bacterium
GAATACCTGGGCGGTTTTGCCATTACCGAACCGGATGCGGGTTCGGATATCATGTCCATGAAAACCATCGCCGAAGACAAGGGCGACCACTGGCTGGTAAACGGTTCCAAAACCTGGATTTCGAACGCGAATCAGGCCGACATCGTGATCTGCTACTGCTATACCGACCCTTCCAAAAGAAGCAAGGGTATGTCCGCCCTGGTGATCGAGCTGAAGAATTTCAATGGTATCACCACGACAAACCTGGAAAAAATGGGCTCCCATTCCTCGCCCACCGGAGAGATTTTTTTCAACAACACCAAGGTTCCCAAGGAAAATATTCTGGGAAAGCCCGGAGACGGGGCCAATATCGTTTTCAGCTCTTTGAACAACACCCGGATATCGGCCGCGGCCGGAGCCGTGGGATGCGCCCAGGCCTGTCTGGACATGGCCGTAAAATACTGCAACCAGAGAAAACAGTTTGGAAAGCCGATCGGGGAATTCCAGATGAACCAGGACATGATCGCCCAGATGTCCACGGAGATCGAGGCGGCCCGCCTTCTGGTCTATAAAGGAGCCTGGCAGAAGGATCAGGGCCATCTGAACAACGGGCTGGAAGTGGCCCAAGCCAAATACATGGCCGGTGAGGTGGCCATGAAATGCGCCAATTTCGCCATGCGGATCATGGGCGCTTACGGTTATTCAACGGAATACCCGATTGCTCGCTATTATCGGGATATTCCCACATACGTGATCGTTGAAGGCTCCGCGAACATCTGCAAGCAGATCATTGCCATGGATCAGCTCGGATACCGAAAAGCCAGCCGTTAGAAATGCCGAAACAGATAAAATCGGACTTGGGAAGAGAAATATTTTAATCTTTTTCCAGTTAAAATATAAACGCATTATGACCAATTTGGAGGGATTAATGACAACCGGGGAAAAGATGGACAAAATGGGGTGGAGAGTGACGATAGCGATCGTCCTTGCCATGATTGTAGACGGACTTGACCTTCAGGTACTGGCGCTTGCAATGCCAAGCTTCATGAAAGAGTTGAAAATGTCCCCGATCATGACCGGTGCCCTCAGCACCTATACGCTGATCGGGATGGGCTTGGGGGGGATTTTTGCGGGCTGGACGTCGGATCGCGTCGGCCGGGTCCGTGTAACATGGTGGTCCATCCTGTTGTTCTCCATATGCACGGGAGTTATCGGCATGGCCAATCAATATTGGCAGATTGCCGTCATGCGGTTCATCTCCGGGCTGGGACTGGGCGCCGTCTATATGATCGGCAACCTTCTGGTCGCCGAGTATGTCCCGACGCGGATCCGGAATTTTGTTCTCAGCATCGTCATGGCGGGCTGGTCCGTGGGTTATGTGATCGCCGCCCTGATTTCGGGATACGTGATGCCCAAATGGGGCTGGCGGCCCATGTTCCTGATCGCGGTCCTGCCCGGGTTTATTTGCCTTTTTCTCATGCGCGGACTGACCGATCCGCCCAGTTGGTTCGCGGCACGCGCGGCGGCACGCAACAATCCGAAAAAGAAGAATGAATTTGGAATCATCTGGAAAGATAAAAAGCTCCGGTCGATCTTTCTTCTCTGGAGTCTTGCGTCACTTGGCCTTCAATACGGGTACTACGGGGCAAACACCTGGCTTCCGAGCTACCTGGTCAAGGATCTCGGCGTGGATCTGAAAAGCATGGGCTGGTACCTGGCCACAACTTATGCCACGGGAATTTTCTTTAAATCGCTTGTCGGCTGGTTGGGCGATAAATTCGGACGGCGGGTGATGTGGGTTGTTACGGGGATCACGGTTGCGATATATATTCCCCTGGTCATTAATTTTGCCACGAAAACCAACGTTGCCTATCTTCTGCTGGTTTTCGGGGGACTCTACGGAGCGCCTTATGCCATTTTCGCCACCTATCTGAGTGAAAGTTTTCCCACTTCGGTTCGTGGCACCGCCATGGCAACTTCTTATAATTTGGGCCGGGTAGGTTCGCTTATTTCTCCGGTGCTGATCGGCTGGGCAGCCACCAATTATTCCATTGGCGCCGGTATCGCCACCTGCGGCATCGCTTATCTGATGTGTGCCTTGCTTCCCGGCATTTTCATCCAGGAAAAAATGTATGATCCCAGAGCCGTTGTTGTTGATCCGGTGGCAACGGGTGAAGCATCCTAGTTTTGAATCAGGCCCGTGCAACCGC
>CAIVVZ010000066.1 GCA_903909505.1 uncultured Desulfobacteraceae bacterium
GCAGATGCGATGAATGATGCTGAGACATTAAGTGCAATAATTATATATACACATATCTCTGAAAACTACCCACTATGAGAGATCCATTTGTGCACTCTATGCCTAAATGGACTATTGGGACAGTGCTGAACTATTGCTGATCAGCGGCAAACAGTTGCATCTGGCTTTGCAGCTTGGAAACAAACCTGGCAGCCACCTTTCCATCTTCAGCAATATCAATTTCGCCGGTCTGGGCATCCGGTCTCTTGGCAGAGTATTCTTCCTCGGAAAGCAGCGCGTCACAGTTTGCCAATTTCCAGGGATGATCCAGAAAATGCGTCTCTTCAAACTGTTCAAAAAGGTCTCCTTGCCTGATGGATAAAACCGGAACCGAAAATGGTATTTGTTTATCGGAAGGAGTACATTTATCCTTATCCGGAATTTTTCGGGTCGAATTATAAAACGCCAGGTCAAATTTAAACTTTCCTTCATCTGTAACAAATCATGACTTGATCTCTTCCCGTTCCGCGTCGCTCATCTTGCCGACAAATGAAAGCTTTCTCTCGGCCTCGTTAAACATGATTTTCTTGCGCGTTTCTTCAGAAAGTTTTTCAAACGCGGGATTCTCCGGCATGGTGAAGATCACCAAGCCCGTGGATGGCTCATTCACCTCAAAAGGTAGCTCCAATTGATCGATCTTGCCGGCAACAATAAGGTCTTTTGCTTCCTGCCTTTCAAAGCCGCTTTGAACAAGCGCATCGGTCAAGGTGTTGGCGACATCTGAAAAGCTTGAGGATGTAGCAAAGGCATACGCCATATTCAGTTCTTCATGGTTTTTCCATGCCGCCCCCGGCATTTTCCAGAGCCCTCGTGGATCACTGTCTATGTTTTTGTATCTACTGTCTGCCTCTGCACTTCGAGGGACCGGATTTGGCCGCCATATTTCTCCATTGTTGGCATAGACAATTATAAAATCATGGTCCTCAGAGAAATGTCTGGCTGAATTTTTCGGTGCATACACTTTTTGCCAAATAACCGAGGCAATAAAGTTTTTTCTACCGAAAATCTCATCCAGAAGTAATCGCAGGGATGCAACTTCGTTGTCATCAATATGCTGAACAAAAGGCCGGATCATCCGCCGGAAAGCAAGGTAATCAGCCGGACTTCATTCCCGTCTTCAAGGATTTCATCCGCGTCTTTCCGTTGTCCGTTAACAAAAACCATCAGCTTCAGTTCGGAGGGAATGGCCAGAAGCGAGATCAGTCCGCGGATCGTGAGACCCGCGGACACCTCCATATCCTTCTCTTCAGCATACCGACGGATGATTCCGGCAGGCCTTACGCGAATCCGCATACAGTGTTCCGCCTTCGGTCTTCAGCTTTATTCCCAAATCCGTTCGGCTTCTTCCGCCATGCCGCAGTCAATCAGCGCGGATTTAACGGGAATGCCCTTGACCGGGTCCATGCCCATGAGCCGGTAAAAAGCATCCTTCATGCCGTCAAAATTGATTTCAATGCCTTCGGGTTCGCCATCCCGCGCCGGCTCCAGCATTCTGGGGGTCAGCGCGTCATCGGCCGCGGTCCGGCCGTAAAGGTAATTGATCAGGCGTTTGAGGAAGAAAACCCGTTTTCCGGCCAGCATCATGGCCTTGATGTCCCAGCCATAACCGGCAACGGTGTTGAAAAGCTCCACCCATTCCGGAATGGAGACTTCCCTGTCGGCGAACTGGCAGAAACAGGCGCTGTTTTCGAGGGACCCCAGTGCAACGGCAATGACGGCGGTCTCGGCCTTGTTCAGATCGGTTTTGGGTTCCAATTCATATTCAAAGCCGATTTCCGGATAAAAGCAGGCCCCCATTTCCATGAAGAGCATGGGAGATGCCACATGGCAGGCGCCGCGGGGGCTGACGGCATAAGCCAGGGCCAGGCCGTGTCCGCCGCCGCGGGGGTCGTGGGCCGGAGCTTCGAGCCCCTTGGATTGAGCGGTGTAGTCGCTGGAGTCTTTGCCGATCCGGCGGGCCGCCGATGCGCTGCCTTCGGCCAGGAGGCTGCCGAGTTTGCCGGTTTTGGCGGCAATGGCGGGAATCAGCACATCGATCACGGTTTCCATGTCTCCCCACACCAGGGGAATCCCTTCGGTGTCGTCCGGGGTGAGGTCCCCTTTTTCATAAGCCTCCATGGCCCAGGCGATGGTGGCGCCGGTGGTGATGGTATCTATGCCAAGATCGTTGCAGAGCCTTCCGGCCTTGCAGACAGCCGCCAGATCCATGGAGCCGATCATGGAGCCCAGGCAGATGATGGTCTCATATTCCGGGCCGGAGCCATCCGGAATGGCAAACGGGCCTTCCGTGACGGCGACGTTTCGTTTGCAGGCGATGGCGCAGTACGCGCAGGCGCTGGCATGGGTCAGGTATTTTTCGGTCAGAACGCTTCCGGTAAGGGATTCGGCCATTTCCTGCCAGAAATTCGAGGTGAAGTTTTTGATGGGCACATCGCCGCTGTAAACCCCGCCCTCAAGATTGGCGGCCGTACCATTGACATGCATCACATCGGAGGCCAGGGCTTCCTTGATCCGGGGATTGAGCTCCCGGCGAAGGGCCTCAAAGCCTTCCGGATCCGCAAGGTTCATGGTTTTGGATGAGGCTTTTACCACGATGGCTTTTAAATTCTTGGATCCCATCACCGCCCCGAATCCGGCCCTTCCAAAGGCATGATGGGCCTCATTCAGGATTATGGCATATTTTACCTGATTTTCCCCTGCCGGGCCGATGACGAGATTGCGCCAGGTTTTTCCGAATTTTTCTTTCAGGCTCCGGTTGACCGACTCGATGCCTTTTCCCCAGTAGGCCTCGGCGCTTTCGATGCGAATGGCGCTGTCCTCGATTACGAGAAGGGACGGCTTTGCAGCCCTTCCGGTCAGAATGATGCCGTCAAATCCGGCATACCGGAGTTCCGGGGCAAAATACCCGCCGCAGGAAGAATCTCCCCAGTTGCCGGTTAACGGCGATCTGCCGGCAACGCTACTGCGACTGGCGCCGGAGAGCTTGAGTCCCGCAAAGGGGCCGTTCATGAACAGGAGCATGGCTTCCGGGGACAGGGGGTCGGCTTGAATATTCCCCCGTTCCCACAAAAGCCGAGCAGCCAGACCGCTTCCGCCGATATAGGACAGGTAATCGGTTTCCGGCAGAGACTCGACTTCGATCTTGCCGGCGGTCAAATCTACGACAATGATTTTACCGGTGTTTCCATACATGGCAGTTGTTTCCCTGTTTTAAAAAAGGTGACGATGCATTCAGTGCTCAGAATCCGGAATCCGCGTTACTTCAGAATCTTGTCTTCCCATCCCAGATCTTTGAGAACCCCGGTATAAATTTCCGCGACTTTTTTCAGTTTGGGAGCCAGCTTCAGGAGTCCGACCGCCGATCCTTTTACCCGAATTTTTTTGCGGGTAATGGCCATGACCGGGTTCAGCTTGTTGGACCATGACCGATGGGCGTCATCCGCCGAAAGGCTCATGGTCATATCCGGTTCTTCGGAAGGCTTTCCGGGTCCGACATTCAGGTTGCCGGCGCGAGTGTCTATCCAAAAGCTACAATTGGGGCCATCCTCCGTATAGTCAAAGAGGATGAGCTGGTTGACTTTTTTCAATCCGGATGACAGTTCCGCATCCGCCATGGCGGCTTGAAAAAGTTTGATAAATGCCTGAATGGGTTCGTTTTCATTTTTCCAGTATTCCATGATGCATCTCCTTTTGATTGAAAGTGAGCCGTATCTGTCTTTGACGCTAGTATGCTTTTAGTAAAAGTTCCAGAATATCCGAATCCTCGAGATACCGGGGGTTGTAGCTGATCTGTGAATCCGAGGCCGCAAGTTCCACGGTTTGTTGAAGTTCATCGGAATCGTTCGGCACGTTAAAATCCCGAAGGGTTTCGGTCAGGCCGATGGCTTTCTTCAGATCCTTTACGGCCTGTACGGCCGCCATGGCCGCTTCAGCATCTGACATGCCATGGGCCGCAATTCCCATGGCATCGGCGACCATGGTGTAGCGCTCCGGGGCGGCCTCCACATTGGACGCCATCACTACCGGCAGCATGATGGCGTTGGCCAGCCCGTGGGGAATGCCGTAGTGGGCGCCCAGGGCATGGGCCGTGGCGTGAACCGCGCCGGTCATGACATTCCCGAAGCAGAGCCCGGCAAGATTACTGGCGATCAGCATGTTACCCCTTGCCGTGATGTTGTCGGGTTCATGGACGGCAAGAGGGAGATATTTGAAAATGAGCCGGATGGCATGAAGCCCGCAGGCATCGGCAATGGGCTGCGCGCCCAAGGAGGTGATGCCTTCCACCGCATGGGTCAGGGCATCCATGCCGGTAAAGGCCGTAATTTTGGGCGGCAGCTTTACCGTGAGCTCCGGATCCAGCATGGCAATATCGGCATTATAGGGATGGGTCACCTGCAGCTTGACCCGGGCGTTCACATCCAGAACAATGATGGCCGTGGTGACCTCGCTGGCGGTGCCGGCCGTTGTCGGGAA
>CAIVVZ010000067.1 GCA_903909505.1 uncultured Desulfobacteraceae bacterium
CTCCACGCCAAAGTCTTCAAAGCGCTGAATCACCGCGGCAATCCGGTCCGGTGAAAAAAACATCAGATGGGTTCCGCCAAGAATGGCCCGAAGTTTTCGAATCTTCAGGGTGTCCTGAAGATGATCCAGAATATTGAGGACACCGGCATGGGCGCATCCCAGAAGCAGCACCGGGTCTGTTGCGGTTTCAATCAGAAGGCTGGCGTCATCGCTGATGGGA
The DNA here is from genome assembly GCA_903909505.1 of uncultured Desulfobacteraceae bacterium. Taxonomy (GTDB): domain Bacteria; phylum Desulfobacterota; class Desulfobacteria; order Desulfobacterales; family Desulfatirhabdiaceae; genus RAAP-1. The sequence continues at coordinate 221 of CAIVVZ010000067.1, forward strand.
TCCGGTAAAAACCCCTCCCCATTCTGAAGCAGAAGCTGCGGGTCCTGAAAGCTCTGGTCCGGCTTACAAGGAACACCGGTAACAAACCAGATACCGTCTTCCACCTGCCGGGTCTGATCCACCCAGATAAATTCCGCTCCCAGAGCAGACAATTCTTCTTTTGGAATAGGGCTGCCGATATACCGGGGCTCGTTTCCAAACAGCAGGGGATTTTTGACATAATGTCTGGAGAAAATCTCCGGATGGGCAACCACATTCACCGGACCGGTTTCCTGAAGGGCCCATTTGAGACCTCCGGTATGGTCATAATGCCCATGACTGAGAAAAATGCGGCTGACCCCTTTCAGGGTTTTTTCGAGCAGTTTCAAATTGAAAGACAGGCCGACGCCGGAGCCGGCATCAAACAGATACCGTTTATCCCCGCTTTCAATCAAGGTGCTGAATCCATGCTCGCCAATAAAGCCCGGTCTGCCCACATAATTATCGCAAAGAATGGTAATCTCGGTTTTCAAAATACCCCCCTTTTTTCGTCTCCCAAGAGATCATTTGGCCCCCCCTGGCCCCTCTTTTTCAAAGGGGGGAATCATTTTCTCGGTAAACTCTCATGATCAAGGACTTGCTCGCCCCCGTGCATGAAAATAGATATTTATTATCTACAGAAATCTGAGGCGGGTGTCAATTGGTCATGAATCTTTATAAAGACCAATTTATCCTCATCCCAAATCTAAAGCGACACATTCTGTCGCCATCCCATGTCATAATGGCTTCAACAATTATTCAAAGATACACACCCATGTATGCACAACAGTTGAAACCGTAACGATCCCGGCATTTAGCGTAAAATCTTCCCCTTTGCCCCTCTTCGCCAATGGAAGCAGGAAATCGGAGAGGATTGTGAACGTACAGGGTAAAAGCATCATGAAGGAGGAAAAATGCGGAAAAAGTCACGTCGGTCTCGCCATGAAAATCTGTTCAACTGTTTCACTTGTAACATCGGCAGCGACAAAAACAGGATTTTCTGCATCAGACAGTGCATCATTTATACGGGCAGGCTCATGCATTGTCTTCCCATCCTGGATCAGGAAACATTGGACTTTATCCAGTGGCTCATTCCGGACGAAAATGAGAATATTGTTCAGATTGTCATCGGCATGTTGAGCAAGAAAGAGAAGGCTTTTTTCAGTGATGAAATTTTGCAGTGCACCGAAAATCCCGCAACATATCCCCAGGAAATCGACACTATCACCGAGAAATTTTCCAGAGGGAAAATCCAGCGCCTCATTGACCGGATTTTGCCGATTCTGGAAAAAAAGTGCAAACAGCTTCAATATCAGGGCAACTCCGAGCTCGAAACAGGCATGGCGTCATTAAAGAAGATGTTTAATCTGACTGATGGGGAAGAGCAACTGTGCTGGCTCTTTTTTATTTGCGCCAAATGGCGGCAGGCGCAGAATTATTTTATGGATCACATAGAATTAAACGACTTTTCCCGAAGGCCGCACCTGCTGGCGGTTCTGGATATGGATCACCGGGAATTCAGCGCCATCCTGAACGGAAACCTTCACAAGATTGAAGTGCTGGAAAATGATCTGTCAACTGTGGACTTATCAACTGAATTCCTGAATTATCTGGATTCGCCCTCATCGGAAAAACTGACAAAAGCGTTTTTTACCCGCATCCCCAAAAAAACGATTCCGCTGGCATATCACCATATCGCCAAAGAAGAGACCGAACAGGTTCTGCGTCTTTTACAGGATAAGTCCAAAAGCTCCACCCATATTCTGCTTTATGGAAGGCCCGGTACGGGAAAGACAACCTATGCTTATGGACTGGCGCATCATTTGAAGATTTCCGCCCACCAGATCATCCGCGAAGAAAGCAACATGGCATTGAATCGCCGCAGCGCCATTATCGCCTGCCTGAATATGACCAACCAGGGGGATGGCTCTCTTGTTATCGTCGATGAAGCGGATAATGTTTTGAACACCCGCAATTCCTGGTTCAATCGGGGAGAAACCCAGGACAAAGGCTGGCTGAATCAGATCCTGGAAGAACCGGGAGCAAGGTTAATCTGGATCACCAACACCATAGACGATATCGAGGAATCCGTGCTCAGGCGATTTGCTTACAGCCTTCACTTTGAGGTCTTGAATCGTCAACAGCGGCTGCAACTGTGGCAGGTCATCCTGGAAAGCAACAAAGCGGTGCGCTTTTTCAATACCGAGGATCTGGAAAAACTGGTCCAACAATATCAGGTCAGCGCCGGGGTCATCGATCTGGCTGTTAAGAAGGCCCGAGAGATGAATTTGCGCACCAAAGAAAAGTTCCAGCAGTCCGTCATCCTTGCCTTGGATGCACATGAGAGACTCCTTGCCGGCGGTGAAAAGAAAAATCGGAAGGAAGCCATTGAAAAGAACTATTCGCTGGAGGGTTTGAACATTCAAGGAAACCTTGGGTTACTGATGCAGGATTTGGAATCCTTTGATGCATTTCTGAGACAACCCAAACAGACTGAAAACAGAAACATGAATCTGCTGTTTTATGGCCCTCCCGGTACGGGAAAAAGTGAACTGGCGCGGTATATCGGCAATCGCCTGCAACGGGAGATCATCTGTAAACGGGCCAGTGATGTCATGGATTGCTATGTTGGCAATACGGAAAAGAACATCAAAGATACCTTCGCAGTAGCAGAACGGGAACAGGCGATTCTGGTATTTGACGAAGCGGACACATTTCTTTTCAACCGGGAAATGGCACAACATTCCTGGGAGGTAAGTGCCATCAATGAGTTTTTGACGCGCATGGAGCGGTATCAGGGGATTCTTGTCTGCACCACGAACCGGATGACAGGCCTGGACAGCGCCTCGGTCCGGCGTTTCAATTACAAAATCGGATTTAATTGCCTGAAGCCGCAGGGAAATGTCATTTTCTACCAAAAACTCCTTGCACCGCTTACAACAACAGCTTTGAATCAGAACTTTGAAAACGATCTGCATACGATAGGGGAGCTGACACCGGGTGATTTTCGGGTCGTCCGGGACAGATACGCCATCATGCCGCAGGATCGGATCACCCCCAAAGCACTGATCGATTCCCTGCGGGAAGAATCGCAGATAAAGAAGATGCATCGCGGGGAAAAACCAATTGGATTCATGAATTGAAAAACCGAGGAGAAGCCATGGCATACCCACAATTTCTACAAGAATGGAAAAAGAACACTTCAAAAACAATTCAGAAAAATGTAGTCAGTGACTACAAACCACTTCTTGGAGTTTGGCTCATCGAAATGGCACTGATGCTCGACTGGCACAAACCTACGCGAAGAAATGGGTGGGCGGAAATATTCGAATGTGAAAAATTCTGCGAGCTTACTTTTTTGACTTGTAACATTGAATATGATGATGTGGAGGATGACACCCCCCGAAAGAGGCTATCTGCAGCCTACTGCAAAAGGGTTCTCACAAAGCAGTTGAAAGAACTCCACGAGATGAAAATCTCACCGCAGTTGCCGCTGTTCCATAATATGAATTTACTGACGGAAATGCTGGGTCTTTCCAACGCCAACCAGGCACTTCTGATGTTTACCGCTGCCCTGGAAATCTTTGCAGAATTCAAGGACATCATAGCATCGCGTAATGAAACGACGACGGATCATCTGCTTTGTCAGGTGCTGGCTCAGCTTACCGATATTCCCGAGAAAGACTTTCTATATGCGATAAGCAAGGAAAGCCTGCTGACGACAACAGGGTTGGTACAAATTGATCACCGTATTGTGGATTTTGAGCACAAACTCAATCTGATTGACGGCCTTTCCGGAGTTCTTCTAACTCCTCATGCCGACGCAGATGAAATGACCCAGCGTTTTTTGAAGCGAGCATCTCCCCCAACCCTTACACTGGATAATTTTCCCCATCTTTCCAGTGAGACGGCAATGCTGCTTTTATTCCTGAAGAACGCTGTTGAGAAGAAGGAGATTGGTGTCAATATCCTCTTTCATGGCAAGCCGGGAGTCGGAAAAACCGAATATGTGCAATCTCTTGCGGCTGAGCTGGGTCTGGATCTTTATGAAATTGCATTTTCAGATGAAAGCGGCGATCCGATCAAAGGAGTCGGACGCCTGCGGGCCTACAATCTCTGTCAGCAGCTTCTGGGCGGATCTGGCAATACCCTCTTGATGTTCGACGAGATAGAGGATGTCTTTCCGTCTGATTTTGGGATGTTCAGTATGCTGTTTGGTGGAAACAATGAAAATTCCGGTAGTCACACCTCAGGCAAAGCGTGGATAAACCGGACGATGGAACGTAATCCTATTCCCGCGATCTGGGTCTGTAATTCTATCGGTAATATCGATCCTGCCTATCTGCGACGCTTCGATTACTCCGTCCAGTTTCCGATTCCCCCGCACAACGTACGGCGCTTTATCGCCAAACACCATCTTGACTGTTTTCAGCCACCGCAGGCATGGATCGATCGTATTGCAGCCAATGAGGAAATTACTCCTGGACAGCTTGACCGCGCAGCCAAGGTGGCACGGGTTGCATGTAGTGGCGACAATCTTCGAGCGATTGAACTGGTTGAACAGACGCTCGATCACAGTGGAACCCTGCTGGGCCAAAAGAGGTTGCCTGCCCGAAACATCATTCGAACGACATACAATCTGGAATATCTCAATACCGATGTTGAAATTCCGGGGATCATAGCCGGACTCAAAAGACGCGCACATGGTACATTCTGCTTCCACGGCGTTGCAGGCGCCGGGAAAAGCGAACTGGCGCGCTACATCGCAGATGAAATCGGCAAACCGCTCATTATCCGGCGGGCCTCGAACATATTGGATAAGTACGTCGGGGAATCCGAAAAAAACATTGCCGACATGTTCGCTGTGGCTCGGCAGCAAAATGCCGTTCTGGTTCTTGATGAAGCCGACAGTTTCCTTGCAGACCGTAGAAACGCACAGCGAAGCTGGGAAGTGACCCAGGTGAACGAGCTGCTGACCCAGATGGAGGCCTTTGACGGCATCTTCATTTGCACGACGAATTTGATGGAGAAACTCGACCCGGCAAGCATCAGGCGGTTTGCCTTTAAAGTGAGATTTGATCCGATGACGCCCGATCAGATATGGGCCATGTTTCGCCAGGAACTGGTGCGATTCGGTGGAGGTGATGTTGTTGATGCCTCATGGGAATGTCAGATACGCAGTCTAAATAGCCTTACTCCAGGCGATTTTGCGGTAGCCGCACGACAGTTTGAACTGTGGGGAATACCTGCCACGCCGGATAAATTCCATGATCTTCTCTGCAAGGAGTGCGAGGCAAAAGGTGCCATAGCACGAAAGATCGGATTTTGCGCCAGGCTGTAGATGTTGAAGTGTCGAGATAAGGAGTATAACGCTATGCCCAGTCTTGAATATCATTGCCAGGAGTCCATGCGCCTCTTTGGCGAACCTTATGAAGAGGTTCACCGCTGGTTGGATGAATTTGCCGGAAGTGAGAGATACGGTTTCAGGCACAGAAAAGTGCGCCATCATGAAGCCGGGATTGCAGAAGTTTGCAGGCTCTTTGGACAGGAAGCAGGAAAAGCGGCGAAACAGCATATCATTTCAGACCTGAAAACAGAAGGCTGGACCCCGGGTGATTCTTTCCCGAAAAATGAAGACGATTATGTAAGAATCGGGTTCTTTTAGTCATTCAGCAGATCACCACACGCCATTCAGCACAGATTCAGGAATGGTAGATATTGAAACATCGAAAGAATCAGCGCGCAGGTGTTGATTCTGTTGACTTTTATGAATCCAAGTCATAAGGGATAAGCTATGATAAAAATATTATTGATTTTATTACTGATGGCGTCTTCAGCCTTTGTGAATGAAACTCATGCATAAACCAATAGAAAACTGTTACTGGGTGATTTCAGGCAGGTTTCTCGCTGGAGAATATCCCGGAGACAAAGACGGGGAATCCTCACGGGTAAAAATCAATGCCCTGATCCGTTCGGGGATAACGGCCTTCATTGACTTGACCGAGGAAAATGAGGGTTTGCTTCCCTATTCAGAGTTGCTTAAAACAGCCACCCACCAGCGATTTCCAATACGGGATGTATCAATACCGAGTTCGACAGGCATAACGGTTGCGATTCTTGACGCGATTGACCACCATATCCAGCAAGGTGAGATGGTATATCTGCATTGCTGGGGCGGAATCGGGCGAACTGGCGTGATTGTTGGATGCTGGTTAGCGCGGCATGGCTTCAAAGGGGAAGCTGCCCTTGCCCGACTACATGAACTTTGGAAGCAGTGTCCCAAATCAACCTATCGACGGTCGCCAGAAACAAATGAACAGGAACAATACATCGTGAAGTGGAAGGAATCTTGATGACTACCGAGCAAATGCGTTACCAGAGTTGCCTGATTGGACTGGCTGTGGGTGACGCCTTGGGAACGACAGTTGAGTTTGAAGCACCAGGCACTTTTTCTCTATTGACCGATATTGTCGGAGGCGGCCCATTTAACCTGGATAAAGGACAATGGACGGATGATACATCGATGGCGCTCTGTCTCGCAGAAAGTCTCGTAACATGCGGAACATTCAACGCTCGCGATCAAATGGAGCGATATACAAGATGGTGGAAGGAAGGTTACCTCAGCAGCAATGGGCAATGCTTCGATATCGGAAATACGGTTTCGCAGGCATTACGGCAATACGCTCGTATAGGCGATCCGTTTGCCGGCGCTACGGACTCTTACTCGGCAGGCAATGGGAGCCTGATGCGGCTTGCTCCAGTTCCCCTGTTCTATGCGTCCGATCC
>CAIVVZ010000068.1 GCA_903909505.1 uncultured Desulfobacteraceae bacterium
CGGGCTTCCTTTTCTCCGTAGGCATGGAGAAAATTGCTCATCACAATCAGGCCAAAGGTACTTTCCTTTGCAAACGCATGGAAACGGAAGTCGGCGCCGACGGTCTCGATCCCTTCCCAATCCTTTTCATCCGGGTATATCTTCCGTGCAGCCTCAATCACCTCGGGGAGGTCCAAAAGAACGCCCCGCATTGAGCCGGATGCATCAGCCGGCCCTTCGGCCCCATCAACGGATACCGGCAAACGAATTCCCTTGTTATGCTTCGCTCCGCAATGGGAGGCCACGAGAAAGCGGCAGAGCGACCCCGCTCCACCGCCCAGGTCAAGAACGGGTGCCTCCCAGGTTTCACTGACGAGGATTTCAACGATCTGCCTTGTCTTTTGCCTTGCCAGTTGATCCAATGCCCGGACGTACTTGAAGTTTCTGATCGCGTAATCTTCCCCCGCATCCGGCACGGAATCCGCCGCAGGATCTGATACAGGATCTGCCACAAGATCCGAATGTCCGCAGCTCGCTGCTTCAAGCTCATCATCCTCCAGAGAGATTTTCCGCGTGAGAAGGCGAAAATTATCCCGCATGGCGCGGCGGTAGAGAAAAAAATCCCCCATGTAGGAAGGACTCTTTGCGACCAGATAGCGCCGGGCAACCTGGCTGTTGAACCAGTTTCCTTGGCTCTCCCCGATCAGCTCCATCCGCTTCAGCACCTTCAGAAGACGATGAAGGCCATCCTCCGTGCACCCGGATAGCGCGGAAAGCTTTTGGGTGACCATGGGTTCGCTTTCGATGTGGTCGAAGAGCTTCAGCGCCAGCGCGGAAAAGAGAATCTCCGATTGCCAGTAGGCAGTGGAGAGATTCTCAAGGAACTGGTAATCCACCTGAGATGGGTCGGCGTCGCTATCGTTTTTGCGCGATGGATCGTCAGATCTGGGCATTTTTGATGGCCACTTCCTCGAAAGTCTTGATATCCGCAAGAATCCGGGTGGCGGCATCGAGCAGTTCCATGGCAATAGCGGCCCCGGTTCCCTCTCCCAGCCGAAAGCCAAGATCCAACAGGGGTTCGATGCCGAGCCTCTCGTGCATGTACCGGTGACCCACTTCCACGGACCGGTGGCTCGTAAACAGATACGCCTTTGCGGCCGGAGCCAGCTCGCAGGCGATCAGCGCCCCGGCGGTTGAGATAAAGCCGTCGCAGACCACGGGAATTCCTTTTGCCGCGGCGCCGATCACGAGCCCTGCCAGTCCGCCGATCTCGAATCCGCCCACCTTGGAGAGGATATCGACGGGGTCACGGGGGTCGGGCGCGTGCATCCGCAAGGCGCTTTCAATGACGGCAATCTTGTTTTTGAGTGCCGCATCGCCGATTCCGGTGCCGCGCCCGGTGAGCTTATCTACCAAAATCCCCGAAAATGCCGCAATGACAGCCGTCGATGGCGTGGTGTTGCCGATCCCCATGTCCCCGGTACCCAGAATATCCACCGGCTCCTGTTCGAAAAGTTCCTCGACGATCTCGATGCCGGCCACAATGGATCGGATCGCTTCCTCCCGCGTCATGGCCGGCCCCTTGGCAAAATTGGCCGTTCCCTTTCCGACCTTCTTGTGAAAGATGGGAAGGGTCGGATCAAAGTCGTAATTGACGCCCAAATCGGCGGCAATGACCCTGGCGCCGGCATGTTTTCCGAGCACATTGATCGAAGCCCCCCCGCCGACAAAATTCAAGACCATCTGAGGGGTCACTTCCTGAGGAAAGAGGCTGACTCCTTCCGCAACGATGCCGTGATCGCCGGCGCAGGTCACGATAACCTTGTTCCGGAGGCGGACGTCAAGAGTTCCGGCGATGGCAGCCAGCCGGGCCGAGACATTCTCGAGAATGCCCAGGCTTCCGGCCGGGCGCGCCTGATCCGCAAGCCGCACAAGGGCTTTTTCATAAACCAGTTTGTCGGGTGTCCTGATGGAACCGATGGTACGATTCAGTTTTTCCATTTTCAAAACTCCTTATCGTGAAGCGCTACATGGACATTGCCACCTGCGGGGATGCCCAAGCAATTCATGAACATTTGGACTGCGAAAAGGATTCAGTCCACGCGTGAGATTTTATCACCACGGATATCATCCTTGAAAACCTCCATTCCCTTTTTCATGGCGCAGAAATCACCGCACATGGTGCAGGTCTTCTCCTCCTGGGGCGCCCGCTCCGCTTTTTTCTTTCTGGCGATCTCCGGAAACAAAAGTTCCTTTTCCAGATCATTCCAGCGCATGTCCCGCCTTGCCAGCCCGGCCCGTTTCTCCCGTTGCCGCCTTTCCGGATATTTGGCGATGTCACCGACCCGCACGGCCAGCCGGGTGACCCGAACGCCCTCCCGGACATCGGCCTCCGTGGGCAGCGCAAGATGCTCCGCGGGCGTGATGTAGCAGATCAGGTCCGCGCCATATCGGGCCGAATGCGCCGCGCCGATGGCGGCTCCCACATGATCGTACCCGGCTCCGGTATCCAGGGGAATCGGACCCAGAACATAATACGGCGCATTGCCGCTCATCCGTTTTTCCAGCATGATGTTTCCCTCGATCTCATCCAGGGGAACATGTCCGGGACCTTCCACCATCATCTGACATCCCATCTCGCGGCCAAGCTCGGCAAGCTCGCAGTTGATGATCATCTCCGCCATCTGGGCCCGGTCGTGGCTGTCGTGGATCGCACCGGCGCGGATACCGTTTCCGAGGGAGAGCACCGCGTCATATTTCTTCATGAGGCCGCAGACCCGGTCGAACTGCTCGTACAGGGGGTTTTCCTTTCCGGTTGCATCCATCCACGCCACCATGAATGTTCCGCCTTTTGATGCCAGCCCGCCGTAGCGGTAACCCTGCTTGCGAAGACGCTCGATGGTATACTGGTTGATGCCGCAGTGGATCGCCATGAAACTGAGGCCATCGCTAAGCTGCTGCTCGATAAGATCGAAGAGATATTCGGGATCGAGCCGGCTCGGGTCCTTGTATCGCCAGGCAGTCTCCTTGAACGCCTGATACAGGGGAACATTGCCGACCGGAAGGCGGGTGGCTGCAATCACCTCTCTTCTGACCCGGTCGAGATTTCCCCCTGC
>CAIVVZ010000069.1 GCA_903909505.1 uncultured Desulfobacteraceae bacterium
GCCTTACATCCAATACAGCGATCAAAATCCACATAAACAATACCGTCAGATTCGCGCTTTTTCATGGCCCCGGTCGGGCAGGCGGCGACACACGCCGGATTTTCGCAGTGAAAACAGGACATGTAAACGTAGGCTTCGCGAGGAATGCCACTCAGTTTTCGTTTGCCCAGCACGACAATTTCACACAGCCGGGGGCCTTCCGAGATCTGCTTGTTCTGCAGGCAATAGACCTCACAGCTCAGACAGCCGATACATCGTTCTTTATCTTGGATAATGGAGTATTGACTCTTCATGGGATCCTTCCGGGTATGCCTTTTGCTTAATGTTAGCAGTCCGAAATCGTGATAATAAATAAACCTATGTTATTTGGAATTGCCGTCAACCAGTTGATCAAAGGGCAACACTGCATAAAGCGACTGCCGGTTGTTTTCTTTTAACAGAGGATGCACTCCGAGATCATCGGGAAGAAGAAGCGGTTTCAGGTTGGGATGGTTTTCGAAAACAACACCGAAAAAATCAAAGCATTCCCGCTCGTGCCAGTCCGCACCGCTGAAAACGGAAACAATGGACGGAACCGATGGCGCATCATGAGACGTCAGCACACGAACGGTCAGCCGTTCGGACCGGTCATACCGGTCGAAATGATACACCACAAGAATTCCCTCCTGAACATCGACGCCCGAAACATCTTCAAGAAAATAGCCATTTTCAAAAAGAAGGGCCGCAACATTCAGCAGATGTGATTTTTCTATAAACATCCCTGCATAAAACCCGGTTTTTGCATAATCGGAAGCTGCTTTTCCCCGGACTTCGAAGCCGGATAAGACTTCAGGAAGTGAACGATTCGTAAGTTGTTTTTTCATATACGGTAATGTTCTTTGGGTTCTGGCCACCAGCGCCGGCCAGTCAGTTTCTTTTGAAGCTCGAACAATCCTTCCAGCAATCCCTCGGGTCTGGGCGGACAGCCCGGCACATAAACATCCACGGGAATCAGACGATCCACACCTTCAATGATGCCATACTGCCCCTCAAAGCTAAACGGACCACCGGATATGGCGCAATTGCCAAGCGCCATGACCCATTTGGGTGCCGGCATCTGCTCATACAGCCGGACAACGGCAGGCGCCATCTTTTTTGAAACCGTTCCGGCAACGATCATCAGATCCGACTGCCTGGGGGATGGGCGGAATACCTCTGCACCGAATCGGGAAATATCAAATCTTGCCATGCCGACAGCCATCATTTCAATAGCACAACACGCCAACCCGAACGTCATGGGCCACAAGGACATGGCCCTGCACAGATCCATGATCTGCTGAACGGGTTGAATCTGAATCAGCGGCGGATCTATACCCGTATCCGTCACTGCCTGTTTTAGAAGGAAATCCTTCTTGGCCATGTAAACACTCCTTTGCGCCAGAAATATACCACCGCAAGCCCAAGAATACCCAAAAAGACGGCCAGTTCCCAGAACAGGGTCCAGCCAGGGCTGTTTGCATATACAACCGATACCGGAAACAGATAAAGGACATCCACATCAAAGGCAAGAAACAGCAGCGCATAAAAATAGTAATTGATGCCGAAATTCACACGCGCAGACCCCAAGGGGTTTATTCCGCATTCATAGGGAAGGGATAATTCGTTGGCTTTGCTTTTTGGGGATAAACACAACGAAAGGACAACCGGAAGAGCACCGAATGCAATTCCGGCAAACAGAAACAACATGATTGCGAAGTTCAACCAGTCAAACTGCATGAGATTTTCACCCTTGTCTGGATTGGAAGAAAGTTTCTGAAAAACAAACTTTGTCCGTTTACACTGATGACGTTTAACCTGTCAAGAACAAATGAATATTATTTACACTTTTCTATCCAATTACATTTACTTCCACATAAATATATATAATTACAGATAGTTAAAACTTAAATTCATCATATAACGGCTATTTATTAGCCACCGGCAAACCAGATACAGCTTCTTTCGACGCCCGTCTGCTGGCCTGCATAAGCCATCAATCGGGCTGCAACTTTTTCACGGACACGAAATGCTCCTGAAACGCCAGTGCGCCGCCGGCCGGATCCCACTGGTTCAATCCGCCGCTCATCAGTGAAATATCCGATACCCCCTTGCCGCAGGCCCGGGATTCCGCCGGAATACTTCGCCCAAACCCATGCACC
>CAIVVZ010000070.1 GCA_903909505.1 uncultured Desulfobacteraceae bacterium
ATGAAATAACTCGTTTCTTTTCTGAATGCGCTGAAGACCGCCGCATAACCGCCGGAATTTATCCAATCCTAAATACTTGCTATTCCCGGTCGGGGAATTACTCTGAAATGCAAATGAAGGAAAGATCGCAAAAAACCCGTCTTTATAAGATTTCAGCTCTGAATCGAAAGCAATCTTCCGCCAGGGCTTTTTTACTAATAATTCAGCAAAACCACGGTTCAGAACATAAGCGTGGGTTAAGCTGCGATATTTAATTTTTAGCACACCCTTGCTATGCGTTCTTCTGCTTCCAGAAACCAGACATCCGAAGAAAAACGCTTTCCAGTCAGAGTTATCCCTCATAAAATCGATACACTGTTTAAGGCCTTCCGGGCTGAATCCGTCAAATAAAATATCATCTTCCAATATGACGATGTTGCCGGCGCCGGCCAGCAGCCCATTTTTTATGCACGCCATATGAGATTCATAAATACCCTCTTCGGAATCATATGGATGTTTTTTGACGATATGGAATTCGACATATTCCAAAAGACCAATTTTTTCGAATTGCGTTTTAGCCTCTTCACGTCTATCTGAACGCTTATCCAACGAGATACAGTAGATCTTATCGAAATAATCCCAGTAATTGGTTGACTTGTCCATTTCCTCCGCTCAATTATGTCGGCTATATCGGTTTCGATAAAAATCATCTGCTTCGTTATCGGATACCGGCGTTCCACTTCACTACCGAACAGTACCACGAACTGGGCCCACAGTGGATCGGTGACTTCCGTTTATACTTCTGCCAATTTGGTGTGGGATGTGCGCTTTTCGACATCTATATATTCATTTTGATTAATTAGTCAATTTGATAATTTCCGGGAATTGGACGCTATCAGTGTCCCCGGCCAAGCTCTATGCCTGCTGTGTCGGTCATTTTCTTTGAGAACATAATTGGATATTTTTTGCTTCAAAAAGAAAGCCTGTATGATACAATGGGTTGGATTAAAATATCTTTCGCAGGCAGCCTCTTCTTATTCAAGAGATATACGCACAATCCAGCCTGTATTAATTACACACTTCACAGCGCAGAAGACATAACTGTAACGATATGGATGTCTCCAGCCAGGCATGAGAAATGATAAAAACAAATATTTTAAACCGTATTGCTGAAACAGATTATGTGCGTTCAGCCTTAAATGACAAGGCTGATTTAAGCGCATTCAAGGAGAAACCATCCGCCCGAATCATTATGGGTGTTTCGGCCATTCTCTTCAGTTACATCATTTCCTGGCCCGCCATTGGCGCGCTGGGCGCCATATCTATTTACCTGGACAAACCCCTGCTGGTTGTTATCGGCGGCCCGTTATTGTACGGTTTTTCCCATTTGGTATTTATATTCGGAATGTATCTTGCCGGCGCCAAATATTCAAAGATTTTTCTACGGTGGGCAACTCGGATTGCTGTAGAGAAGTTATTACCTAAAACCTGAAATAACAATCTAATATTAATAGATATCCAATTGATTCTTCTGTAATAGCGCCTATCTTTAATCATATTTACGAGATGCTAAATGTCTTTACGCCCGGATGATTTCGATACTCTGAATTGGCTGTCAGGGCCTGCTCTGCTCCGCCATTAACCGATACAGGATAATCACCGCATGTTCTCTTCCCGCTTGAGCTGGAACCCGTCCACCAATCGTATTACCCGAAGCATCGAAGCCCTGAAGCGATCCGGCGCCGAATTGGTGGACCTCACCGAGACAAACCCGACCGCAGCCGGTTTTGATTATGATTCGGCCGCCGTGCGCCGCGCCATTTCGGCTCCCGCCATTCTGGAATATCATCCGAGTCCCCGGGGCCTGATTCCCGCCAGGCAGGCGGTCGTGGACTATTACCGTCACCACGGAAAGGCCATTGACCGGGAAACGGTTTTTTTGACATCCAGCACCAGCGAATCTTACGCCTGTCTCTTCAAGCTGCTCTGCGATCCCGAAGATACAGTTCTGGCTCCCCAACCCAGTTATCCGCTGTTTGATTTTCTGGCCGGCCTGGAGTCCGTCAATCTGCAAGCTTACCAGTTGCGCTATCAGCCGGATACGGGCTGGCATATCGATCTGGAGCAGATCAAATCGCTGACCACGCCCCGAACCCGGGCCATTATTCTGGTGAATCCCAACAACCCGACGGGATCCTATATCCGGCCCCATGAACGCGATCAGCTCACCCGATGGTGCCGGGACCATGATCTGGCCCTGATTGTGGACGAGGTTTTTCTGGATTATGTTTCGACTCAAAGCCCCGATGCATCGTTATCCTTCGCTGGAAATTCCGGCGCATTGACCTTTACGCTGTCCGGAATTTCCAAGGTGCTGGGACTTCCCCAGTTTAAGCTGGGATGGATACAGGTGAGCGGACCGAAGCCCCTTTGCGTGTCGGCATGTAATAATCTGGAAATGATTTCCGATACGTACCTGTCGGCATCCACCCCCGTACAGGTGGGCCTTCCGGCCTTGATGGCACAGCGGGACTTTTTTCAGAATCAGGTCATCACCAGGATTGAAACCAATTATAAATATTTGAACGCAGCCTGCGACCGATTGACAACCGGCCGGATGCTTGAGCGGAAAGGCGGATGGACCGCAGTCATTGCTATGCAGAATGGAATTTCTGATGAAGACATGGTTTGCCGGCTCCTGGATTCCGACCATGTTCTGGTGCATCCCGGGTATTTCTATGATTTTGATGAGGACGGCTGCCTGGTCATCAGCCTGTTGACCCGCCCGGATCGACTCATGACCGGCATCGATCGCCTGGTTTCCCGTTTCCGGTAGGAGCCAGCGTCCAGGGTTCCGGAAAAGACAGTTTTGTTTCAGCCTTTTTAGCTTGTTTCCCATCTGCCTGGTTTTCAAGATTCACCGAAACCACCTTGGACACGCCTTTTTGTTCCATGGTAATTCCCAGAAGCGTATCCGCAAATGACATGCTGTGCTTGTTGTGAGTGATCATCACGATCTGTGATTTCTGGCCGATCAGCTTCAGGAGATGATTGAATCTGAAAACATTCGATTCATCAAGGGGCGCGTCGATTTCATCCATCAGACAGAACGCGGCGGGTTTGATTAAAAATATGGAAAAAATAAAGGCGATGGCGGATAGCGCTTTCTCGCCTCCGGAAAGCAGGCTGATTCGCGTCAGCTTTTTTCCGGGCGGCTGAATCATGAATTCAACGCCGGTCTCAAGCGGTTTGTTCGAATCCGTCAGAACCAGCCGGGCGGTCCCGCCTTCAAAGAGGCGGGGAAAGATTTCCTGGATTTTTTCATTGACCGCGTGAAAGGTTTCCATGAATCGTTCCTGAGTGACCCGATTGATTTTGTGAATCAGTTTGTGAAGGTCATCAATGGCCTTGTTCAGATCCTGGCGCTGGGTTTCCAGAAAGTCAAACCGGGTCTTCAGGGCTTCATATTCGGAAATGGCCTCAAGATTGACATCCCCGATTCCGGCGATCTTGGACCGGAGCTGGATCAGCCCGCTTTCCATGTCCGCCGGAGACAGATGTTCGTCTGTGTCGGCAATGGCTGCCGCTTCCCGGCGAATTTCAGAAAATGACTGATGATAGGTTTCGGTCAGGCGGGCTTGAATATTGTCCTGCTTCAGGGTCATTCGGGAAATTTCAAGCTCCAGCAGTCGGATCTCCTGAAGCGTTTTTTCACGCTCCTGGTGAATGCTGCCGAGCGTGGCGCTGCTGTCTGCAATCTCCCGCTCCAGAGCATCATACTCATTCTGGTGGGTATGCAGCTCCGCTTCAATCGTCTGTACCTGCTCATAATCCAGCTCGAGACGATTTTCATCGGTCTGGATCTTCAGCGCGCCGGCCGAGATCTTCCGGCGGTTTTCGGCGATGTCGCTTGAAATCTGTGTGATTCGCTGCAGCCCGTCCTCACGAAAATTTAACAGCCGCCTCAGAGTGTTTCGGGTATTTTCCACCTGGGCATTCAGGGTGGTCAGTTGAAGCTGGCATTCCATCCACCGCTGGTTGGCAGTTTCCGTTTCCCGGGAAATGGCCTGAATGGCCTCCGCTGTAAGGGAAATTGCGGCATGAGCATCGGCGATTTCCTGCTGGACCTGCAACAGGATGGATTGGTTCCGGGCGATTTCAGCTTCCATATCCATGTCTTCGCCGCCGAGCTGTTCCTGTTCCAGTTGCGCCATCTCCAGCCGCCGCCTGGCCTGTTTGAGCATTTCCGCAGCTTTATAGGCGTGTTTTTCCGCCTGAACTTCTTCTTGAACCGCGTTGTTTTTTTGTTCGATGCTTTTCTGAAGAAGGGTTTCCTGTTCCCTGACATCGGCTTCCATTGCGGACTGTGTTTTGCGTGCCGCGTCATGATCCAGCGTGATCCGGCTGATTTCCAGCTCCAGGGCCGCCAGTTCCTTTTTCTTGGATAGAATCCCCGCCGATGAATCGCTGCTGCCTCCGATCAGGATTTTCTGCGGAGAAATCACCTGGCCATCCAGGGTAACTGCCATCTGGCCGGATTCTGAATCGCTCTGAATGCGAATCGCCTCGTCAAGGGTTTCCGCAAGAACCACATGACCCAGCAGAACCTCTATAAGGGGTTCGAACTCGGGCTGGACATGAACATGGCAGATCAGCCGGTCTGCGTGCGTCGCAACGGTTATGGGCGGCTTTCTGATCTCATCCAGGGGAATGAATCCGCAGCGACCGGCCTGCTGGTTTTGCAGAAAAGAAATGGCCCGAAGCCCGGCTTCCGAATTCACTGCCAGCAGATACTGAAGGGATTCTCCCATTGCCGCCTCCAGGGCCGTTTCGTAAGACGGAGCCGGATTCAGTATGTCGGCAATCGGACCGATGATTCCGGATAATTCCGGCAAATCGGATTCGGATTTGTGGTTGACCCGCTTCATGATGGTCCGAACCCCGCCGTGATACCATTCGAAATTGTCCGCCATTTTTTTGAACGCGCCATATTTGGAACCTGCCCTGGCTTTTTCCAGGTCCAGGCTCTGGGTCTTTTTAACCTGTTGTCCCAGGGCTTGATTCGATGTCTGAAGCTGCTGTTTCTGCTGATCCACACACGCTGCCAGCCTGGCGACCTCGTCTTGATGAAATTTCTGGGCAGCTCTGGCCGTGTTTTCCGCCTTCTCGGATTCGAACAAGCCCTTTCTGGCCGTGTGCTCTTCTTCGTCAATGCGCTTCAGACGCCTTTTCAGGGTTTCCCGGCTTGCGGAAGCATGCTGAAAGACGTGCTGATGCCGCGCTTGCCTGCCGGTCAAGTCCATCAGGCGGGCATTGATGGCATCGCGCTCTTTCTTGAGATCCGACAATTGGGTCTGTGCGCTTTGAAATGCTGTTTTTTCGGCATCCAGGGTCACGGAAAAGGCTTCGATGTCTTTTTGAGCCCGATCGGCCTGATGTTGTAAATCCGAAATTTCCTGTGTGATTTTGGCCGCTTTTTCCTCAAGATCGCGGCAAGAGGTTTCAAGCGCTTCGGTTTCCGCAGTCAGTCGCAGCATGTCCTTTTTTAAATGGCCAAGATCATTTTCCAGCCGGTCGATCTGCCGCCGGCACTCGAATTTCCGGGACCGGAAGCCGGACAGGGTTTCATGGATTTGAACATGACGGAATTTGATGGCCGCAATTGCCGCCTCCAACTGGCCGGACCGGGACTGACAGGAGACGTCCTGATCGCTGGCCTCGGCCAGAAGCACTTGATGCTGCTGAATCTGAAGCGAGAGGGCATCAAATAAATGGAGCCCGAGCCGAATATCCAGGCGCCTGATTTTTTTCTGGGTTCTGCGGTAACGCTCGGCTTTTTGAACCTGGCGCTCAAGGGTCTTCATCTGGCGGCTGACTTCAGACAGGATATCGGTCAGCCGAAGCAGGTTCTGCTGGGTGGCTTCCAGCTTTCGAAGGGCTTCTGTTTTGCTGGCTTTATAACGGGTCGTTCCGGCTGCCTCTTCGATATACCCTCTTCTATCCTCCGGACTGGCTTCGGTAATGGCGCCGATATTCCCCTGCTGGATCAGGGCATAGGACTTGGCGCCCATGCCGCTTCCCATGAAGACATGGTGGATGTCCTTCAGCCGGCAGGGCTGTTTGTTGATCAGGTACGCACTTTCGCCGGAACGGTAGATCCGCCGGGTCAGCATGATTTCCGAGAATTCCCGGAGCGCTTCCGGAGCCGAACCGTTGTCGTTGATGAGCGTCAGGGACACTTCCGCCATGTTCAGCGAAGGCATTCCGGAAGTTCCTGAAAAGATGACGTCTTCCATTGCCTTGCCGCGAAGCTGCCGGACGCTCTGCTCTCCCATGACCCATCTGAGAGCGTCCATGACATTGCTCTTCCCGCACCCGTTCGGTCCGACAACCGCCGATACGCCCGGCGGAAAATGGAGGCAGGTTTTTTCGTGAAAGGATTTGAATCCCGTCAGTTCCAGCTTTTTCAGCTTCATATGATGAAGTCTTCCCAATTTTGCAATCAGCAGTTCACTTTATTTTTCGGAACGAGCTTATCAGCAACCGTTCGAATTGTAAAGTCCAAACACAATGGAAAGGGGTCACATTCGCTTTCTTCTACAAGATATGGTAGATTGTTTCAATTATTCGAGAGAAATTGAAACATCCCGCGCATTATCGTCCCCTCACCCGCATGACCGGCGCAGGCGGTTTCATCTTGACATCCAGGTTCACGGACAGTTATTGTTAAATAATTTCCTGATTCTTCAGACCCCTGTCTTTTTTCATGGAGTCAACACCAGAGCCGAATTTTGACCGATGAGGAGGAACCGCATGTCAGCACCGAATGGAATTGAGGCCATACTCAGCAATCCGGATGTTCAGATAATCACCAGCAAGATCAATCCGGAGCTTGTCAGTCACAGAAAGATGGCGCCCGCCCTGTGCGGGGTGTTTGCTTCGCCCGTAACCCGGCTGCATGAAAAAGAGGGATTTGTGTTTGAAATCGACAATGAGGCCAAAAGGCTGCTTCCCAATATCATTCGCAATAAAGTCCAGGCGGTTGAAGGTGCAGACGCTTCGGACATTAACCTTTCAGAGGGTTACCGGAAACAACGGAGAATCGGCATCGTCTTTTCCGGTGGCCCTGCGCCCGGCGGCCATAACGTCATTGCCGGAATCTTTGATGCAGCCAAAAAAGCCAATCCTGATACGCAGATCTTTGGGTTTTTAATGGGCCCGGATGGGGTCATTGAAAACAGGGCCGTGGAACTGACTGCGGTACGGATCCAGCAGTATCTGAATCTGGGAGGATTCGGGATGATCAAAACCGGTCGCGCCAAGATCGACACGCCCAAAAAAATGTCCCTTTCCCGGGAAACCTGCAAAAACCTGGGCCTGAATGCCCTGATCATCGTCGGCGGAGACGACTCCAACACCAATGCGGCCTTTATGGCCCAGGAATTCTACGATGACGGTATTCAGGTCATCGGAGTTCCCAAGACCATCGATGGCGATGTTCAGGTTCGGGATGCAACCGGCAAAGTCCTGTGCGCCGTGTCGTTCGGATTCCATTCCGCAGCCAGAGCCTTTGCCCAGGAAGTCAGCAATTTATGCACGGATTGCAGTTCAGACATGAAATACTGGCACATCTGCAAGGTCATGGGAAGGACGGCCAGTCATCTGGCCCTGGAGGTGGCCCTTCAGACCCATGCCAATATTACGTTGATTGGAGAGGATGTGGCGGACTACGTCGACCATAAACGGATCGAAGCCGCTGAAAATGCCGGCACCGTCGATTATACGGCATATGGCATGACCCTTCGCCACCTGTCCCGAGTCGTTTGTGATGCCATTGTCCGCCGGGCAGCGGTGGGAAAAAATTGCGGGGTAATGGTCATTCCGGAGGGGGTGCTGGAATTCATTAATGAAATTCAAATATTCATTATCAAACTGAACACCATTATCGGCGTATACAACCGCACCCATGATACCGATTTCCATTTGGATTTTCCCGTTCTCGAGGATAAGAGAGACTACCTGCGCCGTCTGGCCAAGGCACACCGGGAGACCAGCGATTTGTCGGTGTGGAACACCCGTGATGACGATCTGTTCAACGATATTCCGGATTTTTTTCAGGAAGGGCTGCTTCTGGAGCGCGACAGTCACGGCAATTTCCAATTTTCCCTGGTTGAAACCGACAAGGTGGTCATGGGGCTGGTGAAGGACTATCTCAACATCCTCAAGGAAAAAGGCATCTACAAAATGGGGATCGAGCGCGAGTATTATCGAAGAACGCTTGTCGCCGCCGGTATGGACCCCGATATTTTTGGCCCGGTACTGTTCAAAAATTATGACAACACCCTGTATCTTCTGGTCAAAGAGAGCATCATGTCCCTTAAAACCCTGAAGCAGGCCCTGATCAGAGCCAATCTAATGGAGGAAGATCAGAAAATTCCGCCGGGAATCGAAAAAATTTATAACAAATCCGTTCCCCAGTTCAAGACCCAGACCCATTTTTACGGATATGACGGCAGGGGAAGCATTCCCACGGAATTTGACTGCGTGTATACCTATAACCTGGGATGGACGGTCTTCAGCCTGATTGCCAATGGGGCCACCGGACAGATGGCCGCCATCCGGAACCTGGAAAAGAAATTTTCCGATTGGGAGCCGATCGGCCTTCCCATTGCGCCGCTGATGCACCTTGAAGAACGAAACGGAAGGCTGGCGCTGGTCCTGGAAAAAAGTCTGGTAGATGTACGTTCGCCGGCGTTTCTCGTGGCCAAGGCCCTTCGGGAAAAATGGCTTGCCGCAACTCCGGGAGATGACGATTACCGAATACCCGAGCCGGTTCATTTTACCGGAAATGTGGATGACGACCGGCCGATTACCCTGCTGCTGAACGATATCGGCAAATAGTGAGAATCCCCGGATGACGGCTCACAGGGTATTTTCATGCTTGAAACCGGAATGATGGGACCATGGCCGTTTACAGAAAAAAGACGGGTGGTTTTCTGGATAAGGGATGCGAATGGAAATTGATTTGGACAGAGAAACGTCATTGAAAGGGCAGTTTCTGATTGCCATGCCGAACATGACGGATCCGAATTTTTTCCAGACCGTTGTCTGCATCTGCGAACATACGCCGCAGGGAGCTGTCGGCATCGTTGTCAACCGTCCCCATCCCTTTCTGACGGAAAAGGATATTTTCGACGAGCTTCGAATTGAAGCCGCCCCACATAAGGCGCCCGTGCCCATCCATTCCGGAGGCCCGGTTCTTCCCGGTGAAATATTCGTTCTGCATAAAAAGCCGTTTGGCTGGAAAGGCTGTTTGATGGTCACGCCATCCCTGGCCATGAGCAATACGATGGATATCCTGCAGGAGATTGCTCATGGCAGGGGGCCGAAATCCTATATCCTCTCGCTGGGCTGTGCGGGCTGGGGGCCGGGTCAGTTGGATGCTGAAATCAAGGAAAATGTCTGGTTGACCAGTGCGGTGTGGGAGGCGATTATTTTTGACATCAATAACGAAGATAGGTGGGATGCTGCCTTAAAGAAAATGGGAATTGACCCGCTGCTGTTGTCCGCGGCGGCCGGCCATGCATAGCAGTCATGGCTGTTCATCTCTTTCTTCCGTGGAATCTTCTCTGGAATCCTCCTTGGTTTTGGACTTGGGCTTTTTTTTCTTCAGGCAGACCCGGTCTTTTCTGACAAAAGCACAGAGCTTGGGATTGTAGTATTCTTTGCAGTTCAAGGGATTGTACAGCGGACATTCGGGATTTTTTTCTGACATCGTTCAAATTCCCCCTCAAGATCATATTCTGAATAAAATATCATAAACGCACGGATTTTACAAGACATTATGTCTGATTCTCTTTTTTTCCGATTGAATTTCGCCAAAACGGAATCCGGTATTCAAATCGTTTTGACAATGAATCAAATAACATGTAGTTTATTTAGCTTATGCGTTTTTTCCATGAACGGTCGCGACTGGCCGATCATCAATCAAAAAGTACCCGGTTGATGCCCTTGAGCGGGCAAAAACAGACAGCTTTCCAAGGAAAGGATTCGAATATTCCTATTCGGATAACATCGATCGATGCGTTCATTTCATATCCTTAAAGAAGATCTATTGCGTGCCGCCGGCAACATGGCGGAGTTGTTAACCACGGCCCGAGGCATTCCGGGGCTTTCCGGGGCCATTCGGAATGATTGGGAAAAAACATGCAATCATATCTCCCACCCGATTTCGGAGGATAGGGTGCGTGTGGCGGTTGTCGGATCCATCAAATCCGGAAAAAGCACCTTCATCAATGCGTTTCTGAAAGGGGATTATCTCAAGCGGGGCGCCGGCGTTGTCACTTCCATTGTCACGCGGGTTCGCAAAGGCCAGGGACTGAAGGCAACGCTTTATTTCAAATCCTGGGAAGAGATTCACTCGGACCTGGAACATGCCATGGTACTGCTGCCGTCGATGCCGGTCGCTTCCGAAGCCGCATCCTTCGATTTCCGGCAGGCCGCATGCCGATCGGCGCTCCAGTCGGCTCTGTCGGCACTGGGTCCGGACCGGCTGATCAGCAACGGCACACGAAACGAAAACAGCGTGTTGATGGCCTCCTATCTCAAAGGGTTTGAAAGCG
The DNA here is from genome assembly GCA_903909505.1 of uncultured Desulfobacteraceae bacterium. GTDB lineage: Bacteria > Desulfobacterota > Desulfobacteria > Desulfobacterales > Desulfatirhabdiaceae > RAAP-1. Next base: position 10,602 of record CAIVVZ010000070.1, read on the forward strand.
TCAAGGACATCATTTCGACCGATACCGTGGTCCGGCATTACGAAGACAAGGAATTTGCGCTTCACCGCGATTTTGTCGGAAACGATTCCCTGGCGGTTTATTTAAAGGATATCGAAATTGAAATCAACGCCGACATTCTGGACAGCAACCTGGAGATAGCCGACTGTCAGGGCAGCGATTCCCCAAATCCCCTTCACCTGGCCATGATCCAGGATTATCTGCTCCTGACCCACCTGATCATATACGTGATCAGCAGCCGAACCGGCCTTCGGCGGGCGGACATCCGGTTCCTGTCCATGATACAGAAAATGGGCCTGGCGGAACATATCCTGTTCGTCGTTAACTGCGATTTCAGCGAGCATGACTCCGTTGACGGCCTTTTGCCGCTCATCGATCGCATTCGGGAAGAAATTTCGCTGATTAAACCCTCTCCCAGCATTTATACACTGTCCTCCCTGTACAATCTCTTTGAAAATACCGAGTCCGGCCTGAGCGAAAAAGACCACATGCGACTTCTCCAGTGGCAGGAAGAACAGGCGTTTACGGCGTTTTCCGACAGCGAAACCCAGCGGTTCATGACCGATTTTGACGGCATGCTTCTGCACGAACGCTATGCGCTACTGCTTCGAAATCCGGTGGAGCGCCTCACGGTGATTTCGGCCGGCATGGATCACTGGATCGATCTCAATCTGGATATACTGAACCGAGATTCTGTCAGTGCAGTCGAAATGCTGGAAAAAATAAAGCGCCATGATGCCAGAATCCTTCAGCTCAAAACAATGATGAAAAGCACCCTGGACGGGGCGCTGCAAAAAATCAGGCAGGACCTTAAAACGAACGTGGACCGATTTTTTGACGTTCGCTACGGGGAAGTTCTCTCCGGCATGCTTCGGTTCATCCGTCAATATGCGGCAGTAATTGATCCTGTTCAGGATAAAACCCCGAAAATCGGTTTCACCCAGGCCCTTTTCCTGGTGTTTCAAGAATTTAAGCACAGCCTGGATACATTTGTAACGGAATCCACGATGCCTGAGGTGATTCGTTTCGTCCGGGAAGAAGAGGCAAAGATCGCGGCATACCTGCTGACAATCGCCACACCCTATGACGGCCTGCTGCAGGATGCCCTTTCTGACTACCGCACCTCCATGAGCAGCCTGGGGTTTACGCCGGCTCAGGACAGAATGGTCCCCATACGCATTCCGGATCTGGATGCCGTAAAATCCCGATCCGAGCTTCGACTGCCGTCCGCCGGCGTCACGCTTCGATATTCCGCCCGAATCAAAACCGAAGCGGTTGTGAAACTGGGGTGCTATTCGCTGGTTACGCTGGTGAAGCGGCTGCTGAAAAAATCGATTCAAAACAGACAGGAGGATGAAATTCATGCCCTGAAAGACGGGGTGGATTGCATGAAACGGGAAACCGAACGCTCCATAGTCTCACATTTCAAGGATTATCGGGAAAACCTGAAATTCCAGTATATATTAAAACTTGCGGACGCGGCCTTTCAGTCTCTGCTGGAATGCCTGATGGAGCGGTTTGATGCCTATTTAACGGATATTTCCCGAATCACGCAGTGGGCGGATGGTCACCAAACCGACAAGGGCCAGGTCTCCCAGACCCTGAATGGACTGCTGCTGAAGTCCCGCGAAATCGCCGAACAGCTCAAAAGCATCCGGGAGCAGATGGATCGCGAATCGTCCTTCGCCCCTCGGAACACTGAAAAATAAAACATGGATGAACACCTGGCTATCCGCGTTCATCCATGTTTTAGATGTTTTTCAATATAAAATGGCGGCCTGGAACAAATCCAGTCGCCGCCTGTTGTGTTACAGATTGGCTCGGAAAATCGCTATGCTCCGGGTTTTTTATCGTCTTCGATCTTGTCCGGTTCTTTTGAATTCGAATCCTTTGTTGCTTCCTTGAAATTCTTTATGGCCTTGCCGATACCACCACCGATTTCCGGAAGCTTGCCGGCGCCGAAAATAATCAGTATGATAACCAAAATTACAAGAAGTTCCGACATTCCCAAACCAAACATACAAGCCTCCTATTCGTCAAGACGGTTCTGCTTCAACTCCTGTAGGAGCTGAAAAAATTCGGGAGTTTTCAGATATCGATCCGTTGCCGCCTGGTAGTCGATCCACCTTCTCCAGCTTTCGAACCAAGCTTCATTATGCCAGTAGCAGGCCGGATCCCCTCCGCCTTTAAGCCGATTGACAAAATCCCTGTATTCATCCTGGCAACTCTCGCAGAACCGGTAGGGACTTCCGATGGAATGATCGTGATCAATGCGCGTTTCGGGGCTGAGCTCGGTGTGCACGCCACATTTTTCGCACTTCTGAGCACAGCGGCTGCACTGAAAGACTTTTTGGACCGCCAGAATCTTTCGTTTCCGGATGAGCGCATCCCGTTTGTCCTGAGATAGCTGAAGTTTGGCGTTCAGAGAGATGATTTCTGCCATTGCTGTTTCGTTATCCCTGCCTTTTTCAATCGATTCGCGTCATATTCGTAATTTTATACCACCCGGCTACCACACTGTCAATGAGAACCCGTCACGGAATTCCGAGGAAAGCAGGGTCACTTAAGTATTGATTTTGAATAAGGGAATGCGTATAGATCAAAATGAATTTGAACGCGAGCGTCATCAGCATTGTTGATCGGCATGCATGATCGCGGATTTACACTTACTTAAACAGAGACTCATACAAGCCATGGACTCCCTGATCACAAGCGCTGCACGTGATCTGGCCGCAGCCAGCCGGGTGGTTGCACTTACCGGCGCCGGTATTTCGGTGGAAAGCGGCATCCCCCCTTTTCGAGGAAAAGGGGGGCTATGGGAAAAAATAGATCCCATGGAATATGCCCATATCGATGCATTCATGAAAGATCCGGCGAAGATCTGGCAAGTTCTGATTCGGGAAATGAAGGACGTGGTGGACAAGGCCATGCCCAACAGTGCGCACCTGGGACTTGCCCGGCTGGAAACGCTGGGCATCTTGAAAACCATCATTACCCAGAACGTCGATGGGCTGCACCAGATTGCCGGAAATACGGACGTTATCGAGTTTCACGGAAATTTCGCCTGGCAGCGGTGCATGCAGTGCGGTCATCGCCTGGAAACCCGCCGCATTGACCTGACTCTGATGCCGCCGCGATGCGAATGTGGCGGCATCTTCAGGCCCGAATGCGTTTTTTTCGGGGAGATGATTTCTCCCGATCACCTGAGCCGATCCCGGCAGGCAGCGTCAAACTGTGATGTCATGCTGGTTGTCGGAACCTCCGCCCTGGTTCAGCCGGCTGCGTATATGCCCGTCATTGCCAAGCGTTCCGGGGCAAGGATCATCGAAATCAATTCGGAAAAAACGCCCCTGACCCGGGATATCAGCGATTTGCTCATCATGGGAAAGGCAGGGGATGTTTTCAATCGCCTACTGACAGAAATCGAAAAACTGCGCTGAATCAGCAGGAAAAATTACCCAATCGCCATTTATGGAGAATTAGCATGTCCAAGTTTTCTGAACAAAAACCATCCACCACGCCGGCATCCCCGGACCGCATCCAGGCCGACGTCCTGGATCCCATCGACTATCAGTACCGGGATCGAAGGGATATCGATATCACCATTTCTCAGCCCGAATATACATCGCTCTGCCCCATGACCGGCCTTCCGGATGTCGGCTGCATTACCGTCCGATACCGTCCGGACGTCCGGATCATCGAGTTGAAATCGCTGAAATACTACCTGCTGCAGTACCGCAATGTCGGTATTTTTTATGAACACATCGTCAACCGGATCTTGGATGACCTAGTGCAGGTTCTGGAACCCAAACGCATGGAAGTCTCCGGGGATTTTACTGCCAGAGGCGGCATCACCACCTGTGTCACCGCAGTTTATGAGAGGACGACATGAGCCTTCGATTCAGAAAAATTCCGCTACTAGTCCTGCTGCTGGCAGCGGCTTTATTGTGTGGATGCGGCACCTATTCGAATTTAAAAAAATCCACGGAGAAGATGGTTCGGGATTTCAAAGCTCCGGACAGTGATCTGAAGAAAACGGTTTTCAGGACCGGATTGAACAACCAGGTTGCCGCCGCCCAGCAGGATATGGGCGCGGTGATTGACAGCCGCTATCTTGAGACCCTTCCCCAATCCTGCCCCGATCTTTTTCTCACCGGGTCAGAGACTTCCGAGGCTTCACAGGCACTGAACCTGCTTTTTCAGAAATCCGTTGGCCCGGCGGAAAGTCTGGTCTTGATCAAAATCGGAAAACAGCTTGGCATATCGGCCGTTGAAAGCAGCCGCTTTTCCGCCATCGCGGTTCGGCAACAGGACTCGGGAATTCTGTGGCTTCGAAAAAAACTTTCGTTTGCGTGGGTCAGTGCCACCACTGAAGTCTACGATACGGAAACCGGCGCCAAATATCAGGATGAAACCTTTACCCGCGAACTGAAACTGACCGACGAAGAGGCTGAGAGTATTCGAAAGGGGAACATCAGTTCGATTCCGGCGGTTGAAAAGGCGGTTTTTGAAATCATTCAGGAGATGGCGGATGCCGTATGCGATGCCGTCAAGCGAACGCCCTGGAAAGGATATGTCGCCAAGGTATCGGGAGAAACCCTGACCCTTTCATCCGGCAGCCGATCGGGTTTGTCCGCCGGGCGTGTGCTGAAGGTTTATGAACCGGGACCGAGAATTCAGGGTTCTGAAGGACAGACGTTCCTGCTTCCCGGGAAAAAGATCGGAGAAATAAAAATCACGACTGTTTCTTCGGACAGCGCCGAGGCTGTGGCAACTTCCGGTGGCGGGTTTCAGGTTGATAATGTCGTCAAAACAAAATAAGATGGCTTCGTAAAAACCCCAATTTTGACTTCCAAATAACTTCGGGGAAGTTATTTGATGATACAGCGTCACATAGCTTTTTACGAGTTCGTCACCCTATAGACGGTGATCGGCCCTTCGAGTCCCTTTATGATCACCGGGGGAAGGGCTTCGGCCTGACCAAAAGATCTTGTGGCCTCAAACACCCTGTCCCGAGTGGTGCTGCAGATCAGAATCTCGCCGGCTCTTGCCAGGCGCTGCAGCCTTGACGCCATGTTAACGGCCATCCCGATCGAAGTAAATTCCCTTTTGCGAATCGACCCCAGAATTCCCGAAAACACCTTTCCCGTGGAAATACCGATGCCGATGTTCAGCCGGAAACCACAGCCAGCATCAAGCGCCATGTTGATCTCGACAGCTTTTTTCTGCATATCGACGGCCGCCCGCATGGCCTGGACCGCATCATCCGCATGCTGGACCGGTGCCCCGAAAACCGCCATGATGCTGTCGCCGATGTGTTTATCCATGGTTCCGTTGTGCTGATGAATGATCTCCGCCATGGGCGTAAAATAATGATGGTTCAGGAACGCGGCGATGTCATGGGCATCCGCCTTGCGGGACATTTTCGTGAAATTTCGAATATCCGAAAACAAAATGGTGACCTCGTGAAAGCGGGGTCTGAGTGCCTCCGCAGAATCGGTGATTTCCCGGTAGACCGGATCCGATACAAATTGTCTCAGGCGTTTTCGAATGGTGATTTCATGGATTTTTGCCCGCAGTTCGCGGTTGTCGAAGGGCTTGGTCAGAAATCCGTCGATACCTTCGTTTGTGGCCTGAATGGCGGTTTCCACGGTGGCATAGCCGGTCAGAATGATGCGGGTAATGTCCGGATTCAGTTTCCCGATGCTGATCAGGGCCTCCAGTCCGTCCATGCCCGGCATTTTAAAATCGGAAATCACGGTGCCGATATTTGAAATATGGTCTTGGACAAATTGTACGCCGGCTTCCCCGTTTTCCGCGGTGAATATCGGGTAGGATTCTCGTTGCAGCGCGCGGAGGACCGACCGCCGCATGCCTTCCTCATCGTCGATAAACAGCAGCCCGTTCATGGCGGTCACCCCCTGGGATGATATTTTTCGTGCATACGTTTAAGATGATCCCTTGCCACATGGGTATAGATCTGGGTGGTTGAAATATCCACGTGCCCCAGCATGATCTGAACCGATCGTAGGTCCGCGCCGCCTTCCAGAAGGTGGCTGGCAAAGGAATGGCGCAGGCTGTGGGGCGTGATGGGTTTGGGGATTCCAGCAGCCCGTGCATACTGCTTGAGAATCTTCCAGAAACCCTGCCGGGTCATGGGTTTACCAACCCTTGCGACAAACAGGAACGGGCTGATATGCGGGCGAAGGAGAAGCGGCCTGACCGTTGTCACATAAAAATCGATTTTCTGCCGGGCCGGCTGTCCAAACGGCACCATGCGTTCCTTGGCACCTTTTCCAAAAACGCGAACACAACAGCCGTCCAGGTTGACATCCTGAAGTTTCACGGTCACCAGCTCGGACACCCGGAGCCCGGCGGCGTACATCAGCTCGATCATGGCGGCGTTGCGAATGCCCGTGGGTTTATGCGTATCCGGCATGTTTAGAATGCGATCGATCTCCTGAACCGAGAGCACATCCGGAAGTTTCAGGCCGCTTTTGGGTAGGTCGATCCTGATAGCCGGATTTCGCTCCAGTATCTTTTCCTGGACCAGAAATTTAAAAAACCCCCTCAGGGTCACCAGATGCCGGGCCCGGGAGCGGGGACCTATTCCGGAATCCCTTAAGCTGATCAAGTGCCTGAGAATCACGGGTGAATCCGCCTCGCAAAGGCCCCGAATACCGCAGGAGTGTAGAAAATCCGCAAACCGGTATAAATCCGTTCTATAAGAGTCCAGGGTATTGGCGGAAAGCCCTTTTTCGATCAGCAGATAATTCAGATACTGATCCATGAGGGGTCTATGGAGGAGTTCCGATCTGGCTTCAGCAGGCACGTCCGATTTCCTGTTTGCATCGAGTGACAGATAATTGCTTTGCTCTCCAGATGTCGCGGTTATACTCCAGGATGGTGCGATCCGAAGAAAATTTCCCCGTCCTCGCCACATTCAGGATGGATTTGGCGGTCCAGGCTTCCCGGTCCCGGTACAGAGCATCCACTTTCATCTGGCACTGGTGATAGGCTTCAAAATCCGCCAGCACCAGATAACGGTCTTCATTCAAGAGGCCATCCATCAGGGATTTAAACAGATCCGGATCCTCGGGGCAGAAAAACCCTTCCCGAATCAGGTCAATCGACTGTTTCAGGATTGGGTCTTTCATATAGTAATCTGTCGGATTGTAGGAGGGACGGATGGCAGAAACTTCATCCGAGGTCAGCCCGAAAATAAAGATGTTCTCGGGACCTACCTCTTCCTGAATCTCCACGTTGGCGCCATCCAGGGTGCCGACGGTTAGGGCGCCGTTCAGGGCGAATTTCATGTTGGAGGTTCCCGATGCCTCATAGCCCGCGGTGGAGATCTGCTCAGATACATCGGATGCCGGAAAGATCTTTTCGGCCAGAGACACCCGATAATTGGGCAGAAAAACAACCTGGATCCGCTTTTCGGTCATGGTGTCCCGGTTGATCATTTCCCCGATATGGCAGATCAGCCGGATAATCATTTTGGCTGTCGCATAACTGGGGGCGGCCTTGCCCCCAAAGAAAAAGGTTCTGGGATGAAAGGCATGGTCCGGTTGCTGACGGATCTTCAGCCAGCAGTAAACCACATGCAGTATGTTCATCAGCTGACGCTTGTATTCATGGATCCGCTTGACCTGAATGTCGAAGATGGACGCGGAATCCACCGGAACGCCGGTCAGGTTCAGGGCGATCTGTGCAAGCCGGTCCTTGTTTTTCTGTTTGACTGCCTGCCAGGCCTGAATAAACTCCGGGAGATCGATCAACGGCTCCAGCTTTCTAAGCTGATTCAGATCGGTGATCCAAGCCTCTCCAATGTAGCCAGTAATCAGGGCCGCCAAGTCCGGATTTGCGGCCAGAAGCCATCTGCGGGGTGTAACGCCGTTGGTTTTGTTGCTGAATTTTCCCGGATACAGTTCGTTGAAATCCTTCAGCTCTTTTTCCCTGAGCAGCCGACTGTGAAGCTCGGCAACCCCATTCACCGAATGGGAGCCGACTATGGCCAGATGGGCCATGCGAAGCTGCTTTTCCGGACCTTCTTCAATCAGGGACATTCGATTCATCCGCTCTTCATTACCCAGATACCGCACCGACACGTCCCGCAGAAACCGGCGGTTAATCTCATAAATGATCAGCAGGTGCCGGGGAAGCAGGGATTCGAACATGCGTACCGGCCATTTTTCCATGGCTTCCGCCAGTAAGGTATGGTTGGTATAGGCGCAAGTTCGGTTGGTAATGTCCCATGCCTTTTCCCATGCCAGTCCGTGGTCATCCATTAATATCCGCATCAGCTCGGCAATGGCCAGGGACGGATGGGTGTCGTTCATCTGAATGGCGACCTTGTCCGGAAATTCATCGAAAGTGGTGTGAGTCACCAGATACCGGCGCACAATGTCCTGAATGGAGCAGGAAACAAAAAAATACTGCTGCTTCAGACGAAGCTCACGGCCTTCATAGATGTGGTCATTGGGATAAAGCACTTTCGAGATATTTTCCGAGATGTTTTTTTCCTCGACCGCTTTCAGGTAATCTCCACCCTGAAAATACTTCAGGTCAAATTCCTTGGATGCGCGGGCCGACCACAACCGCAGGGTGTTTACCGTCTCATTGCCGTATCCGTCGATGGGCGTGTCGTAGGCAATTCCGATCACATCACTGGTATCCACCCATTCGGTTTTCAGGGTCCCGTCCGGAAGCGTGATCTGCTTGACCTTGCCGTAGAAATGAACCGTCAGGGTGTATTCGGGACGGGGAATTTCCCAGGGGTTCCCATATTTCAGCCAGATTTCCGGACGCTCCACCTGCCCCAGATCCCGAATTGCCTGATCAAAAATGCCGAACTCGTAGCGAATACCGTATCCATAAGCCGGAATTTCCAGTGTGGCCATGGATTCCAGGAAGCATGCGGCCAAGCGGCCGAGGCCGCCGTTACCCAGGCCCATATCCGGCTCGTTTTCCAAAAGCTCTTCCAGGTCAATGTGAAGCCCTTTCATGGCTTTCTGAGCTTCCGGATATATTCCCAGACTGATCAGGTTGTTGATCAGAAGCCTGCCCATCAAAAACTCGGCCGACAGATAATAGACCCGCTTGGCATCGTGCTGGTAATAGCATTGCTGGGTGTGTATCCATCGCTCCACCAGTCGGTCCCGGGTGGCAAGGGCCAGCGAATAATACAGATCTCGGTTTGTGGCCGTGTACTGATCCTTGGAAAGCGAGTATTCCAGGTGGTTGGCAAAAGACATCTGGATGCTGTCGGCGTTCATGCCCTTGTGAAATGTGCCCCAGTTGTCAAACAGGCTGCATTCTTGCATAATATGTTCCTTCCTGAACCAATGAGAACCGTGAGCAGTTAAGAGAGTTATTTCTTACCGAGATCGCATTTTTGGATTTGCATAGCAGAACAGGCAGTTGTGGTAACAGGGCTGGCGGGTGTAGGATCCGATATCCACGGACGTCTGACATCCGCAACCCTGATGGATTCGCTGTCCCCTGTCCTTTCTGATCGTTAATCTTTCCCCGGATATTTCTACCAGAAGATGAGCGGAGATGCACGAACTTTTTCCGATTTTCGAATACGGAGGAAGCTGATCCATCAATTTCGGCTCACAGCAGGTAAGCAATCGAATGTGCCTGGATAGCAGGATCGTTTCCATTTTCAAAAAGATATCCATTTTTTGATCATCCGGGGGATCCAAAAACGAGAATCCATTGATGGATCGCACACGCTTGTGAATTTTGGGATAATGATCCATAAAGCTGGTAATGCAGGTCTGGATTCCGCAGTCGCCGGCAGCATCGGCAATCTGAAGAAAATCGTGAAGATTGTGGCGACTTGCGTGGCCATGAACCTGATAGAAACAAATCGGATCAAACCGCCACTGAATACACCGCTTATCAAATCGGCGGCTTAAACAAGCCAATTGTCCCAGCCGCTCCAAAAGAGAAGGCACATGGGGCTCAAGAAACAGATCCGTGGAATTGATGGTGAAATTAAAAAAAAGATGATACCCTTTTTGAATGAGTCGGTCGCCATAGTTTCCTCGAATAAAAGGTCCGAAATCCTTGGACCAGAAGACAATGCCGCGCACCTTGTCCGGAGTAGCCGATATGCAGGATACCCGGCCGTTGTAGGGATTCTGGATTTCAAACACCCCGCTGTCCATCTGTTTCATGAACCATTCCATGTAAAATGCGGGAATATCGGTTCTGCGAGATGCCGAAATGATCACGGGGGTATTGAGATTGGTTTTGGAGTGCGTTATGTTATCCTTAATGATGATTATCTCATCTTTTTAATAGGAATATCATTCTATATGAAGACATCCATCCAAATCAAGCTGTTTGCATCGCTTGGCCGGTACACGCCTGACAATTCCGACAGCTTTCCGATCGACCCGGGAATAACGGTTCTCGCCCTGGCGCTTCATCTGGGGATTCCCATCGAATCCGCCAAGCTGATTTTTGTCAACGGACAAAAAGGCGATTTATCCACAATACTTTCTGGC
>CAIVVZ010000071.1 GCA_903909505.1 uncultured Desulfobacteraceae bacterium
CACAACCGACGCCCACCTCGCCGCCCTCGCCCTCGAGCAGGACGCCACCATCGTCACCGGCGACCGCGACTTCCAGCGGTTCCCGGGCCTGGGCCTGATGCTGCTGTATTGACGGCAACTGGGAATGTTATTACAGTAATTACATGAAAACCAAGGAACTGAAGATTACCCGAATTGGCAATTCCCGCGGAATACGGATACCCGCGGACATCCTACGGCGCTACCACATGGATTCTTCGGTTCTTTTGGAAGAACGGATCGAAGGCATCCTACTCCGAAGCGCGGAACCCATTCAGGAAAAGCTTTCTTGGGCACAAACGGCAGAAGCGATGGCCGTTTCGCAGGAGGATTGGAGTGAGTGGGACGGGACCTTCTCGGATGGCCTCGAATCACTTCCCTGGCCTGACACGAAAAAATGAAACGCTACGATATATTCTGGGCCGAACTCGAACCCACCGTCGGCGCCGAGATGGCCAAAACACGGCCTGTGGTCATCGTCAGCCTGGACGAACTCAACAAGCGACTTCAAACGATCACGGTTTGTCCCATCACCAGCCAAATTCACTTTGGGTGGCGTTGCCGCATGCAGATAACCCTCCAGCGAAAAGATGCGGAAATCGCCGTGGACCAGATCCGGACGATCAGCACAAACCGCCTCGGCGATGCGATCGGTGCCCTCTCCGAATCGGAAGCCGCCGCCCTCAGACGGCTGATAACGGAAATGTATGGGGAATGAACAAGGCGCAAAATTCCAAGGATATACAAGCCTATTAAACCCAAAGTTGAAAACTTGACTTTTCTGTGAATCTCCTCTTTCCTACCCAACACCCCATGCTGAAATGTTTCACCTCGCACACGATAGGAGAACCAGGAAATGCTCTGCCCTTTTTGAAGATGAACACATTTGCATTGAAACAGGTCATACCAAAGGTTATACTTCAATCCATGAAGACAGCGATTTCCATAAATGATGAGGTGTTTGAGAAAGCCGAGAAAACGGCCCAGCAGCTAGGATTGTCTCGAAGCAAACTCTATTCCATGGCCGTGCTGGAATTTGTTCAAAACCATGATCCAGAAGCAATTACAGCCAAGTTAAATCAGGTTTACAACAATAATAGTTCAAAACTGGATGATGACATGCTTCGAGCAAATTATGACTTGTTCTCAAAGGATGTCTGGTAATGATGCGGGGAGAAATCTGGTGGGCGAAACTGCCACCGCCACGAGGATCAGAACCGGGTAAAACCAGGCCGGTGGTGATCATTCAAGCAGATACTTTTAATAAAAGCGCCATCAGTACGGTTATCTGTGCTGTCATAACATCAAACACCGAACTATCAAATGCACCGGCAAACATACTTATTGAAAAATCAGATTCGGGTTTGGAAAAGACTTCAGTGATCAATTTTTCCCAAATCTTCACCATCGATAAATCATATTTCACTCAACTTGTCACGATGCTTCCCAAACCAGTCCTTTCCCAAGTCAATCGAAGCATCAAAATGATTCTTGAAATAGTTTGAGTGAAAGGAACAATACCCTCTTCAACCCCGCCCGCTAGAATGTTTCCCCCTTTTTGGCCTACACTCAGGAATCCCTCCGACACAATCCAGGACAGGCCACCAAATGACCCCGAA
>CAIVVZ010000072.1 GCA_903909505.1 uncultured Desulfobacteraceae bacterium
ATTAGGACTTACGCAAGAGTCATCTGAATAGCAGGTGACTTGAGTTGCTGGCGAAGATAATCAGAAAGCAGTTCATTTTTGACCTGATAGATCGTACGCTGCGACATATGAGCAACTTGTTTGAGACGGACCCAGACCAGAATGGCACAGCCAATATGATTTCGAACGATGCGGGCTTTTCGGCACTGGCAACCTTCAATTCCGGTCAACTGCTTGGTTTCACGGTGGAACTGCTCGACTTTCCAGCGAAAGCCGCACACATCTTGTACGACCTTCACGTTGTCTTGCGTCATCTCGTTTGTGACGATGTAATCCGTGCGCTGGGCAGACAGCACAACCCGGAAAAGTTTCACCTTATAAGCGCCAGGGAAGCCTTTGATCTTGATGATTTTGCCATGTTCCTTTTCGGCTTCCGTCCACTCAAGACTGTCCACACGTTGGTACGGTCTTGTGCCACCAGAATCATCGACTTGGCGATTATCCTTGAGAGGACAGTAGTAAATCTTGTGCAACCCGTCAATTGCGAGCATCATTTCTTTCGTGGCGTACCAGCTATCCATCAAAACTGCCCAAAACGGCAACTGTTTTTGGTAGACACAGTTGAGCAACATGTCGTGCATGTGATCCAGCTTGGTTTTGCCATCGCCGTCCGGATCGTAAATGCGGTAATCAATGATCCAGAATTGGTCGATCTGCGGATTGACATACACACAGGTTACGACACCTATACCCTTGATAACTCTATGGGTATTGCCACTGTACTGATGCCGAACCAATTCAATATCTTTAGAAAAATTCTTGTCAATCACGGTATCATCAAAAACAATGAAACCATAGGGTGTGGGCACCACTTGACCTTGGACGTTCTCCCACACGATATGTGGCCGGATTTCATCTCCAGCCAGATATCGGTTCGCCGCATCATGGCTGAACTTCTCGGCATGGTCTGCAAAGTTCGTCAGCGTATAATTGATTTGGCTGACAAGCAGATACTGGCAATAATCCAATCGAGTAACTTGTTGTTTTGTCGGTTCCATGCCGGAACATTACCGGCTTTTCTCTATGCTGTCAACCGTTTTGCGTAAGTCCTATATTAGATATTGATGGAAGGCGTGGTTACCGAGCAGAAGGGAAGGTTGATTGATATGGATGAGTTGGCGAAATGCTTCTTCAAGCACAATAGGCGGTAAAGTTGGATTGAGCCTAAATAGCACTTCCTGAAGTCGGCTGGCCAAAACCACATCCTGATAGGCATCCCGTTCTGTCCCAGGGATATCGGGAGCCTCGGGTGAAATGGATGGGCCGAATAGAATTTTGTAACCCAAACCTTCCAGCCAAGCCAGGCAGGCTTGTTCAATGACCGATTCCGTGAAATCCACTGTTGCCATAATTTATTCTGGATGTTCTTCAGTTAAAAATTCGGATAAGGCTGATCGGTATGCATCTTCATCCAATTCGAACAAAACTTCGCTTGGTTGGTATGATAATTCAAAAATCTGTACCGCCCCATTGCTTTCATCAATGTATTTATTGAATGGTGGGTTATCTTCATAACGAAGGCCGCGAGCCTTTGCCGGAACCTGATAATTTTTGTGAGCCATATAAAGATAGCGAACAATCACATCGGCAGATTGCGCTGCCAGCCTGGCTTGTGCGGCTTCCAACTGGTCAGCATAGGCATCCTTGCCGTGAGAGGCCATACCCTCACTATGTCGCAAGTTAGTTAGGGCTTGGATGACGGTTTCAAATCCTTC
>CAIVVZ010000073.1 GCA_903909505.1 uncultured Desulfobacteraceae bacterium
ATGCCGCCAGCTCCGAGGAGTTGGCTGCCACCATGGCGATGTTCAGGACAAACTATACGGGTGTCAAGAATTCCTCCCGTCGTAAGGGTCCAATAAAAGTCGGCAAGTCCCTTACCGCTCTTCCGGAGAAGTCAGGAATCAATAACCGGTGTTAACCGGCATATGATATCCGCTTGGAAATGACAATCGGTATGCGGATGACATTAGAGGAGACAGGGTATGGATTTACCCCAATAACGGGGGCTTTTTCACTAAACAAACGGAGGTTCAAAATGAAGAAAGTACTGATGGGGATTTTGTTGGTCACATGTGTGGTTTTTGGAATGACCCTCATGGCGCAGGCGTCAACGCTTGAAGAGGCCAAGGCACTGGCGGAAAAAGGAGCCGCCTATGTGAAAGCCAATGGAAAAGACAAAGCAATCGCCGAGTTCAATAAACCCGATGGGGAGTTTACAAAAGGCGATCTGTATGTCTTTCTCCAGGATTTTAACGGAGTGATATTGGCCCACGGAGGAAACCCGAAACTCGTGGGGCAGAGTCATCTTGAAGTGAAGGATCCCACGGGTAAGGTTTTTGCTAAAGAAATGATAGAGGTGGTCAAGTCAAAAGGGGGCGGCTGGGTTGAATATAGCTGGACCAATCCTGCAACCAAAAAAGTACAACCGAAAAAGACCTGGGTTCAGCGGGTTGAGGGAATGGATATATACGTAGGCTGTGGAATATTCCAATAACGGATCGTACGATGGCTGAGGAGGCATTAGCCCTCACCCAAAAAACAACAAAGGGAAAAGCTCCGTCAGTCCACCGGTCCAGAGAGGTCAATCCCAATGACATCATTCCCATGGATGAGAATGATGTCAAGGACTTCTAATTCCCGAAGGAACCTATTCAATTTCTCAATCGTTTATGATTCGTTTGTTCACGAACGATCATGACAGTACATTGCAATGTTGATAAGGAGAACAAAATGGCAGCATTTACGCAAGTGATGGATCAGGCCGTACATGCCATGGTCGACAGGGAAGGCAAATACCTGACCTTCAGTCTGGCAAACGAAGAATACGGCATCGGAATTCTGAAGATTAAAGAGATCATCGGCATGATGCCCATCACCACGGTTCCGCAGACGCCCGAATTTGTTAAGGGCGTCATAAACCTTCGGGGAAAAGTGATACCGGTGCTGGACCTGCGACGCCGATTCGGCATGGAAGCCATGAATTACACGGAACGCACGTGCATCATCGTGGTGGAGATGGCGGGAACGGCCGGAAATATAATGATTGGCGTGGTGGTGGATTCGGTTTCCGAGGTACTGAGTATCAAGGCCGACGTCATTGAGGAAACCCCGGCTTTCGGGACGAAACTCAACACGGATTATATTCTTGGCATGGCCAAGATCGGAAAAAGCGTCAAAATTCTCCTGGATATCGATCGGATCCTGGGTGCCAATGATATTGCGCAACTGGAACAAAAGACAGAGAAATAACCATCAGAAATTTGTCTTGACGGTAAGGGGAATCATGTCGATTCCTGATAGAGAACCAAAATAATCATTAATTAAGGAGTTAATAAAAGATGAAAAGAACTATTTTTGTAGCCCTTGTAATATGTCTTTCGTTTATGGCGGTCGGTTACGCCGAATCATTTCCGGATGCCCTGGTTCAGAAGATGATGGGTTTGAAGGCGGATGCGGAGGCGAAAAAGGACATGCCCGCCGCCATTGAAGGGCTTCCCATCGTGAATAGCGAAGAAGCGAACAAGCTCTTCAAGAATAAGGCCATTTTCCTGGACAACCGGATCAAAGCACAATTCGATACGGAAAAGATTGCCGGAGCCCAGTGGTTTTTCTGTGACACTTTGATCAAGGACCCGTCGCTGGCATCCGCGCTGGATAAGTCAAAAGAGTACGTGGTTTACTGCAACGGCGTTCTCTGCTGGCGTTCCCCCGCGGTGGGTTTGATGCTCAAACATCTGGGATTCGCGAAGGTTTACTGGTATCGGGACGGGCTTCCCGATTGGAAAAAGCTGAGTTTCCCGACGGAATAAATTAATTCTTATAATCTCGGGGGTCGGTATCAAGCCCTGCCCCTGATCATTACGCAAAAGGGATTCAAAGCGAATAGCTATGCAAATAAAGATTAAGCTCGGCCTCAATACCCTTCTGATCATCATTCTTACTGCATCGATTGTTGTAGCGGGCGTTATGGGGATGCGGCGCATCAAAGAGCAGGTGTCGTATCTTACCGAGCACAGCACGCCCTATCAGACCCGGACGATTGAAGTACAGCGAGCCATTCAGAGCGCCGTGGCGTCTCTGACCAAGGTGGAGGGGTGCCAGGATATGGCGGAATACGGGACCGCCAAGGGGGAGGCGGAAAAGGCCATCCAGGAGGTGAAGGGGGGCTATAACTCCCTGAAGAGTCTTTCCAGCGGGACGGATATGAGCGCTCACCTGGAGATAACCGCCCTGGCCGCAGAGATCTTCAAGGCCACGGAGAGGAAGCTTATGGCGGTCGAAACCTCGGTTCAAGCCAACAAAGACGTCTCCAAGACGCTCAAAGAGGTGTCAAAGGAGCTGGCGAACCTGGACTCCATGGTCCGTTCCCTCCAGTTGAATCGACAGGCCGCCTTTCAAACTCTCATGGAGGAAGCAAAGGACCTGAACACCCTCAAGGAAAGCAGTGTCCTGACCCAGGCCAACATCGCCACCAATATTCTGATGAGCAACGCTGAACTGGTCTCCCTGGGAAGCGCCATCGAAGCAGCAGCGGCCAGGCTTTTCACGACCTCCTCCCGCGAGGAGATCAAAGGGGTTGAGACCAACCTCCAGGCCCGATTTGACAAGACCTCCCCGATCCTTGCATTGATCGAGAAGATGCTCAAGAAACTTGATGCCAAGGAAGAGCAGAAGCTGGTGGCCTCCGTCAAGAATCAAATCGAGTCGGCAAGGAGTGTGCTGCTGGCCTCTGACGGCGTGGTCTTCCGGATAGGCTCCCTGATCGACATGGAGGGGGAGGCGAAGAAAATGGCGGAGAAACTCACGGTCGTGGTTGCGGCCCAGGTTGTTGCCGGCCGCAAGATAGTGAACCTCGCCCAAGGGGAGCAGGATGCGGCCGTGGCGGAGGTCAACCGTGTCGTGACTCGCTCCAGCAGCAGCATTCTGGCATTGGGCGGCATAGCGCTCTTGCTCGGAATTATATTCAGCGTCGTCCTTGGTAGGTCTATTGCGAGACCCATTCTGGAGCTTACCCTACTCACCGAGAGGTTTGGTCAAGGGGATTTTTCCACCCGGATGGATTCACAGCGTCGGGACGAGTTTGGGAAGTTGGCCTATCATTTCAATGAGGCGATGGAGAAAATATGCGCCATGGTCGACCAACTGACTTCCGCATCGGAAAACCTCGCCGCCGGCTCGGAGGAGCTTTCGGCAACATCTGCCGGTATCATGGTTGATGCCACGGGAATTTCTTCCATGGTGGTGCAGAATTCACAAAACACCATGGAAACCCGCAATCGGATGAACGAGGCCAAACGCGTGATCGAGCTATCGAATCTCTCCATGGTGGAACTTGATACGGCAATAAAGGAAATCGCCGCGGTCAGTGCCGAGGCGCAGAAAATTGTAAAAACCATCAATCAAATAGCCATGAAGACGAATCTCCTGTCGCTCAATGCCGCCGTTGAGGCCGCGCGTGCGGGTGAGGCGGGTGCCGGGTTTTCCGTCGTTGCGGAAGAAGTGAGAGGTCTGGCTCTCCAGGCGGCGACTGCCGCCGATAGCACATCGGTCCTCATGGGCGACATCATGTTGAAGGTCAAACGAGGAGGCGATCTGGTGATCGCAACGAACGAAACGTTTCGGAAGGTGACGGCCATTTCCGGAGAAGTGGCCGGCTTTATCGAAGAGATTGCCTCTGCTTCGGGAAACCAGTCGGATAAGGTGAAACAGATTCAGGTCGCTGTGGCGGAGATGGACAATGTCGCCCAGCAGAATATGGCCGAGGCTGAAGAACTGTCCGCGGCGATGGCAATGTTCAAGACCGTAGAAGATATGGCGCCCACTCAGCGCCTGCTGATTTCACACGATGCAGATGGCTGATAAACCAACTCGGTTTCTTCGATTATCCTGTATAGACCCACCCAGTGCCCCAGCGCTTGTCCATAGGGCTATAGCAAATGAATCCCTTGACCCCGCCGGCAGACATATAAACACATCAGGCCTTTCCCGGAACGCATGTTCTTCTTGCCGAGGACAATCTCGTGAACCCGGAAGTCGCCGGTGAGATGCTGAAAAGTCTTGGGTGCCATGTCAAAGTGGTGTCCAATGGCCAAGAAGTTCTGGCGGCTCTCTCGGAAGAGATTGAGAAAATGAATGAGTTAAAGGAGCGATCATGATATCATGAGCTGAAAGCCCGCAAGGAAGGATCGAAATGACAAGTCGGTATAAGGCAGGTTTTCTCAGGTTGACGAATTTTGTAGCACTCATGGTCGCTTTATCCTTTACAATGACCGGCATCGGGCCGGCCGGGGCCGCGGCGGAAACCGCGGACCCGAACATGAGCACGGCCATGGTCCAGGAGTTGACGCTCGAGGAATGTCTCAATTTGGCCATGGGAAACAGCCATCAAAGGCCGGCTTCCATGTTCGCGGTGGCCATGGCCGAGGCCCAGCACCGCCAGGCCCTGGCCGGGTATTGGCCGCAGGTGAATCTGCGGGGAGCTTATCAACGCATGGACGAGGCGCCCAATTTCGTTTTTCCCGCCAGCAGTTTCAATATACCGGCCCAGTCGATCACTGTTCCCGGCGGGGCGGCGACCGTCACGATACCCGCGGGCGCCTTCGGCAATCCCGTTCCGATACAGCTTCCGGTAGCCTATCCGGGCCAGTCCATCAATACACCGGCCCAACAATTCACGGTTCCCAAACAGGACGTCAAATTGATGAATCCGGATTCGTTCATGGCATCAATGGATGCCAAATGGCTGCTTTACGACGGGGGGATGCGAAAGGGGCAGCGGGAACAGTCCGGGGGCTGGCTTGAAATGGTGAAACAGGACTCGCGCCGCACGGACCTGGAGTTGATTGACAGTGTCAAACGCCTCTATTATGGCGCGGTTCTGGCGCGGCAGGTGCACGGCGTCGGCAAGGATACCCTGGCGCGCATGGAAGCCACGCTGAATTTTACCGAAATGATGTACAAAGAGGGCTCGGGCAAAGTAAAGAAGACCGACTTCCTCGATAACAAGGTGATGGTGGAATCGCTGCGATCCGCAGTGGCCTTGCTGGAAAAGAACGAGGAGATGGCCCAGGCCGCACTGGCCAATACCATGGGGCTGCCCTGGACAGAGAGCGTCAGGCCGGCTGTTTCGGAAGTCCCCTTCACGCCTTATGCCGGCAACCTGGAGAACCTTGTCGGCGCCGCGTATCGTTTCAACCCCGACTGGACCAAGCTGGAAGCCGGCATTCGGGCGGCGGAAGGCGCGGTACGGACAGCCAAAAGCGGGTACTACCCCAGGGTCGCCGTGACGGGCGAACTCCACAAATGGTGGAACGACTACGACGCGGGTTTGGCCACGAATCAAAACAGTGAGGGCTGGAGCGTCGGCGTCGGCGTGGAGATCCCGATATTCGACGGGTTCCTGACGCGAAACAAAGTCAGCGAGACCCGCGCCCGGGTGAACCAGATCAAGGAGCAGCAATTTCTCCTCAGGGAAGGGATCGGCCTTCAGATCAAAGACGTCTTCCTCGGTATGAATGCCGCCAGGAAGTCCCACCAGGCCACACTCGACGCCATGATATCGTCCCAGGAGAACCGGGACTTGAACACCCGCGCCTACCAGAACGAACTGGTTGACACCGAGAAAGTGATCCGCGCCCAGTTGGTCGAAGCACTTATGTCCGTGCAGCATTACAAGACACGCTATGACCACACCGCGCTTCAGTCGCAACTGGAGCTGATCGTGGGAACGGAGATCTTGAAACAATTGGAGATGCAGTGATCGGAAACCCTGCCACACGATCGGCAACCAGACACGGGCGATGGTTGACCCTCTGCCCGGTACTTGCGGTGGTGCTCTTTATTTGCGGAGCCGTGCCGCTTTTTGCCGCGGACCCGGTTGTCCCGATCATTGCATCGGACAAGGTGTTTCGCCTTGCCTTCTCGAAGAAGATGTTCACAGAGGTGACAATTGAGGACGCCAGAGTCGCCATGAAGGTGTGGATGATGACGGTCTTCCGGGAGCGCAGCATTCCCACCGACCCGGACCCGAAAATCTACGACAACCTGGAAGAGATGTTGCGAGGGTCGCAGGGCAAACCGGCGGAAGGGTTTGGTATAACCGCCGAAGAATGTTGGCGGCTGAACAAGGAAATCAAAATCGACCGGTTGGTTGTGGGAGCCATAAACGGACAAATAACGGAAGAATACGTTGTTCTCGTCCACCGGGACAGCTCCTTCGGAAGCCTGGCGGATCTTCGCCAGCGCAGCCTGATTGTTCTGGAGAATCCCAGAATGAGCCTTGCGAAAATCTGGCTGGACACGTTCTTGCTCCAGAAAGGGATGAATGCAACCGATAACTTCTTCAAATCGACAATGCTTGTCAATAAACTGTCGCAAGTGGTGCTGCCCGTTTTCTTCCGTAATAGCGATGCCTGCCTGGTCACGCGCAGGGGATTTCAGACAATGAGCGAGCTCAATCCCCAGGTCGGCGGCCAACTGCGCATTTTGGCGGTGTCGCAAGAACTGGTGCCGATCGTATTCGCTTTTCGAGCCGACTACGCCTCGCCGTTTCGGGAGCAGATGCTTGTTGAAATGAGGAGGCTGCCGGAAACCCCGGCCGGCAAGCAGATTCTGACGCTTCTTCAAACAGAGAGGGTCGAAGAACAGCCGATGTCCTGCCTGACCGGTTCTTTTGAATTGCTGGCCGCTCACCAGCGGCTGTCTTCTGCAGAGAACAGCGTCAAAGCAAAAACAGATACACCGGGATTGGGGCGTAATAAATCATCAATGAAGGGGCAATAAATGGTTTCGCGCACGAAAAAGAGTCGAATGCTTTCCATGCTGCCCTGCGTGGTGAAGCAGGCTAAGCATGCATCCTGCCTGGCCATCTGGCTGGCGGTCCTTTGCATGCCTGCATTTCTTGCGGCCCAGGATACCGCATCTCGGCAAGACGCTGCGGCACCGATTCGCGTTGCCTTGTCCTCGGACAGTTTCACGGGAGTCAACCACAATGATGTGTTAGCCGCCATCAAGACATGGGCTCAGGTCATCCTGAAACAACGTGGTGTTGCCGTAGAGGTGAAGACCCGCATTTCCGATAGCCCGGAGGAGATGGCGGAGGCGCTCAGGAGCGGACAGACGGATGCCGCCTCCATACCCACGGATGAATTCCTGAGATTGAAAGAAATGCCCGAATTCATTTTTTTGCCTACAAGGAAGAATTCGTTCACGGAACGGTATGTCATCCTCGTGCATCGAAACAGCGATATCACCAGTGTCGCCAACCTTCAGGGGCGCAAACTCCTGCTATATAACAATCCGAGGATGAGCCTGGCATCGGCCTGGGTCGCGGCGCTCATGGGCTTGCCGATAACTGAGTCTGTCGAAATGACCCGAATCGACAATGCCTCCCGGACCATCTTGCCGGTGTTTTTTCGCCAGGCAGACGCCTGTGTGATCACTTCCAATGTCTTTGAAATTGCGTGCGAACTGAATCCGCAGTTGCAAAAAGAGCTCCGGGTGCTGGCCACTTCTCCGGAAGTGGTGCCCGCGGTGTTTTTTTTCCGCCCCGGCTACGCTTCCCATGGCAAGGACGAGTTAGTGGCCGCGATGCTGACATTGCACGATACGCCTGCGGGGCAACAGGTGCTGATGTTATTTCAGGGCGATGGAATGGTGAAACAGCCTATTTCATGTCTGGAAAGCACCCGCCAACTGCTGCAGGACGAAGGCGGCCGATCGAAGCACCTCAGCAAAGGTAATCCGTTGTTGCAAAAAGAGAACACACAATGAATACAATCGGAAAAATGAAAAGGCGGATGGGCATTACCCTGAAAACGGCCCTGTTGTCCTGGTTGGTGACGATCATCACGCTGCTCACCTTCGTTATAGTGATCATTCCAGAGCAGAAGCGAACTTTTATTGAGAACCTGGACTCCAAGGCCCACGGCGTCGCCGTGTCGTTGCGGGACTTGGTGGCCGGGTCGGTTGTCAACGTGGACTTCAGCACCGTGGTGGATCACTGCATGCAAATCCTACAGGGGGACAAGTCCATCGACTTCATCGTGATTACGCGAAACGACGGCTTTTCGCTGATCCACGAGCGTGCGGGATGGCGGCAGGAAGAGGAGTTGCCCAATAACTGGCATCCGGAAAACCGATTTTCCAGCGGCCGTATCGACGTGGTTCCGTTATTCCAACGTCGGGTTTTCCATTATTCCCAGCCGTTCGACTACTCCGGTATCGAATGGGGCTGGATCCATGTGGGTCTGTCCCTTGACGGCTATGATCGAAGCGTAACGGCGGTTTACTGGCGGACCGGCCTTCTGGCCATAGTTCTTGTTTTGCTAAGCCTCATGGCCTCGATTGTTTACGCCAAGCGCCTGGTTAAACCCATCCTGAGTCTTCAAACCGTCGTCCAGAGAATCGCGGAAGGAAACCTGTCCGCCCGTGCCCTGGTTCAAGGCGGCGACGAACTGACCAGCCTGGCTGTCTCCGTTAATACGATGACGGAGTCGCTCCTGCAAAGAGACAAGATTTTGGGAAGCGTCCGTTTCGCGGCGCAGCATTTCCTGAGCACTGCGGACTGGAAGGGAATAATCGAAGAGGTGCTGGCGATGATCGGCAAGGCAGCCAAGGCCAGTCGCGTCTACGTGTTCGAGAACCGTTGGGGCGAGGATGCGTGTTTGCAGTGCGTAAAGTGTCACGAGTGGGTCTCCGACGGCATTGACAGGCAGATTGACAAACTGAACCTGCAAGAAGTTTCCCCGGAGAGTGTCGGATACGACCGCTGGGTGAGCGTTCTCAAGCAGGGGGAGATGCTTTCATTGCGCATCAGCGAAATGAGCCGGGCGGAGCGGAACCTGCTCGAGCAGAAAGCCGTCAAGTCACTTGTTCTGGCGCCGATTTTGGTTGAAGCATCCTGGTGGGGGACTCTGGGTCTGGATGAGTGTGTGTATGAGCGAGAGTGGACGGATGCGGAGCAGGACAGCCTGCGAGCAATAGCGGATATGCTGGGCGCCGCCATTGTAAAGCAGCAGACCCAGAATGACCTGCTAAACGCCAAGGAATCGGCGGAAGCGGCCAGCCGCTCCAAGTCACAATTCCTGGCGAACATGAGCCATGAGATCCGCACCCCGATGAACGGGGTTCTGGGCATGATCGATCTGATCCTGAATACGCAACTGACGGACAAACAGCTCCATTATGCACGAACCGCGCGCGGCTCGGGAGAGGCCCTGCTCAGCCTCATCAATGACGTATTGGATCTTTCGAAGATTGAGTCCGGTAAACTCGAGCTGGAAAATATTGTATTTAACCCGCATCTGATCGTAAAAGAGGTCAAGGAGTTACTGGGCAATCGGGCACAGAAGCAAGCGATTGAATTGACTTCCTCCGTGGCTCTGGACGTGCCGCGAATCGTTCGTGGCGATCCGGGGAGGTTGCGACAAGTGCTGCTTAACCTGGTGAGCAATGCCGTCAAGTTTACGGAACGGGGTGAAGTGGCGATTCAAGTGTTCCCGGTTACAGAGGACAAAGACGTCGCGCGCCTGCGTTTCGAGGTGCAGGATACCGGCATAGGCATCCCTTCCAACGCCCAGGTCGCTATCTTCGAACCTTTTATTCAGGCGGATGGCACCATGACTCGAAAGTATGGCGGGACCGGGTTGGGGTTGACTATCAGCAAACAACTGGTTGAGATGATGGGAGGAGAAGTCGGTGTTGTCAGCACTGTCGGCAAAGGTTCCACATTCTGGTTTACAGTTGCAGTTAAAAAAGTGGCCCAGTCCGATCTTTCGGCTCCATCGCATCCATCGCATCCATCGCATCCATTGCAACAATTGCAACAATTGCAACAATTCGACCGTCCGGACGAATTTCGTTCCACCGGAAACCTTGGGACCGGCTTTCAACCGGACGCGCGGAGTTCAGGCGGAACGGATTTCCGTACTCGCGTGTTGGTCGCCGAGGATAACCCGGTCAATCAGGAAGTGGTTGCAAGCATGTTGGAAATCCTTGGCAGTGAAGTGGAAATCGTCGCCACCGGCATGGAGGTATTGGCGGCTTGGAGGCGGGATCCCTTCGATCTGATTTTCATGGACTGCCAGATGCCCGTAATGGATGGGTACGAGGCAACCCGTGCCATCAGGCAGGAAGAAGCCGCGTCCGTTTCCGCGTCACGGACGATTATCATAGCGTTGACGGCGCATGCCATGGATGGCGACCGCGACCGCTGCATCACCGCGGGCATGGATGACTACCTGTGCAAACCGTTCAATCTCGATCAGTTGCAGTACACTTTGGATCGGTGGCTTCCCAGGAAAACTGCTCAAGAAGCGCACTTGACGGAAGGAGCCGATGGCGGGCGGGTGACAATAACGGAAGAAAGTTCCGATGTTGATCATGTCGATTGTAAAGCTTTTGAAGACATCCGATTCCTGCAGAAGAACGGAGCGCCGGATATTCTCTCAAAAGTGATCGGAATTTACCTGCGAGACGCCCCGAAGCAATTGGAAAATGCCCGCATTGCGCTGTCCCGCAATGATGCGGACGCCATGGGAAAGCAGGCTCATAGCCTGAAATCGAGCAGCGCATCCTTGGGAGCTCATGCGCTGTCCGCTCTCTGTAAAGAGATGGAGGCAATGGGCCGTTCCGGGACCACTGAAAACGCGGATGAATTACTGTCCAGGATGGAAACCGAATATGCATGCGTGGCAAAGATCCTGAATGGAGAACTCGGTTCAGGCTGATGGGTTATGACTCGGATGCATCGATCCAGTGTTGCAGGGTTTCGGGGATGAAATTACAGGAGTCCACGGGATTCCACGAACATTGGGAATTGACGTCCACCCCGTTCTGTATGACGGAAACCGGGCGATCGGACGATACCACGATCACGATAATATGGGCATGCTCGGCGGAAAACCGCAGCGCGGAGTTGTACCGGGCGCCACGGGCGCGATCTTCGCCGGATATGGCGCGGCCGTCCAGCAGGCAGGCAAATCCATGAAGATGGCGGTCCGCGCCGATGTGCACGGCTCCGTCAACCTTGGACAGGGATTTAGCGAGCGCCAGAAGATCTTCCTTGCCAAGATCCAGGGGGGTTTCAAGCGCCTGCCCCGAAATGGAAACCGGCTCGGGATTAAGATCTATGACCAGCGTACACCCGAATTTTCTCTGCTCCGCATTATGAACCATCTCGGCAATAATTCTAAAAAGAAGATTTCCTTCCGATGGCGACAGATCGGATTCCAGCAGGGCTTCTTCCACCTGAATCAGTTTTGCCCGGCGGGTCGTGGACTTAAAGGTGCCACCTTCAAAACTGCAGAGGGTGTCCTGATTCACCTTCAAAAAGCCGTGCCCGCCGAAAAAACAGGCACGGATGGAAAATATTGGCAGCTTTCCATCACTGATGCCGATAATGGCATTACCATCGGAAACCAGTTTATGGTCCGAATGCTCCACGGAAAGCAGCAGCTTGCGGACGTGTTTCAGGTTGTCCAGCCGGGGTTGTTCCGATTTGCTGAAGCGCGCCAGAAAGACCATCCGAGGTAAAAAGCGGGGTTCGACAAATACCAGCTCTCCCCTGGGCCATGCCCCTTCCTCCCGGGTCTTGGAAATGCCCAGAATGGCATCCAGGACGGGATACACCCGGATATGGGCATCCCAACCCAGATACAGGTTCATTTCATCGATAATCTGGTCCCGAATCGCATGGGTTGCATATTCCCTTAGAAATGTGCCGGAAATGCCGGTGTACAGATCACATCCATTGGCAATGTCGTGCGACAGTCGCAATGCCGTGTGCTCCAACCACCTTTCGGTAGGACCCACCGAACAGATGTCCGGATGGTGTTCCGTAAACCACATCTGATAGAAGACCGAAGCCGAACGTCCGCCATGGGAAATGAGACCGGCCAGTTGGAGGTTTTTTTCCAGGTGGATATAGGCAAACCGGGATTTATCCGGATCAAAGTCCACCTTGCCGCGCCAGTGATCCGCTTCCAGGTAGAGAGACCTGAATTTGGTTTCATGCCCCCGGAGCAGATTCTGGGGGTCGCAGATGAAGATCGGAGAATCCGGAGCCAGGCAGAAAATGACGGCGGCTCGGCTTGGGCCTGAAAAATGGGACAACCCGTCGCGCAGCCCGTCCAGCGTGTCGCTGACACACTGCGAAACAAAGCGGTTGAAGGATTGACCGGTTTGTTTCATGAACCGATAATCCGATCGGCAATGGCGGTGCCCATCGCCGATGTGCCGACCGCCTGATTTATTTCCCGTGCGATATCCCGGGTGTGAATTCCGGAGGACAAAACATCCGCCACCGCACTTTCAATGGCGCTTGCCGCCTGATCCCGGCCGAAACTGTACTTGAGCATCATGGCAACGGATAGAATCTGAGCCACGGGATTGGCGATTCCCATGCCGGCGATATCCGGCGCCGATCCTCCGGCCGGCTCGAAGAGACCGAACCGGCTCTCATTCAGGCTCGCCGATGGCAGCAGGCCCATGGAACCCGTCAGCATGGCGCATTCATCCGATATGATGTCTCCAAACATGTTTTCACAGAGCAGCACATCGAAGCGCTGCGGGGTTTTGATCAGTTGCATGGTCGCGTTGTCGATGTAAAGATGATCCAGTTCCACATCCGGGTAATCCTGTGCCACTTCACAGACGATTTCCCGCCAGAATACCATGACGGTCAGCACATTGGCTTTATCGATGGATGTCACTTTTTTTCTTCGGCTCCGGGCGATCTCGAATGCGGCCCGCGCGATTCTTTCAATCTCCAGGCGGGTATAAACCATGGTGTCGAATGCTTTTTCCTCGGGACCGAATCCTTCCCGGCCCTTGGGAGTTCCAAAATAAATGCCCCCGGTCAACTCCCGAACACAGAGAATATCAAATCCGCTACCCACGATTTCAGGCTTCAAGGGACTGGCGGCTGCAAGGGCCGGATAGACTTTTGCCGGCCGAAGGTTACAAAAAAGATTAAAGTGTTTTCTCAGAGGAAGCAGGGCGGCGCGTTCCGGCTGTTTTTCCGGCGCCAGTTTTTCCCATTTGGGCCCCCCCACGGAACCAAAGAGGATGGCGCTGCTGCTTTCGCATAGCGACAGCGTCTCGGGAGGAAGGGCCAGGCCGCAACAATCGATGGCGCACCCGCCGACATCCGCAACCTGATACTCAAACTGAAAATCGAATTTTTCCCTGACCGCTTCAAGTACTTTCAGCGCTTCATTCATGACTTCGGGCCCGATTCCGTCTCCGGGCAATACGGCTATTTTATTCATCAATATCGGTTCCTTGCTGTTTCATGCGGATCTGCCCCATTCAAGCGAACACCCATTGTTATACATATATTTTCGACATGATCTCTTTCAGATTCTGGACCAGTTCATCAGGGTTCGGCTTGGAGAGTTGAGCGTCAGCATGGACGGATTCCCCCTTGTGGCGCAGTTTTTCCGTTATCAGCGAGGAGAACAGGACAAACGGCAGGGTCTTTAGAACCGGGTCGCTCTTCACTTTCTGACAGAAATGATAGCCGTCCATCTGCGGCATTTCAACATCCGAAAGGACGATGTCGATAAAATCGGTAATGGGTCTGTTCTGCTCGCCGGCTTTTTTCTTGAGGTCCATCAAATATTCCCAGGCTTCCTTTCCATCCACCTTTGATGTGACGACGAATTCCTGATTCTCTTCCAGGAATTTTCTCGTTGCCCGACGGATCATGCCGGAATCATCGGCATGCAGAACGCGCATGGGATAGCGCATTTTAGCGGCAACGGTTTCCGGAACAGTCGTTCTTTCCTCACCCTGCTGAAGTTGTGGCACGGCCAGACGGGGATCGATCTCACCGATGGCCCTTTCCAGATCCAGCATGAGAACCGTTCTGTCTTCCAGATGGATGAGACCGGTAATGGCATCAGAGAAATTCTGCATGAACGCGTCCACAGGCCTGATGTTGGCCCAACTGGAGCGGTGGATTCTCGTGATACCGGACACCAGAAAAGCGGAGGTTACCTTGTTGAACTCCGTGATGATCACGATGGGATTGGCTCCCTCCATGCGGTTTTTACCCAGCCAGAAGGCCAAATCGACCAGAATGATGACTTTGCCGCGGTGATTGAAAACACCGGCGACAAAAGGGGCCGCATTCGGCGGCTTGACAACGCTTGGCGGCAGGCTGATGATCTCCAGCACTTTTGCCACATTCACGCCGTAATATCCCCGGTATCCTCCCACTTCGTCGATATAGAGTTCAATCAGCTCCAGTTCATTCGTACCACTCTCCAGAAGAATCCCTTTATTCCCCTTATTATCTGATGCAGCCATAATTTCCATCCTTTCCAAACGGACCCAGAGCAGTAAAAGTTGATAATATTCGCGGTTTCATCCCTGTTGAAAACTTAAAAATCATAGAAACCATCCGGTACCTCTTGACATCCCAATTTTGACTTTTGTCGCGATCCTCTGTATTCTTTTCAATTATCCGTATCTTTATTCTATGATGCAGAAAAGTTGCAGCGTCAAGAACAGATTTCTGTTGATTCCGCCAACCGGGATGATTACTATGGAGCATAATCAAATCAAACCAAGGAGGCACCTCATGATCGACAAAAAACAAATTTGCGAAAAAATCAGAGAAATATATCCGGACATCGGCGCATGCGGCATTGACGTCGAAGTGGAATATGATGCCACCCAGAAAAGGTGGGTCGTTGACTTGAAAAAAGATCGCCATGAACTGAAAACCTACCTGGAACCCGGAGACGCCGAATCCTGTCTGTTAGGCAAGCAGTGCGTCAGCCTGGGCATAGAGATTGCCCAATTGCGCGGGAATATCGAAAGAATGTAGGGTCCAGGATATCTCATTGGAAACCGTCGATATTTTTTCGATGTTCACCCTGGGCCTTCTGGGCCAGGGTCATTGCATCGGCATGTGCGGCCCCTTGATCATAGCCTTTCCCGGCCGGACGGGGCGGCTCATGCCTCATTTTTATTACCATTTAGGCAGAATCGCCACCTACTGCGCCGCAGGGGGGATCATGGCGGCAATCGGTGGGATCCTGCCGCAAATCGCCGCATCCACGTCATCCGATCCTCAGATCTGGACGATGCGTGGCAAGATCGGTTTTGCCTTGATCGCAGGCTTGTTTCTCTTTCTTTTCGGCATCAGCCGTATCGGCCTGGTTTCCGAGCCCGCCTGGATGGCGGCCGCAACGCCATGCCGCATTCCCGGGTTCCGTCGCATCGTCCAGGCAGCCATGCAGGACAGCAATGCGAGCGATATGGCGGTGCTGGGACTGATACTGGGGCTGATTCCCTGCGGTCTGTCTTATGGGGCATTTGCCATGGCGTTGCAGGCGGATTCCGTCATAAAGGGCATGCTGATGACCGGTGCACTTGGTCTGGGCACACTTCCCGGACTGTTGCTGCTTGGAACGGGAATCGGCGCAATCATACGGCGATTCCGGCGGCAGTCCGACTTCCTGTCGGGCCTGCTCATGTCGGGTATGGGCCTGATATTATTATTCCGCGGCGTCAAACTGATGCTGTAATTTCGTTATTTCCATGTCAGCCGCAGGGTGTTGCCCACAACGCTGAGGCTGCTAAGCAGCATGGCGATCACGGCAACCAGTGGATTCAGCAACCCGCTGACGGCGATCGGAATGCTGATTAAATTATAGATGAGCGCCCAATAAAGGTTCTGGGTGATGATGCGGTTCACGCGCCGGGCCAGATCCAGCAGCCCCGGCAATTGGGCCGGATCACCGCGCATCAGGATGATTTCGGCAGTCTCGCGTCCCAGCGGATTGTCCGAATGGACCGCAACCGCCAGATCCGCGCCGGCCAGTGCCGGAGCATCGTTGACGCCATCCCCCACCATGGCCGTTTTTTCCCCGCTCCGGCAGAGATCCCGAATGAAATCGGCTTTCTTCCGGGGCGTCAACCCGCCTCGAAAGTTTCGGATGTCAAGCGCTTCCGCTACAAATTTTACGGCCCGCGGCTCGTCCCCGGAAATCATCGCCAGCTTTTTTCCCATTTGCCGCAGCGCTTTCAGCGCATCCCAGGCGGTCGGCCGAATCCGGTCGCCAAAAACAAAAATTGCAGCCGGCTGATCCGCGACGCTCATGAATACCCGCGAGACATTCGCGGCGTTATTATTCGATTCATCGCTTGCAAAGCCGCTGCATTGCGGACCTACCCAGGCAGGGGAACCGATCCTTACGGCAAGTCCGTCAACCCGTCCTTCTATGCCCTGCCCCCTGTCATGGATGACTTCGGCATTGGGGATGTCAACGTGCCGGCGCAGTGCCCTGTTACGGATTTCCACCGCAATGAAGTGATGGGAGCGGATTTCAAGCGCCGCCGCACAGGCCAGTATCCGATCTTCTTCATAAGTCCCCAGGCAAATGATTTCACGCAGGGACCAGTGCCCGGTGGTCAGCGTGCCGGTCTTATCAAAGACCACCGTTGTGATGCGATCCGCCTGTTCAAAAGCTGAAAAATCACGTACCAGCAGCCCGTTCCTGGCTGCCAGGGAAATGCCGGCAACGCGCGCCAGTGGAATGGCAATGCCAAGCGCGCAGGGACAGGAGATCACCATGACGGTAATGGCCCGAATCAGGCTCTCTTCCGGCGATCTTCCCGCCACAAAACAGCCTAAACCGGTAGCAATTGCCGTCAGGACAATTCCGGGCACAAACCATCTTAGAATCCGATCGGTTTTGGTTTCCAGGGGGATTTTCCGGCTGAGGGCGGTTTCCATGAGCCGAATCATCTGCCCGAGGGTGGAGTCGCTTCCAACGGCCAAAGCTTTTATGGAAAGCCTGCCGCTCAGCATTTTGCTGCCACTCAGAACCACATCCCCGGTTTTGACGGAAACGGGCAATGCTTCGCCGGTCAGAGAGGATGTATCGATCCGGCCGGCACCGGCCATGATCACGCCATCGGCGGCTGCAATTTCGCCGTCAGCCAGAATGAATACATCACCCCAAACCAGCCGTTTCGAGGCCTCATATCGCCCCCCCGGAAAGTCGGGACTGCATCGCCTGACCTTTTGCGGCATCAGGTTCAGGAATTCATCGAGATTCGCCTCTATGTTTTTTTTGACATTGCCCTCGATAAGTTTGCCCAGAAGCACCAGGGTGACGAGCATGCTCGCCGTGTCAAAATACACGTGCAAGCTCCCCCGCCACAAATTAAACACACTGTAACAGTAGGCGCTTAAGACCCCCATGCTGATAAGCGCCTCCATTCCGGCCGACCCGGCCATCAGCCCCTGCCAGGCCTTTTGAAAGATTGGCCGGCCCCCAAGGAGCATCACGGCGGTAGCCATCCCGAACACCGGCCACCCGATCATCTGAATGTCCCCAGCGGCCAGTTGCGAAAAAAATCCGGTGTAAAGCGACAGTGAAAGCATCATGATATTCAGAGTCAGAAAGGCGCTGATCCCGAAACGAATCCAGTCGCTTTTTCTTTCCCGAAAGTGCGGATCACCGCCGGGCAGAGCGGTTTTGTATCCCAGCCGTTCAATGGCCTGAATAATCAGAGACGCCGATGTCGTTACCGGATCATAGCCGCAGTGGAAGCGGTCCGCGGAAAAGCAGCAGGAAGCCCGATGAATGCCGGTCAGTCGGGATACCGCGGTCTCGATGACCCAGGCGCAGGCCGGGCACCACATCCCGCTGATTCGAAGGTTTAGATCCAGTTGGTGGCCGACCGGCTCTATCCGCACGCGCGGTGCCATCGCCGCAGGGGATTCCAGGTCAATTTCCGATCGGGGAATAATGCCGGCGGCCTGGCACCGCTTGAAGAGATCGGTTTCCCGGAAAGAATGTGGGTGCGGCGTATCAGCCGCTTCCATGAGCAGAATATAGACCATTTTACAGCCCTGGCAGCAGAACCAGAGCGACTTTTCGGTGACGGACAACAGCTCAGCGGGCGCACATCTGGCGCTCAGGCCGCACAGGTCGCAGGTGTGCGGGGCATCGCGCACGGCAAATTACTCCCGAACACCGATGGATTTGATGTAGGCAATGACGTTCCAGCGGTCGTCGATTCGAATTGTGGTGGCAAGGGCCGGCTGCCGACTGCCGCTGCCGGCTCCGTAGCTGATATGCTGAAATAAAACGCCGTTCATCAACCCCTGAACACGGGAGGTTCTGAGATCCGTCGGCAGTGGCGTGAAACTCTGACCGACGGTGCCGTTGCCGTCATGGTCCCCGCCGTGACACTGCCGGCAAAACGTGTCATAAACGGTTTGTCCGCGTTGAACAGCCTTCAAATCACCGGGCAAAAGCGGAGAACGAAGCTCACGTCCTTCCATGGCTCGATAGACCGCCTCGGAATCGACCACGGGGACCGTTCCGGCTTCCATGACAAGAAGGGGTTTTTCGTAGGGTCTGACTGCCGGAGTCTCCCGCATTCGACCATAAGGGAAATATTTATCATAGGCCATCAAAGCGGCATAGCCGACCCAGACGCAGGCAGCAAGCATGATCAGCAGCACCAGCTTTTTCATTTATTCCCCCATCCGGCCGCGAACATGCTGGCGGTGTGGAAGCGGTTCATAAATCGCGTACGGAGATTCTCCGGGAACATCCGGAACCGGTCGATAATCCCAGTCGGGCTGCCCCTCATCGCCGACCACCAGATAAACGAATAAGCCTTTTCCGAGAATAAACAGCACCATCATCAGGATAATGATCCAGGTAGAGCGCTCCGAACGGGCATGGGTTTGCATATTATATCGCCTCTCCGGTCAGGCCGACCATCAGAATATATCCGAATCCCCACAAAACCGTGCCGAAAATCACCAGCAACAGAAACAGGGGAAAGGGGGCGTCTCTTTCTTCGATACCATCCGGGTAAGTCCCGGTCACCCGGATCTGGCGGTCTGCCGATGCCTTGTCGCGAAAATGGGAAAAAGACAAGGCAATGCCAACGAGCACCACGCACAGCAAAGCCGGAAAAACGGCCAGAACAAGATGCTGAATGTTTAAGAGATTAAAAAAACGCATGACCAGACTCCCTGTTTTTTCGTTAGATTTACCTGGCCCGCAGCAGGGCGAGCGCCAGTACGGATGCACTGATCAGGAGTCCCAGACAGGCCATTGTAATTAAAACGAGCGCCTCGAAGCGGTGGATTCGACGGATCCTGGCCGGCTGGCTTTTCGTATCATGCTGAAGCGGCAGAAAGGCCGCCCGCTTCTGATCGCTGAATTGCCCGTTTTTCAGGGCCCAGAAAAACACCAGGCCGCTGATGCCAAAGCCAATCAACATATAGGTAATAAAAAACGGAAAGTACATGTTAAGACGGCCTCGTTAAAAGTCAAAACCGGGATGGCAAAGTAATAAATTCAAAATCAAGGCGCGCAAATCCCGAGGAGTGAGGCGTACTTTTGGGTACACCGCAATGACGAAGGATGTAGCGCAACGCAGATATTAGACTTTTTACGAAGCCATCAGGGTTCATAGGCGGCGTCAATCCCTCGCGGCTCGGCATTGGCGTCGCTTTGGTTGATAAAATATACCGCCACGAAATTGCCCACATCCCAGATTTTTTCAGATTCCAGATCCCTTTTGAAATAGGGCATGGCGGATCCCGTAATCCCATTCATAATCTGGTAATAAAGAATCCCTCCGGAAATTTCGCGGCCTTTAAGAATGGTAAAGTTCAAGGGCGGCGGATAGAGATAGGGCTGAGCCGGGCCCATCCCATCGCCGATGGGACTGTGACATCCCAGACAAAAATCCTGGTAAATCTTGCGTCCCCGGGCAAGTCCCGCCTCCGATGTGGGATAGGGATTGGGGATGACGCGCCAGCCGTCGGGAACATGGTCGGAAAGCCATTTGACGTTTTGCACGGGACCCAATTCATATGCAGATGTAAGCTGCGCTTTCCAAAAGTCCTGACGGGCTGTCCGATGGTCCGCCGACTTACCCCCCAGACTCTGCACGTAGTGCGTCAGGCGGCTGATGTCATCCTTTCCCAAAAATCCAAATCGCGGCATAATGGAATTCGGGCGCGTGTAGCGCGGATTGGTGAAATGGGCCATATGCCAGTCATCCGGATGCTCGCCGCCTTCCTGGGACAGATCCACGCCCGTTCGCTCGGAGCCCAGCAGAATGGGCTGATCCGCAACATAATCCCCGGCCTGGGCAATGCGCTCCGCCCCTTGATCCCAGTCAATGGATCGAATCGATTGGGTGTGGCAATAAACGCAGCCGTTTGCGATATAAATGGCCCGCCCGGCATTTTCCGCGTGCGTACGCTCACGAAATATTTCAGATGGATTCGTGTCCTGAATGGCATAAGGCCAGAAGACCATCACAAAGACAACGGCAAGCAAGATGGCCATGGAACCCAGAATCACCGCCCGGGGCGTCATATCCTGACTCATGGCCTGCTGACTCCGGGGTTAAAGTAAAGCGTGCGAAAGATATTGTAGAGCCCGATGTAGGCCCCGATGACCACAAAGACACCCACGGCCAGACGAAGAACATAATATATATGGATTTCCGGCAGCACGCGATAAACGGTTTCCCCGTTCAGCCACGCATTGCCCTGAATGAGACCGACAATTGTCAGGACAATGGCAAATCCCACCACACCGATCAATATCAGCCAGTATTGCAGGTCCGCCAGAAAATGGCTGTAGAGGGGTTTTTCGGTGATTCTGGGAAGGATGTAATACATACCACCCAGGGCAATCATACCGGCAAAACCCAGAACCCCGATGTGCGAATGCCCGACAACCCAGTTGGTAAAGTGCGTCACCCGCTGGACGATGGGAAGGGCCATCATGGAACCTTGAATACTGACAAAAAAATACATCACCGTACCCGTAAAGATGAACTTGCCGGCGATATCGGCATGAATTTCACCGAGCTTACCCTTGGCCGTATACCAGATATTGATCAAAAAAACCATCACCGGAATCACCATGGCAATGCTGTCGACGATCGCAATCACTTTCAGCCAGGTGGGGACTGGAACTTGAAGCAGATGATGGGTGCCGATATGTGTATAGACAACCAGCAGTCCCCAGAAACCTAAAATGCTGAGCGTGTGGCTGTATAACGGATTGCGGGTCACCTTGGGGATCACATAGTAGGCGACCGCTATGGACAGCGGGGTGAGCAGCAGCCCGAAGATGTTGTGCCCGTAAAACCAGAGCAGAATCGCATCGGAGATACCCGGAAGCGCGCCGGTTTTCGGTTCCCAGACAACATTTCCGATGAAATAGGTGATGCCGGTCATGACGACGGCAGCGCAGACATACCAGACAGAGACGTATAGAATCGGTTCCTGACGCTGCCGGACGGTCATAATGAAATTGTAGCCGATCAATCCAAAACCGATCACGATCAACACACTCACCGGCCAGATAAACTCGGCATATTCACGACCTTTGGTATACCCCAGCGACAGGCCGATCACGCCCGCGGTGACTGCCAGGTTCCACAGCGCAGCCGTGATGAGTCCCAGCTTTTGACTGTAAAGTGGCGTCAGCATGAGTCTGGGCACAAAATAATGCGCTGCCGCCAGCAGACCCGGCGTGACAAATCCGAACAGCACGAGGTTGACGTGAATGGGCCGGATGCGCCCAAACTCCAGGAAGCGGATATCGGCCATGAAATCAGGGGCAATCAAATAGCCGGCTGCCAACATGCCCACGGAGGTTGCCACCGCAAACCAAAAAGCAGAAGTCAGGCAATAGACTTTGGAAGTAAGATACGGATCTGTTTCAAAGGCAATGTCGAATGCCATCAATTTTCCCTTTGCATGAAAGCCCTATTGGAACCGATGTTGGATATCGGCAATAATCCGTTCTGCTACTGTTCTCTGTCATCCGTCTTCCGTCATTAATCATCGGATATTTCCCATCAACTGTGACATGCCAGCCAACAGTCCACATTGGCATTTTTTTCCCGGTGGCATGTGATGCAGAATTCCATGTAAAATGTTTTCCCCCGGATGCGGTCAAAGGTCTCTACCTGGCCATGGCATTGACGACACGCGATCTCTTTTTGAATATGCCGCTGGTGGTTGAACAGAACGTGCATGGACAGATAATTGGCTTTTTTCCACGGCGTCGGCGTGCGGGTGTCAAAATACCGGTGTTCTTTTCGAATCCAAAAATGATTGGCAATAATGTATTGGTGGCAATGCAGACATTTTTCGACCGGCGGCAGCCCGGGATGCCGGGAATAGCTCACGTAAGGGTGGCAATACTCGCATTGAATGTCTTTGACCCCGGCGTGGATCCGATGGCTGAAGGGGATCGGCTGCTCCGCCCCGATACGGGTTCCGGGAGTATCGTAGAAAAAAAACAGAAAGCTTGCCACCAGCACGACACATAGAAATGTCAAAAAAACTGAGCCTTTATTTCGAACCAGGGCAGCGATCATCGCATTCATCGGTGCGCCTCCGACGGTTGCGGACCCAACACTTCCGGAAACTGATTCAGGAAAACTGACACGGAAGCGGCCATCAATCCCAGAAAGCCCAGGCTGATCAAGCCATCGGCAATGTGCAAGGGCAATTGAACGGCGCTGGGGCTGTAAATGGGGCCCAGAAGCAGAAAATGCTCCAGCCAGATGCTGATAATGACCCCTGTACAGAGGACGGTCATGGCCCCCGGAAGGGTCTTGATGCGTTTATTGATCAGGATCAGAAACGGAAGGATGAACCCGGTCACAAAGACCGTCCATGCCAGGGCATGCCAGGGCGCCGTCTGGGTCCGCTGAATCATGTAAGCGGTTTCTTCCGGAATGTTGCCGTACCAGATGACCACAAGATGCACATAAAAGAAATCCCCCCAGAGCATGCAGAAGGCGAAAAAGAGCTTGCCGATATCGTGGAACTGGGAAGCCGGCAGCGAAAAATCCACCTTGGGATGCAGATGCAGCAGGGAAGCCAGGATAATGACCGCGCCCAATCCCACGTAAAACGCCTTGACAAAGGTATAGGCCCCAAAAAGGGTGGAATACCAGTCGGGATCCATGCTCATCACCAGGTCAAAGCCGATCAGAGAAAGCACCAGGGCGAAGGCCAGTATGTACAGGTTGCCATAAACCGTCATTCGCCTGCGATATTTCCCCAAATCGGTGGGCCGATGCTGCCAGCGGCGGCGCAGCAGACCGGAAAGACCGGGTCGCCCACTGCCCAGCGGCAGCTTGAACCACAGCGCATGGTAAAGATAGGCAAACCCCAAACCATATAGAATGAATAAGCCAATCAGATCGCGGGAAAACAGAAACGGCAGGTTCAGCCAGACTTCCTTTCCGTGGAGTTCCATATCCAGCCAGGGGAAAACATGGGCCCTGCCCAGAAAAAGAATGAGAAAGAGCACGAAAGAAACCGGGAAAAAAGCGGCAAAGGACTCGGAAACTCCAGAAAGCTGGCGGCTCCACCTGGCCCCTGCGGTGTTCATCACGATCGAAAAGAGCAGGCCGCCCTGAGAAATGGCGGAAAACAGCAGAAAATTGATCAGATAGGCCCGCCAGGCCTTTTCAGGATGATCGCCCGCGGCCTGGACGATAAACGTGAAAGTCCCTATAACCATGAACGCCAAAAAGATCGAGATCACAAATCGGCTGACTATTTTAGGTTCTCTAATAGGCATAGGGAGAAACACTTGAGTTATTCAAAGTTTTTAACATCCGCGCCCTTGTTCAGAAAAAAATGGCTCAGTTCGGCTTGCTGCCCTGGATCACAGGTTGCCAGAACACCGAAACGGTCTGCCGAGCAGGCAGGGTCATAACCGTCTGGCGGATCAAACTGCGGAAGGCCTGTCTGGGTCAGCAGGCCGACGACATTGCCTAAGACCGCGAACAGAATCGTAAATTCAAAGCCAACGATGAAAAATGGCACCCAGGCGATCACCGGCTTGCCGCCGACGATCAGATTCCAGCGGGTTGCCGTAAAAACGGCCAGGCTAAAGCCGGTAAAAAACCCCGTGATGCCACCGGCCAGCGTAAACCAGCCGATCCTGCTTTTCTTAAGCTGCAGGGCATCCATGATGACTTGGCTGGGAATCGGACCGTTGATCTGCCTGAAGTCCCAATTGGAATTTTTCAGAGCGCGTATGGCGGATGCCGCCTGGTCATCCCTTTTAAACAGCCCCAGAATGGATACTGGCTGATCCGGAACAGCCATCAAGTCTGGAAGACGCGAGGAGGATAAAACAGGAGAAGGATCAACTTCCGGTCCTGCGGTCTTCTCGATTTTAGATTGGTGAAGGGTTTCCTTCATTTCCGTCATGGAAACCGAAGGCAGGTGCTTGACAAAAAGCACGAACAGAAAGAAAAACAGGCAAAAACTGCCCAGCATGATTCCCAACTCAATAGGCCTCGGCCAGTACAGGCCCCAGGCATAGGGCAAGAAATCATGAGCCACGCTGCCGATAATGATGACAAAGCGTTCATACCACATGCCGACGTTTATGATCAGCGAAATTCCAAAAAGCAATGAAATGGAAGTCCGGATTTTCTTGAACAGAAGCAGCAGCGGAATCTGGGTGTTGCAGATGACCATGATCCAGTACTCCCGGCTGTAATCGCCGAAGATTCGCCAGCGGAAGGTTTCCATTTCAACGATGTTATGGCTGTACCAGGCGATAAAAAGCTCGGTTCCGTAAGAGAATGCGACGATCAGCCCGGTAAAGACGATGGTTTTGGCAACGCTTTCCAGCACGTGCACCGTAATGAAGGCTTCGAACCTGAAAATCTTTCGTAGCGGAATCATCAGGGTCAGGACCATGGCAAGGCCCGAGTGGATGGCGCCTGCCACGAAATAGGGCGCAAAAATCGTGGTGTGCCAGCCGGGAACCACCCCGAGGGCAAAATCCCAGGACACCACGCTGTGAACCGATATGACAAGAGGAGTCGCCAGAGCGGCAAAGAACAGAAACCCTCTGGCATAGTGGCGCCACTGCTCATGCGTACCGGTCCAGCCCAGGGAGAGCATGTGAAAGACTTTTTTCCGGGTTCCCATTGCCCGGTCCCGGACGGTGGCCAGATCCGGCAGCATTCCGGTATACCAGAACAGGGCGCTGACAATCAGATAGGTGCTGATGGCTACCACATCGAACATCAAGGGAGAGGTGAAATTGGGCCACAGGGTACGCGGATTGGGCAGCGGCAGCATGTAAATAACCACCCAGACGCGACCCAGATGGATAAAGGGAAAGAGTCCCGCGGTACAGACGGCAAAGATCGTCATGGTCTCGGCCGCCCGTGCAA
Source organism: uncultured Desulfobacteraceae bacterium (assembly GCA_903909505.1). GTDB lineage: Bacteria > Desulfobacterota > Desulfobacteria > Desulfobacterales > Desulfatirhabdiaceae > RAAP-1. The sequence continues at coordinate 25,469 of CAIVVZ010000073.1, forward strand.
TGGGATTGCGCCAGCCTGCCCGGAACAGGTGCAAAATGGCCGATATCAGCGTTCCCGAGTGGGCAATACCGACCCAGAACACGAAATTGACCAGATAGATCCCCCAGTGTACCGGGTTATTCTGGCCGCCCACCCCGATGCCGACAAAGATCTGGTACACCCAGCAACCGGCGCCCAGAAACACCCCCGTCATCAGCAGTGCGATCAGAACCCAGTAGGATTTGGGCGCGGGCCGCAGTGTATATAGGACCGTGTTGTCTATACTTTCGAAGGTCAATTCAGGCATAGGCTTTACATAAATGGCAAGCTGATGAATGAATCCCGCATGGGTGTAAAAGCGATAAGGAATTCTCTAACACAACTGAATTCGAATGAAAACCGGTTTTACAGCCCCCTGACGCATTCAAGATATTTTTCATGATTATTCGGATACTTTCAATGACCGCATGGCCTATTTCTTTTCCTCAATCAGACGGATCACCCTTTCGAATTCTTCGATAGGAACAGCTCCGACCACCGAAACCCCGTTAATTAAGAACGATGGTGTAGCATCGAATCCGAAAGATCGGCCTTCCTTCAAATCTTCACCGATCATGTCCGCAATTTCCTTGCTTTCCAGATCCATTTTCAATCTTGCGTCATCAACGCCCAACAGATTGGCGATGTCCTGCAAAACGCTCTCTTTTTCTTTTGCCACGTCTTCCCGGCGGTCAAAAGCGATGTCATGAAATTTCCATGCTTTTTCCATGGATTGCCTGGCAATGGCTTCAAAATACATGGCTTCCATTCTGGATATTTCATGAAACGGCATATGTTTGAAGAAAACCCGGATTTTCCGGGGATACTTCCTGACAAGATCCTGCACAATACCGGCGGCCTTCCCACAGTAGAAACACTGAAAATCCGAATACTCGACAATGGTAATCGGCGCATTGGAATCGCCGAGGAAAGGGCGAGCCGGATCGATTTTCGGATTTTTGGGATTGGCAAGATCCAGATTCAAACGTTCATCCCGTTTTTTTTCAGCCAGATCCCGGCTGCCTTTTTCCACGACCTGAAGTACTTCGATATTTTTCTCTTTCAAAACATCCATCACGACTTCAGGATTTTCCCGGATCGTTTTCAGCACTTGCTCCTTGATGATCTCAGGATGCGCTTGAACGGCTTTCAAAGCCTCATCCTGAATCATTTCGGGCTTCTGGGTATCGCATCCCGTCAACAACCAGCACATTAGAAGGATCACTGCCAGTTTTTTCATTCGATCAATCCTTTCTGAAAAATTGTTTATGATAGCCGACACGCACTGTCATTTAAAAACTGAAATTGCGCTTTATGTCAATAAAAAGGATTGTGTTTTGCTATCGATATCTCGATTATGATCCCCAATTGACTGTACGGTTTTGAGACTTATCTTTCTATTAACATCAAATACATGATCCCCTTTAAATATCACCTATCCTTATCGGGGGCTTTGAATTTGATGCAAACACCGGTGAATTCAACCCACTGAAGATTATTTGAATTCACCGGCATACAGGGAGGTGATATCTATGGAAAATGACGAGAAAACAATAAAAGACGACAAGGGAAAAAGCAACACCTCGGAATCGAATTCTGAGCGATCCTGTTGCTACGTCATAGATCCTTGTGAACGATACGTTGACCCATGTGGGTGTTCCGTTGATCCATGTGGGTGTTATACCAGCAGCTGTTGCTGCTAATAATATGTCTTTGATACCCGGGATTGGGTTAAAACGATCCAATCCCGGTTCATGTTTTCACCCGCCATGAGTAAGAACGAGCTTAATGTTCCGTATCTTCAAAGCGTTTGGCTATCTGTATAAATTCATCGGCAATTTCCAGAAAGGCATCCACCACATCAGGGTCGAAGTGAGATCCCTTACCCTCGACAATAATCTCAACCGCCTTTTCGTGAGGCATACCCTCTTTATATACGCGACGGCAGATGAGGGCGTCATATACATCCGCGACGGCCATCAAACGGCCGGAAATAGGGATGTCATCACCGGACAATCCTTCCGGATAGCCCGTGCCGTCCCATTTTTCCTGGTGGGTATAAGCGATTTCCTTGGCGAATGAAAGGTAAGGCTGTTCCACTCCAAGGCGTCGTTCCGCGGCGATGATTGAGTCGCGACCCAGTATGCAGTGGGTCTTCATGATTTCGAATTCTTCCTCGGTAAAACGCCCGGGTTTAAGAAGGATACTGTCGAAGATACCTATTTTGCCGATATCATGCAACGTCGCTGATTTGTAAAGCAAGTCAATGGTTGTGTCATCGTCGAGAAAATAGCTGAACCGAGGATGGTCACGGAGCTTCTCAGCCAGAGCCCTGACATAAAACTGGGTGCGGCGGATGTGGTTGCCCGTTTCATTGTCCCGAGTTTCCCCCAGCGATGCCATTACCAGAATGGTAACTTCCTGGGCCGCGACTATCTCCTGCGTGCGCCGCCGCACTTCAGCTTCCAAAAATTCGTTTTGATCCTTGAGGTAGTCGCGCACCCGCTTCAACTGCAGATGGGTTTGCACACGCGCCAGCAACACGGGCGGGCTGATCGGCTTGCTAATGAAATCAACCGCTCCGAGTTCGAAACCATGAATCTCATCCTCGATATCAGTTTTGACGGTCAGAAAAATAACCGGAATATCTCTGGTCTTCGGGTTTGCTTTTAAAAGGCGGCAAGTCTCATAACCATCCATGACCGGCATCATGACATCGAGCAAAATGATGTCGGGAAGAGCACCGGTTAGAGCGACTTTAAGGGCCCGCTCACCATTGTTTGCAATTTTTACCTTGTAGTGATCCTTGAGCAGTCCGCTCATCAAAGAAAGATTGTCCGGTGCATCATCGACTACGAGAATCGCCGGCTTATTCATATAGCTAGTATCAGCCATTCCAGACTCCTAAAATTTTAATTTGCAGATAGTTACTTATTGTCCAAATTACTATCACCCGGCACTCAAGCCCCCTACGGTTGCTTGTTGAACCTTTTCGCCCGCGGATTCATCAATGCCAGCGCTTTCTCAAAATCATACTGCTTGACGGCATGCTCGAAGGGTCCGAAGTGCTCCGTTCCCAATATGTCGTACAGAGCATCGTTTTTCGTCTCGATATAGTCTACCGCTTCGCTGTCACCATTGGCGAGGAGTTCCATCATTTTTTCACAAACTGCCGCCGACTTTAATTCATCCACCTTGCCGACCTTTTCCCTGACCACAACCGCTGGAAAAGCTTCCATCAGGCTGGCAATGAGTTTGCCGTGCTCCGCGGCAAAGGTTTCAAATATTGCCCCGACTTCCCCACTGGGCAGGCCCTCCAGGATCGCTTTCTCCAGGTCAGCCACCAATTCCTGCAACCGGGAGGCGCCAATGTTCCCGCTCACCCCTTTTACCGTGTGGACCAGTCGTTCCGCCGTTCTGTAATCACCAGAATCCAGGCTCTGGCGGATCTGCGCCGGAGTCTGCCCCTGGTTATCCACATACTTTTTCAGCATGTCAAGGTAAAAGGTTTTATTGCCCATGACCCGTTTTAATCCGAGCCTGGTGTCGAGCCCTGGAATGTCGGGCAGGTCGTCCTGTTTTGCGGGTGTTGGTTCTTCCTTTTCTGTTTCCATTAAAGGCATTCCGGTGGTTTCTTGAACCTCCTCGATCTGACGAGGTTTCACCCACTTCAGCAACTTGCCGAACAGCTCAGCCAAGTTAAACGGCTTGCCGATATGATCCCACATGCCCGCTTCCCGGCATTTTTCAATATCCGCTTCCATGACGTTCGCCGTCATGGCTACAATGGGCAGATTGATAAATCGCACATCTTTACGTATTTCACGGGTGGCCGTAACACCGTCCATGACCGGCATCTGCATATCCATGAGCACGATATCGTAGACACATTTATCAAGCATCTCGATCGACTTTTGTCCATTCTCAGCCACATCAACCTTGAACCCGGCATTGATGAGCAGTTTAGAAGCAATTTCCCGGTTGATCACGTTATCCTCCACGAGAAGGATGGATAAACCCTTAATGGCGGCAAGGTTTTCTATTATCGGTGGTGCCTGAGGAAGTACGATCATTGGGATTCGTAGGATAGTTCTTTCATCAATGCGATTTCATCACAGTCCGGAAACTTGACGCAGTTCAGGCATCCCCCCCAGATCTTGAGCGGAAGCTGAGCACGGTCGATACGGACAAACCCCAGACGCTGGAAAAAATTGGGCCGGTATGTCAGGGTAAAGACATGGGTGATGTTGTAATTCCGGGCCTCGGATAGGGCAAACTCGGCCAGCTCGGAGCCGACCCCCTTGTTCAGGTACTCCGGCATGACGGCCAGGGACCGGATTTCGGCCAGGTCCTCCCAGCAGAATTGAAGCGCGCAGCAGCCGATGATCTCATCCTCCGGCGACACAAAAACCGAAAAATCCCTTAAATGGTCATACAGTTCGGTGAACGGTCTGGGGAGCAGATCTCCCTTGGTGCCATAGTACTGCAGCAGGCCGTGAATGGCCTTGATATCCTTTAACGCGGCTTTTCTGATCATTTCTTATATTCCTGACTCCTGTCTTCCGTCTTCCGGCTTGTGACTCCTGACTCCTGTCTTTTGGCTTCCGCCTTCTGTTTCCGCCAATATTCCATCCGCTGCTGAATGGTTTTTTCATACCCCCTGTTCGAGGGCAGATAAAACCGCTTGTTTAGAAGCGGCTCCGGCAGATAATCCTGGGGAACGAACGCATCCTGAAAATCGTGGGCATACTGGTATCCGTCGCCGTATCCCAGATTCTTCATGAGCCGGGTGGGCGCGTTTCGGACATGAAACGGAACCGGAAGCGCTCCGGTATCCCCGAGCGCTTTCCGAACCTTTCCCACCGCCGTATAAATGCTGTTGCTCTTGGGTGCCGTAGCCAGGTAAACCGCTGCCTGAGCCAGAGCCAGCTCCCCTTCGGGATGGCCCAACATGCGAAATGCCTCCGTGGCCCGAAGCGTGATATCCAGCGCGTACGGATCGGCGTTTCCGATGTCTTCCGATGCAAACCGAACCATGCGACGGGCCACGTAAATCGGGTCTTCTCCGGAGGCGATCATCCGTTCCAGCCAGTAAAGAGCGGCATCCGGATCGCTTCCCCTCAGGCTTTTGTGAAACGCTGAAATCAGGTTATAGTGTTCTTCGCCGGATTTATCATAGAGCAGGGCTTTTCTCTGAACCGCGGTTTCAATATCGCGGATCGTTATTTCTCTTTGGATACCGGAGCCTGACGGATCTGTTTCAGATACTGACGGTTCAGATGCCAGCAGGGATGCCGCAACTTCAAGGCTGTTCAAAACGTTGCGGGCATCGCCGTCAGCCATGCGGACCAGACAGGATACGGCATCCGGCGTTATCTTCAGCCCGGTTGTACCCAGGCCTCGCTCGGTATCGTTCAATGCGTTTTGAATAATGGCCTCAAGGGCTTCCGAAGACAGCATTTTTAAAACAACGACCCGGCAGCGGGACATCAATGCCGGTATCACTTCAAAAGACGGATTTTCCGTTGTCGCGCCGATCAGGGTGATCAAACCGCTTTCCACATGGGGCAAAAAGGCGTCCTGCTGGGATTTGTTGAACCGGTGAATCTCATCCACGAAAAGAATGGTTTTTTTCCGGTACAGCCGCTGCTGATCGGTTGCGATCTCAATCACGGCCCGAATGTCCTTGACACCGGAAAGCACCGCGGAAAAATGGACGAAATGGCAGCGGGTTTCCCTTGCCACGATTCGGGCCAGGGTGGTTTTACCGCATCCCGGAGGCCCCCATAGGATCATGGAAAAGATCCGGTCGCCGGAAATGGCATGCCGCAAGAGAGTCCCCTCCCCCACCACATCCTGCTGCCCGAAGAATTCATCCAGGGTTCTGGGGCGCATGCGTTCGGCAAGGGGACGTGAGGCATCGGCTGTTTTTTGCGCCTGATGATCGAAAATATCCGCTTTCATCGGCTATGGTTTTCTGTTGCTGCGTTCCCGGAACATCAGGCGAATCGGGGTATGTTTCAGCCCGAACGCCCCGCGGATCTGATTGACCAGGTAACGCTCATAGGAAAAATGAACCCCTTCGGGAACATTGACAAAGGCCACAAACGTCGGGGGTTTCACGGAAACCTGAGCCGCGTAGTAAAACTTCAGGCGTTTCCCCTTGTACATCGATGGCTCCTTATCCTGAGTTGCCTGTTCAAAAAATTTGTTGAGCTGGCCCGTGCCGATCCGGGTGGCGTACTGACCATAAACATCGTCCACCTCACCGAAGATCGAAGCAACCCTCAGGCCTGTCAGCGCGGAGATGGTAAGGGTCGGCGCAAAATTCAGGAATTTGGCTTTATCCCGCAGTTCATCCAGATAGCGCTTAATGGTTTTCTTGTCTCTTTCAACCCGGTCCCATTTATTGAATAGGATAATACAGCCACACCCTCTTTCATAAGCATAGCCGGCCACATGGATGTCCTGCTCGGTAATGCCTTCTACAACATCCAGAACGATCAGGGCCACATCGCATCTGTCCAGGCTTTTAAGGGATTTGATGATGGAGAATTTTTCAATTTTTTCATCGACCTTGGATTTACGGCGGATCCCGGCCGTATCGATCAGAAGGTAGGTTTTGTCGCCGCGACGGCACAGGGTGTCGATGGCATCGCGCGTGGTTCCGGGAATATCGCTCACCACCAGTCGATCTTCTCCCAGAAGGCGGTTGATCAAAGAAGATTTTCCGACATTCGGCCTTCCGACAACCGCAATTTTTATGACATCATCGGATAGCAGGCCGGAACGATCCTTGGGATCCTCCGGAAAAACCCGAATCAGCTCATCCAGGAAATCCGGGACCCCGTAATTGTGTTCGGCTGAAACCGGATACAATTGCTTGATTCCCAGGGAATAAAACTCGAAAAGATTCACCTCGCGTTCCAGCCCGTCGATTTTATTCACCACATAAAAAACCGGCTGGGAAACATCGCGCAGGAGCTCAATAATATCCCGGTCATACGGGGAAACTCCGAATTTTCCATCCAGAACCATGACAATGACCGTGGCATCAGAAATGGCCTGCATGACCTGGCTGCGAACCAGCGGCGAAAATTCGTCTCCATCGCTGGTTAAAAAACCGCCGGTATCCACAACCGAAAAAGGCACTTCTTCCCAGACGGCATCGCCGTAATGGCGGTCCCGAGTGACGCCGGGCAAATTGTCCACCAGGGCGTTTTTGGTCCGGGTGATGCGGTTGAACAACGTGGATTTTCCGACATTGGGTCGGCCAACAAGCGCTACAACGGGTTTCATAGGGTTTTCCAATTGATTGTAAACCATGTCAAAATCTGAGTATTTACCTTTGATGGCTTTGTAAAAAGTTCAAGATCAAGGCGAGCGAATCCTGAGGAGTGAGGCGTACGACCAGTACGCCGCAATGACGAAGGATGAAGCTCAACGCAGATATTGGACTTTTTACAAAGCCGTCACCTTTAAAAACCTGTTATTATAAATATTTTATGCTCATCTTGCAATGATTTTAACGATATGATAGAACTTGCTGAAATAAAACAGCAATTGAGGAATCTCCATGAAATCCAACATTTCCCCTGTCATTTCCCTGAACCAGTTCCATCAGGCTGCCGAGCTGATTCACCCCCATATCATTCATACCCCGCTGGTGCATTCCCCCACATTAAGTAAGCTGTTTGACAGCGATATCTATCTGAAACTGGAAAACCTTCAAAAAACCGGATCGTTCAAGATTCGCGGCGCGGCTTACAAAATCTTTTCCAGGAGAAACGAGATCCGTTCCGGCGGCGTGGTGGCCGCCTCTGCCGGCAATCATGCCCAGGGGGTTTCGCTGGCGGCATCCCGGGCAGGGCTTTCGGCGACCATCGTCATGCCGGAATGGGCTTCGATTTCCAAGCAGGAGGCCACCTGCAATTACGGAGGCCAGGTAATCCTGTGGGGCAAAAGCATCGGCGAAAGCCTTGAAAAAGCCAAAGAGATCGCAGCTCAGGGCAAAACTTTTATTCATCCCTTTGATGATGTCGATATCATTATGGGCCAGGGAACGTTGGGGCTTGAAATTCTGGAGGATCTTCCCGATACGCGGATGATCCTTGCGCCCGTCGGCGGGGGCGGGCTCATATCGGGAATTGCTCTGGCTGCAAAAGCCCTGTCTTCAGGCGTCCAGATTATCGGGGTTCAGGCCGGCGTCTGTCCCTCCGCCGCGGAAGCCCTTCACCGCGGCCATGTCAAAACCGTACGCGCTCAGCCGTCCATTGCCGACGGGATCAGCGTCCGGCAGATCGGAGAATTGACATTCGAGATCCTTCGATCCCGCGTGGACCATATCGCCCTGGTGGATGAGGCCACTATTGCCGGCGCCATCCTGATGCTTCTGGAGCGAAAAAAAATACTGGCCGAGGGCGCCGGCGCCGTCCCCCTTGCCGCGCTTCTGAATGGCGCGGTTTCGGCGCCCAAGGGCGGCAAACTGGTTCTGGTGATCAGCGGCGGCAATGTGGACAGTCCGCTTCTGGGAAGAATTCTCCATCAAGGGCTTTTAAAAAACGGACGCATCATGCGAATTCAGGTCCAACTGGACGATACGCCGGGATCACTGGCAAGGCTCCTGTCATTGGTCGCCCGCCAGAAAGCCAATGTGCTGCATATTTTTCATGACCGGAACGTCATGAATGCGCCGCTTTTTGTTACCAGCGTCGTTCTGGAGCTTGAAACCCGGGGAACCCCTCATATTTCAGAAGTGTTTGAAGAAATTCAGCAAGCGGGATACCGGATACTAGGTGGAAGCGATCACACCGACTTCCCGTCACCTTCCAGTATTTGCCGGGCAGCTTCCACTGCCGCTTCATAGCGGATGAATTCGGTGTTAAACGTCAGATCATAGTTGATGGGGTCCGCAATATCCGCATTAAAGGATTTTCGAATAAAGGCCTTTCGCTTGGCTTCTTTCATGATCACCCGTTTTTTGGCTTCCTCTTCGGATATGTTCAGCACCCTGGAAATATTCAGTACGCGAAGCTCCACGGGCGCCACCACCCGGATGCTGAGTCTTTCGTTCGGGGGAAGGATAAAATTGGCGCCCCGCCCGGCAATCACCGCCATGCCGTGCTTGCCGATGACGCTGATGACCTTCATGAGCTGTTCCAGATACATTTCCGGCCACAGGTAACGCCTGCTGACAAGGGTTGCGATGAAATCCTCAATCCCTGAAAGGCGCTCTTTTTCAATGGATTCAATCACGGATGCACCGATATCGGCCCGATCGGCGATCTCCCGGATAATGTCCCGCTGAAACAAATCATATCCCATTTTCTCGGCAATGCCGCTGGCGATCAACTGACCGCCACTGCCGGGTTCCGACGAAACCGTTACCACCGTGATACGGGAAGGGACCCTTCTGTCCGCATTCGGCGGTTTTCCCCATTTTTCCATGAGTTCCTGAATAAATATATCAAATGAGCGATCGGGACTGTCCATATTTCACATCCTTGCCTGACTTTTTGCCGTGAAAATCATCATTTTGACTCCTATTCTCTTTCATATAAATAATTGGACGGCAAAACAAGAAAAAAATAAAGCGCAATTATTTCTGTTCCAACCCTATCCAACCATGCTATAGAGATGTTTTATCAGCCATATTACTACAAAAAAGTAAAAAAATGCCGGATTCGCTGACCCGGCACGGAACCTGCCATGACTGAAAATGATCTCACACAGCTACGCATCGACAAATCCCGAATCCCGAATCGCTCTTTCAAAAGCAAGCGATATATCTTCCTTGTTTTCCTCATGGGGCTTCTCATCGCCGCCGGATTTCTTTATAACAAAGGCATCCTGACCCCTGCTGTCGAGGTGCAAATCACCAGCGTACAGAAGATTTACCCTTCTCAAACCTTTACCATTCTGAATGCCAGCGGATATGTCGTGGCTCAGCGGAAAGCCGCGGTGGCAACCAAAATCACCGGCCGACTGGTATATCTGGCGGTAGAGGAAGGAAGCCGGGTTAAAAAAGGCGATATCATCGCCCGGCTTGAAAATGAAGATACCCTGGCAGTAAAAGATCAGGCCCTGGCAAGTGTGCAAACAGCCCGATTTCAACGGGAACAGTCTCTGGCGGAACTCAGCGATGCGACATTATCCTATAACCGCAGCAAGGAACTCGTTTCCGCCGGGTATATCGCCAAGGCTGAATTTGATGCGGCGGACGCCCGGTTTAAACGGGCCAAAGCTGCTGCGCAGGCAAGCCAGGCTGCCATATCAAACAGTCAGGCCGCCCTCAAGGGAGCTGAAGTCACCCTGGATTACGCCAACCTGCGTGCCCCTTTTGATGCCGTTGTGCTGACCAAGAATGCCGACATCGGCGATATCGTCACCCCGCTGGGAGCTGCCGCCAATGCCAAGGCGGCAGTTGTGGATGTGGCGGACATGGATTCTCTCAAGGTTGAAGTGGATGTATCCGAATCCAACATCGAAAAAGTCTTTATGAAGCAACCCTGTGAAATTCAGTTGGATGCCCTGCCCTCCGAACGCTTTCCCGGAAAGGTTCACATGATCGTCCCCACGGCCGATCGCACCAAAGCATCGGTCATGGTAAAAGTGGCCTTCAATACGCTCAGTCCCAAGGTCCTTCCGGAAATGAGCGCAAAAGTGGCTTTTTTACTCCGGGAGATCACGGAAGCGGAAATGCAGCCGATAACGGCAGTCCCCACTTCGGCCATCGTTCATCGAAACAACCAGACGGTCGTATTCAGAATTTCCAGCAACAGAGCGGCCGGCATCCCGGTCGCGGTGGGAAGGCGGATGAACGGCATGAGCGAAATCCTGTCCGGCCTGAACATCGGCGATAAGGTTTTGGTTTCGCCATCCGAAAATATTCTTGAAGGAACAAAGGTCAAGCTTGCCCAGTAACCCCCCTGTTATTGAAATCACGGATCTGGTCAAGTCCTACCGCCGGGGCAACCAGTCCATACCCGTTCTGGAACATCTATTCCTGAGCATCGAAGAAGGGGAATTTCTGGCATTGATGGGACCATCGGGTTCAGGTAAAAGCACCCTGCTCAACCTCATTGCGGGACTGGACCAGGCGGATTCCGGAAGCATCCGGGTCGGCGGCCAGGAGATCACGGGACTTTCGGAAGTGGCGCTGGCAGCCTGGCGCGCCGGTCATGTGGGATTTATTTTCCAATTTTACAATCTGATTCCGGTACTGACCGCGTTTGAAAACGTCGAACTTCCCCTGATGCTGACCGGCCTTTCCAAAAAAGCGCGAAAAGCGCATGCGGCAACCGCCCTTTCCCTGGTGAACCTACAGGACCGGATGGACCACTATCCCCGTCAATTGTCCGGCGGACAGCAGCAGCGGGTAGCCATTGCACGGGCGGTGGTCACGGACCCCACCATTCTTGTGGCGGACGAACCCACGGGAGACCTGGACCGGTATTCCGCCGAAGAGGTTCTGCGGCTCATGGATCAGCTTTGCGGTGAACTGGGAAAAACCATTGTCATGGTCACGCATGACCCCCGTGCAGCCCGAAAAGCCCACACCTTGAAATATTTGGAAAAAGGCGTTTTATCCGATGCTCCTGAAATTACTGTTCCGGAACGCCTTTAGGCACCGTCTGCGGGCGCTGTTGACCATCGGAGGCATTGCAGTGGCCATTCTGGCCTTTGGCTTGCTGCGAACCGTCATCAGCGCCTGGTATGCCGGCGTAGACGCTTCATCCGCCAGCCGTTTGGTTACCCGCAACGCCATTTCCCTGATCTTTTCGCTACCCCTGTCCTATAAGGAGAAAATCCGCGGCGTGGACGGCGTCAGCATGGTTTCTTATGGAAACTGGTTCGGTGGCATATATATCGATGAAAAAAATTTTTTCGCCAATTTCGCCATTGAACCCAGGTCCTATTTTAACCTGTATTCGGAATTTCTGTTGTCAAGCGATGAAAGCACCGCATTCTTTCGGGAAAGAAAGGCCTGCGTGGCGGGTCAAAAATTGGCCAGGCGCTTCGGCTGGAGAATCGGTGACATCATCACCCTGAGGGGAACCATATTTCCGGGCAACTGGGACTTTGTCCTTCGCGGCATTTACCAGGGAAAAGACAAAAACATTGACGAAAACCAGTTTTTATTCCACTGGGATTACCTCAACGAAACCCTCAGGAAAACCACTCCCCGCAGGTCGGATCAGGTCGGATTTTACATGATCGGCTTGAAACGGCCGGATCAGGCTGCCGCAACCTCCGTAGCGGTTGATGGACTATTCAGAAATTCCTATGCCGAAACCCTTACCGAAACCGAAAAAGCCTTTCAGATGAGCTTTGTTTCCATGAGCGAGGCCATTATCACGGTCATTCTACTGGTCTCCTATGTGATCATTGTCATCATCATGGCAGTGGTGGCCAATACCATGGCCATGTCGGTGCGCGAGCGCATGGGCGAGTTCGCGGTATTCAAGACCCTGGGTTTTGGCTGGGGATACTTTGTCGGCCTTATTCTGGGAGAATCCCTCACCCTGACAGCCATCGGCGGATTGCTGGGCATCGCCGTCACCTTTCCCACAGCCAGTGCCTTTGGTCAGGCGGTCGGCCAATTTTTTCCGATATTTCACGTTTCCACGGAAACCATTGTAATGGATATGGCGGCGGCAGCCCTGGTCGGAATCGTGGCCGCCGTCATCCCGATCTGGCGGGTCGTGCAGGTTCGCATCGCGGATGGCCTGGGAAGGATCGGGTAAATGAACCTGCTCTTTTTCTACAGCCTGAGAAATCTTCTTACCCGAAGGCTGACCACAGCCCTTACCGCACTTGGCATGGCCCTGGTGGTGTTTGTGTTTGCGGCCATCATCATGCTGGCCGAAGGGCTTCAGAAAACCCTGGTCGATACCGGCTCTTACAACAACGTCGTGGTCGTTCGAAAATCCTCGGGATCTGAAGTCCAAAGCGGCATTGACCGGCTTCAGGCTTCCGTTGTCGAAACCCAGCCAGAGATCAGTACGGGACAGGACGGCAACCAGATGATCGCCAAGGAAATGGTGGTGCTCATCACCCTGGAAAAGCAGGAATCCTCCAGCCGGTCCAATGTAGTGATTCGAGGTACTTCGGAAGCCTCGCTGTCCTTGAGGCCCCAGGTTCATATCTTCTCGGGCCGACTGCCCCGGCCGGGCTCTTCTGAAATCATGGTTGGGAAAAGCATTGCAAAAAGATTCAAAGGCGCGGGACTGGGAGAATCCCTGTTTTTTGCCCAGCGGTCCTGGCGGGTTGTCGGCATATTTGATGCCGGATCCACCGGCTACAGCTCTGAAATCTGGGGAGACGTCAACCAGTTGATGCCTGCCTTTCGAAGACCCGTGTATTCTTCCCTTTTGTTCAATTTAAGAAACGCCGGCGAATTCGAAACGGTTCAATCCCGGATTCAGAACGATCCGCGGTTGACACTGGAAGCCAAGCGCGAAACCGTTTACTACAAAGAGCAATCCGAGGCCATGGCCACTTTTTTAAGGATTCTGGGCCTGTCGCTCACCATTGTATTTTCCATCGGCGCCGTGGTTGGGGCCATGATCACCATGTATGCGGCGGTTGCCACGCGAACCGGAGAAATCGGAACCCTTCGCGCTCTGGGGTTTCGACAAGGCGCCATTTTAACGGCATTCCTGCTGGAATCCCTGCTTCTGGGCGCCATCGGCGGATGCACCGGACTCTTTTTCGCTTCTTTTCTACAGTTACTCACCGTATCCACCACCAATTTTCAAACTTTTTCAGAACTGGCCTTCAGCTTTGCCCTGACCCCCGAGATCATCATCAAATCCCTGTCGTTTTCACTGATCATGGGCTTTGCCGGCGGCGTGCTCCCGGCTTTTCGCGCATCCCGGATGAACATCATCACGGCGCTCAGGGAAGCATAGAAAGGCCCCTTAATTCCCGCTTGCCTGTCTTGACAGTTGAGGCAAAATGATTAATTTTTAGACAATCTAATCAAAATAAATATAACCATCTAATTTTATAGTTTATTTAACATTATCGAATTGATACTGATCTTTAACCATTATATAGGAGAGGAAAGGAGAGTCGAACAGCAATGAAGATCAGACCCATGAACGAGAATGTGCTGGTGTTACGGGTCGAGGAAGAACAAAAAACCTCGGGCGGCATTATCATTCCCGATACCGCCAAGAAAAAACCCCAGGAAGGTAAAGTGATTGCCGTGGGGTCCGGAAAATCCGGAAAGGACGGCAAACGGATTTCCCTGGATGTTAAAGCCGGAGACCGCATTTTGTTTTCCAAATACGCCGGAACCGAAATCCGGATCAACGACATTGAGCACATTTTTATGAAAGAAACCGATATACTGGCAATATTTGAATAATTGACACAACTGGAGGATGACCCATGCCCGCAAAAATGATTTGTTACGGCTCTGAAGCAAGAGAGCATATGTTAAACGGCGTCAATGCACTGGCGGACGCAGTCAAAGTGACCCTTGGACCCAAGGGAAGAAATGTTGTTCTGGCAAAATCTTTTGGTTCTCCAACGGTTACCAAGGATGGCGTGACCGTGGCCAAGGAAATCGAGCTGCCGGATAAATACGAGAATATGGGTGCTCAGATGGTCAAGGTGGTTGCCAGCAAGACCAGCGATATTGCTGGAGACGGCACCACGACCGCAACGGTTTTGGCTCAGGCTATTTACAATGAGGGGCAAAAACTGGTGGCGGCCGGCGTAAACCCCATGGCCATTAAACGCGGCATTGAAAAAGGGGTTGCCGCAATCGTGACGGAATTGAAAGCCATCTCCAAGCCCACCAAGAACAAGCTGGAAATCACCCAGGTAGGCTCCATTTCAGCCAACAACGATGAAATGGTGGGAAACATCATTTCCGAAGCCATGGAAAAAGTGGGCAAGGAAGGGGTGATTACCGTTGAAGAAGCCAAAGGCATGGAAACCACGCTCGACGTGGTCGAAGGCATGCAGTTTGATCGCGGGTATATTTCTCCCCATTTTGCGACAAACCGTGAAAGAATGGAAGTGGTTCTGGATGAGCCGCTGATTCTGATTCATGAAAAAAAGATCAGCAGCTTGAAAGATATGGTGCCGCTGCTGGAAGAAACCGCCAGATCCCGAAGAAACCTTCTGATCATTGCGGAAGATGTGGAAGGCGAAGCTCTTGCTGCCCTGGTATTAAACAAGCTTCGCGGCACGCTTCAGGTTGCGGCCGTCAAGGCTCCGGGATTCGGAGATCGCCGCAAGGCCCTGCTGGAAGACATCGCCATTCTTACGGGCACCCGCATGGTTTCCGAAGACATGGGAATGAAGCTTGAAAACGTAACATTAAAAGACCTGGGAAAATGCAAAAGCGTCAAAATCGACAAGGACAATACCACCATCATTGATGGCGCCGGCGACCGCAAGGCAATGGAAGGCAGGGTTCGTCAGATTCGCGCTCAGATTGAAGAAACCACTTCCGATTACGACAGGGAAAAACTCCAGGAACGTCTGGCCAAATTGATTGGGGGCGTTGCGGTAATCCGCATCGGCGCCGCCACGGAAACCGAGATGAAAGAAAAGAAAGCCCGCGTGGAAGACGCCCTGAACGCCACCCGCGCGGCTGTGGAAGAAGGCATTGTTCCGGGCGGCGGCGTTGCGCTGGTCCGCTGCATCAAGGCCCTGGAAAAGGTTGAGGTCAAGGGAGAACAGAAGAACGGCATTGCAATCCTTAAACGCGCGCTGGAAGAGCCGTTGCGTCAGATTGCCGAAAATGCCGGGTTCGAAGGCTCCGTGGTTCTCAACAAAGTCATGGAAGGAGAAAATGACTTTGGATTCAATGCCGCCACATCGGTGTATGAAAACCTGATTGCCACCGGTGTGATCGATCCCACCAAAGTAGTTCGATTTGCCCTTCAGAATGCCGCTTCCGTTGCCGGCATGATGCTGACCACCGAGGCCATGATTACCGAAAAGCCAAAAAAAGCCGCCAAATCGGCTTCTGGAGCCGGTATGGATGACATGGATGATGATATGTATTAACACATAGTGAAGTCTCAGGCCAGGAGTTCTATCCTGGCCTGAACTCGATAATACCCGCTGAACGATCTAACCAAACAGTCAACAATTTTTACAATATGTAAAAACAACCACTTTACCCAGCCCGATTTCATTGCGCCTTCCGGCCCGAAGACAGAGGATGTTTTGATTGCCGAAACGCCAACCACAATGCCCTGCTGGAAATGTTTTTTATTGTGCGCTTATTTTCTTTTTTGCATACTTTTTGCATTTGACAGATAAGCAAATGGCTTGCTATGCGCTCGAAATCCAAACCCCAGAGCTTATAAAGGAGGTATTCTATGTATCAAACACTATTGGTACCCTTGGACGGTTCCCCCAGAGCCGAGAGCATTCTTCCCCATGTTGAAAATCTGGCCATGCGGTTCAAGTCAAAAGTGTTTTTTCTTCAAGTTGTGGGGCCGCCGCTTCAATTCGTCAATCCTTCACTTTATGAAACCACCATTCAGACGGATGTCATCCATGAATACCTGATGGATTTTAAACAAAAGAAGGAAGAAATTGCAGCTTATCTGGCCGGCATTCAGGAGGTTTTTCAAAAAAAAGGAATTGACACCGGTATTTTTATCGAACAGGGGGCCGTGGTGGAAACCATCATCTCTGTTGCCCAGAGGGAAAATGTGGACATGATCGCCATCGCCAGTCATGGCCGGAGCGGGTTATCCCGGGTATTTTATGGCAGCGTGGCAGCCGGTATCATGCAAAAAATCGATCGTCCCATATTGATTGTTCGAGCTCGAAACATATAGTTCTTCATTGTTGACGCAAAGGAGTCATTCCAACATGTATCAAACCATACTGGTTCCCTTGGACGGATCAGCCAGAGCCGAGCACATTCTTCCCCATGTTGAAAATCTGGCCACCCACTACAAGGCAAAAGTGATTTTCCTCCAAGTAATGGAGCCGCTGCAAATCATCAATCCATCCCTTCACGTGACCGGCGCGCTGACAGACACGGTCAAGGAAAGTCTGAATGACTTCAATCGCAGATATGAGGAAATCAACACCTATCTGTCCGGACGTATAGGAGAATTCAGGGAAAAAGGCATTGATGTCCGGAAATTCGTGGAACAGGGGCCCGTGGTGGAAACCGTTATTTCCGTTGCTCAGCGGGAGAATGCCGACTTGATCGCGATGGCCAGCCACGGCAGGGGCGGAATTTCACGGGTATTTTATGGTAGCGTGGCAGCCGGTGTCATGCAACAAATCGATCGGCCCATGCTGATTATTCGTTCTCGAAACATCTGATGGATTTGGCGTGAGGGCGGGAGAGCGTGAAATGGTTTCCCTTCATGCTCTCCCGCCCTCACGATTGCCAACCGGAAGGATCTGAATCCCGTTTTCTTCCAGGGCATCGCGAATCCCGGCCGCCAGTTTCCAAGCGCCGGGCGTATCTCCATGGATACATAGAGTATCTGCCTTAAAACTTATTTCTTTTCCCTCAATACTGGTCAGCATGCCTGTTGTCGCCAGCTTCACCACACGATCCCTGACACTGTCCGGATCATGCAGGACAGCCCCCGGCATGGACCTGGGAGCAAGCTGCCCGCTGCTCAGATAAGCGCGATCCGGAAAAGCTTCTCGCGCCACGCAAAGCCCGGCTGCGCTGGCCATTTCTTCACAAAGCGATCCGGCCAGCGCAAACAATATCAACTCCGGATCGTATGCTTTAACGGCATGAATCACTTCCCGCGCGGTGCGCTCATCCCTGGCCGCCTGGTTGTAAAGGGCCCCGTGCGGCTTGACATGCCGCAGCTTTACGCCGGCTGCCCGGGCAAAAGCAGAAAGCGCTCCGATTTGATACAGGATATAATTTGTAATTTCTCCCGGAAACGTTTCCATATTCCGCCTGCCATATCCCATCAGATCGGGAAACCCAGGATGGACGCCAATGGAAACGCGGTGCTCCCTGGCAAGCGCAACAGTTTTTGCCATCACGCCAGGATCTCCGGCATGATACCCGCAGGCGATATTGGCGGATGTAATAAAGGCGATGATCTTGTCGTCATCACCAATCCGATAACTTCCAAAGCTCTCCCCCATATCACAATTTATATCCATTCTCATGGCTGCCTCTTTTGACAAAACAGGTTTTCTCCATATTGGAACGGCAAAGTAAAAAATTTCAGACCTTTTTTACCGACACGAAATGCTCCTGAAACGCCAGTGCGCCGCCGGCCGGATCCCACTGGTTCAATCCGCCGCTCATCAGTGAAATATCCGATACCC
Organism: uncultured Desulfobacteraceae bacterium; assembly: GCA_903909505.1. Classification (GTDB taxonomy): domain Bacteria; phylum Desulfobacterota; class Desulfobacteria; order Desulfobacterales; family Desulfatirhabdiaceae; genus RAAP-1. Next base: position 43,784 of record CAIVVZ010000073.1, read on the forward strand.
CCTTGCCGCAGGCCCGGGATTCCGCCGGAATACTTCGCCCAAACCCATGCACC
>CAIVVZ010000074.1 GCA_903909505.1 uncultured Desulfobacteraceae bacterium
CCCTGGAAAAGCCGCTCATGATCACGTCGGGCTTGATGATTGACCGGGTTACGACGAAAAGCATCATGACCTCACGGCAGGACAACTTTCGGCAGTAGAAATTGTTATTGACTTGAAACGTTGAAATTCATACAGGGATAATGTGAATTTTCAACTACGTGAATAAGTCTTGTCTGGAATCCTTGTTTCCATAAATGCGGGTAAGAACGGCAATCTTCCGGCCGCACCCCATAAATGCTGCATAGATTATCTTTCAAGAATGGACAAGGCTTTTTGGCGATCAGATATTCATCCTCACTTTTTTCCAAATATTGGGAAATGAATGTGTCCTCCGGGAGATTCAGATTTGTTGATATGGAACGGATATCATCCATCGTAACAACTGGCCTCATTCTTCTGCAACAATTGGCACACTGGGTTCAGTCGATCTGTTTTATGACATCATCGTAAATCCGATGAACAATTGCATCAATTTCCGTTTCATCTTTGTCCAAGGATTTAAAAAGGTCCTGAACCGCCAGTTCTTCTTCTCATTCTTACCACCATAATATTGGATTTTGGACAAATCAGTCTGCGGCATATTCTCAGTCCTCGTTTTATTATGCGACATGGCGGCCGGCGTGAGATTCTTGCGTTTCGTGGCAAGCATCCAACTTTAAATTCCCATCCATAAAGGTGCCGGTTAAATTTGCCCCATTCCTGGCTTTCTTCAAGGGAGCGTTCCGGCCACCTTCTTTTTTCTTCGGCCTCAGGTGCGATTGGCATGAAGGGGGTCTATAAGACGTTGCTTTTGTATGCGAGTATAGGAATATTCAGATATTGTGTCAAGGAAGCAAGAGGATCGACTATTCGGGGGAGCGATCAGTAGGGAATTGTCAATAGTTGCGCATGGGATGGTTTGGTTCATCTGGCGAACAGTTTTTTTCGGGGACAAAAGGGTTCTTGAAGGCTTTTGTCCCCTCTTATTATTAATTTCTCTGAAAATTCATCAAGTTTCTTGGCATGCCCCCCACCTCTCGACGACGTCACTTGTTACCTCCGAATCGCTGCAACCAGAGACTCAACGGACCTGTCGCCGATTTCTCCGTTTAACTGCCGCATGAACACTTCCGCCCTCTCCCGCGCGCGATCGAGCCTGCTCAGAAAGAAGTCGTTATCGGCATTTCGCTCGCGCAGGGACGAAAACCGGCGATCGAGAGTGGTCGGCTTGTCGTATTCAAGCAGGAAATCGACCAGAGGCACGAGCCGCTCCTCGACCGTATGCGGAACAAAGTCACGCGCGGGCAGACCGAACCGGGCGGCTTCGGAAGCTTCAAGGCCGAACAGGATGTGAGAGGCGCAAACGCGCGCCTCTCGCTCATGCCCCAGCCTCGTCAGCAAATCGTAGCCCTCGACACCATGCCGGATCGGATCATGCGTAACATACCTGCCGATGTCGTGAAGGAGAGCGGCAGACCAGAGAAAATCCAGGTCAATCGCAAGGCGGCCTCTCAGGGCCGCTCCCACTCTTGCCGCCGCATCCGCGACAGCAAAGCAATGCTTGTTCCAGGACGCCCCTCTGCCGTACTCCACCATGAGCCCCATGGCCTCATCCCGCGAAAGCGTCACCTCGTAATTGCATAAAATAATGATACTGTCCGATTTGTGTAATCACGCCGATAGGTTACGGCTCTTCCGACTTCTTGCCTGATCCTTCCGCCGTTTAAATTTATTCCGGTATTCCATAGGTGACAGGCCGGTGTATTTTTTGAATAATTTACGGAAGGTGCTGCTGTTTTCATAGCCGGAAGCAGTTCCAGATTGGGCAGAAAGGGCGGAATCACGATAAGATCGGTCTGTTCCACATCCATGAAACTGCCATCCGGCGTGATCTGAAATCCGCCGCTGACACAAAAGGCTTTTCCATCCGGGCTTAGGATCTCCGTTTCAAACAAGGAACGCTATTGGTCATTTATGCCGCTTTTAAATCGTTCTGTCAAATGGTATGATTCGACAAAAAACAGACTTCAAGGAGGGAAACATGGAAAATAGTGATCATAACGTACCCGATATCAGCGGATTGGATTTAAACAGCCACCCCAGCGTCATCGCATACCGGCGAGCGCCAAAAAAAATCAAACCGGAAAACGTTTCCAGGGAATGGGTGAAGAAGATCGTCCGCGAAGCCGGAGCCGACGATGCGGGTGTTGTGGAAATCGACCGGCTGGAGATTAAGGACCAGAAGCAGTCCATACTAACCGCTTTTCCCCAGGCAAAAACCCTGATCAGCTTTGTCTGCCGCATGAATGCGGCGCAGGTCCAGTCCCAGGACCGCACGCTGGCCGATGGGGAATTCATCGCCCTGGACGCCGAGATGCTGCTCATCTCCCGGAAAGTGGTCAAGGTGCTCCGGCAAAAAGGGATCGCCGCCATCACCCCTTCCGAAGGCTTTCCCCAGGACATGAACAAATGGCCGGGGAAGATGTTCACGGTTTCCCATAAACCCGTGTCCGCGGCAGCCGGCCTTGGCCATATCGGCCACCACCGGCTGCTGATTCATCCCGTGTTCGGCAGCCATATCTGCCTGGGAACCCTGATCATGGACACAGCCCTGGACAGCTATGATCAGCCCCTTGATTACACCCCCTGCATTGCCTGCAAGCTCTGCGTCAGCGTCTGCCCCACCGGCGCCATTGGAAAGGATGGTGCTTTCGAGTTTTTCTCCTGTCTTGTCCATGCATACCGCGACCGGCTGGGCGGTTTTCTCAGTTGGACCGAGGCCCTTGTTACCAGCAAAGACATGGAGGCATACCGCCAAAAAAGAAACGACAGCGAAACCATGGCTGTTTGGCAGAGCCTGACTTACGGCGGCGGTTACCGCTGCGGATACTGCATGAGCGTGTGCCCGGCAGGTTCGGATATCATCGGATCGTACATCGACAGCCGGAAAGCGTATATCCAGGCTATCGTAAAACCCCTTCAGGAAAGGAAGGAAAGCGTATACGTTTTTCCCGGCCCGGAATCCGAAGCTTCTGTGAACAACCGATTCCCCAATAAAACGGCACGGCCGGTATAATGGCGTGTACCCTCATGCTGGGTGGACATGAGGGCTTGCGCTTCATTATCTCGAATCCCCTTGCTCCAGATTGAATGTTCCGGCGGCAATTTCCTGATCTATTTCCGAAAGCGCGCGACGCATCTGTTTCAGGGCCTGCCGGATCCTGTTTTCATTTTCAACCAGGGCCAGGCGCAGATATCCGTCGCCTTCTTCACCGAAACCGGCACCGGGGGCAACC
>CAIVVZ010000075.1 GCA_903909505.1 uncultured Desulfobacteraceae bacterium
ATCATGTTTATTGTCCGTAAGGGTTTGAAATTATGCATGTTCCATATCAATAAATCACAAAAATAGCAAGAGATATTTACGTCTATTATATGTTTTTTCAGATAGTTAGATTCTTAGACTTTTTACGAGACCATCAAGATTGATGCAACAGGTTGAACAGTGGATCTGGAACCGTATCCGATATATTCTTATTTGAATCGGTGTACGTAACCAGAGATTTCCTTGAATCAATGCTGAATTCGGCTGCGTTATATTCAGCAGCAGACATGGGGAAGGATATCCATTCGAGCCGTTCATTTACTTCGGAGAGCAGCTCTCTTATTTTGGGGAGCCTTTCTTTAAAAACATTGGATGCAAAGAAGGAACGTGAGAAGTTCTCTTTCTTTTTTTCGTTTAATTGTGTGCTTTCAGCTATCCATTCAAAGACTGTTATCGTCATCTTTCCTCCAGAACTGACTCATTTCAACGATACTCGCTCTTGCCAACACACATCCAACGAGCCGAAACGAAGCGGCTGCGCAACAAGCGGAGTAAACAAACCATGTGACGACAGAATATTGATATCAATACCAATAATAATCAGATTTATAGCTTGTGGGTATTCAATAAATACAAATTATATTTTGAGGGCTTAATATCAAAGAAGCTATTTGTCAATAAATCATTTAATACTCTGAGTTCGGGATTACATCTGAGAAATAATGGGTAATCATGATGCGGGGATCCTCACATGAGAGCCCCCGGAGGCCAGGCACTTCAATCCTGATCGAGCTGACGCGCCTAACCCCGCGCGCTTCTCATCGGCACCAAAATCTCCTTGACACAACCCCCTACAGGTATACTCTCAAAAAATGGTTTTATATCACTCATCACCTTTTATTCTGTATTCTCATTTAGATCAGTTTTCGAGAAGGGGGAAATGGCATGCCACGTGATGTCCGTTCTCAATTTCCGACATCAGCGGCGGTTGTTCGGCGCAAGGGGCTTTCATTCGCGGGCAGCGGGGATGAAAGCGGCACCCGGAAGGCGGGCCGATGGATGAGGGGAAATCATTTGGCACCCGGATGTCCGCCAACCGCCGGTTTCCGGGGACCGGTTGGGGGATGGCGCTTAGCAGAGCCGCCGTATAGGGATGGGCCGGACGGGAATAGAGCGCTTCGGCCGGGGCCAGTTCGCAGACGGTCCCCAGATACATGACCGCCACCCGGTCGGATACCCTTTTGACCACCGCGAGATCATGGGAGATGAACAGCATGGCCAGACCGAATTCTGCTTTGATCCTGTTCAGCAAATTGAGGATCTGGGCCTGGACCGATACATCCAGGGCCGAAACCGGTTCATCACAGATCAGCATATCGGGGCGTGTCATCAGGGCCCGTGCAATGCTCACACGCTGGCACTGACCGCCGGAGAGCCGACCGGGTACCTGATCCGCATACTGTCCCGGGTCGAGCCCGACGGCGGCCATCATGCTCCGAACCCGGGATGTGATCTCGGCTTTGTCTTTTACGCCCATAACACGGAGCGGTTCGGCAATGGATCGTCCGATCCGACGACCCGGGTTCAGGGAGGAAACGGGGTCCTGAAACACCATCTGAATCCGGGAGCGGATGGCCCTGAGGGACCCAGCATCCATCGCGGTCAGATCGCGACCCGCCAGGAACACTTTACCGGATGTCGGCGGAGGAAGTTGTACGATGGCGCGGGCAAGGCTGGATTTGCCGCACCCCGACTCGCCGACCAGTCCGAGGGTTTCCATCCGATCTATCCCGAAACTGACGCCGGATACGGCGTGAACGATCTGTTTGCACCCGATGTTGAAGGAGACGTGAATATCCCTGAGCTCGAGAACCAGCCCAATTTCATTTGGATGGCGCGCTGTCATCTTCAGTCCTGCCCATCACCAAGGGGGAAGAAACAGGCGAACCGGTGATCATTGTTGTTTTTGCAGCCAGTCAACGGCGGCGCGGCACGACGGCAAATAGGACGGACATACGGACACCGATCCGCAAAACCGCATCCCATTGGCGGATTCGACAAGTCCGGCGGCTGTCCCTCGATCGTCCTGAAGGGTTCGCCCGCGGGTGCGTCCAAACGGGGGACGGCGCCCATGAGGGTCCGGGTGTAGGGGTGGC
>CAIVVZ010000076.1 GCA_903909505.1 uncultured Desulfobacteraceae bacterium
AGGCAAGCACCCCAAAAAGCGCTTGCCGTCACTAAAAGACCAACAAAGGGAAAAGCCCTGTCACTCAACCGATCCAGAGAGGTCAATCCCGATGACATCATTCCCATGGATGAAAGTGATTTTAAGGATTTCTAAAGGCAGCAAAGTCCGGATCTAGTATCAAAACAGATTTTAACAGGAAAGGAGAAAAACGTGAAACGATTCAAGATGATTTTTCCCAAAATACTTCGAACCATCGGGGTTGTCGTGGTGGGCTGTATGCTGACCTCATCGGTTCTGGCCAATGATCTGGCAGACATCCGCCAGCGGGGCGTACTGCGGCACCTGGGTGTCACCTACGCCAATTTTGTTATGGAACCGGAATCCGGAATGGTTGGCCTGGATGTGGAACTGATGCAATTGTTTGCCAAGCATTTGGGTGTCCGTTATGAGCTGGTGAGAACCACCTGGTCCGACGCTTTTGGGGACCTGACCGGACAAAAGATAATGCAGGAAGGCGACAATGTTGTGGTTACCGGGACAACCGGAGTGCGGGGGGATATTTTGGCCAACGGCCTCACCATGCTGCCCTGGCGTGAGAAAGTCGTGGATTATTCCATTCCCACATTTCCCACCGGCGTGTGGTTGATCGCCCGGGCGGCTTCTCCCATCAATCCCATCGAGCCCAGTGGAAACATCGATACGGACATTCAACGGGTGAAGGCGCTGCTCTTAAAACATTCTGTTTTGACCATGAAAAACACCTGTTTGGATCCGGATCTGTATGGTCTAAAGGAAACCGGATGTGAAATTCGATACCACACGGCCAGCCAAAATTTGATTGACATCGCCCCGGCCATTCTCAACGGGGCTGCGGAAGCCACCCTGCTGGATATTCCGGACGCCCTCATTGCCTTACAGAAATACCCCGGAGAAATCAAAATCATCGGTCCGGTTTCCCCACTACAATTAATGGGGGTGGCGGTGACCAAGTCCTCCCCGGAACTTCTCAAGGCATTCAACCGGTTTTTCAAGCTTTGCTGCAAAGATGGCACCTATGAAGCCTTGGTTCAAAAATACTACCCGTCCATCTTTTTGTATCTGGCGGATTTTTTCACCGCCCAAAAAGGATCATAAGATAAATAATTCTCGTAAATACAAACAAATATATTTCAGCGCAAGGAGAAGGAAATGAACATGAACAAATGGTTTCAGAAGGGAATCTTGATGCTAATGGCGGTTGCGATCTGTTTATTTTCACCTCCTGTTGCAGCGGTAAACGCCAGGGATCTGGATGAAGTTATTAAGGCCGGCCGCTTGCGTCACCTGGGAATCCAATACGCCAACTTCGTCACAAAAGAAAAGACCGGACTGGACGTGGAGATGATGCAACAGTTTGCAGCCCACCTCGGGGTGGCCTATGAATTGGTTGAAACCAACTGGCAGGATATCCTGCCGGATTTGACCGGAAAGAAAGTCAAACCCAAAGGCGACGACATTGATATTGTGGGGGACAGCCCGGTACGGGGGGATATCATCGCCACCGGCTTTACCATTCTGCCATGGCGCACCAAGATCGTCGATTTTTCTGAGCCCACCTTCCCCTCCGGTGTCTGGCTGATAGCTCGGGCCGACTCGCCCCTGCAACCCATTCAACCAAGCGGCAATGTGGATCTGGATATTCGCGCGGTCAAAACCCTGTTGAAAAACCGGAGCGTACTCGGGTTGAAGGACAGTTGTCTGGATACGGATCTCTATGGTATGATCGAAACCGGTGCAGAGGTTAAACAGTTTGCATCGGATCGAAATCTAGAAGAAATGATTCCGGCAGTCATCGCCCGAATGACAGATACGACCCTGATGGACGTACCCGTGGCACTCGTCGCCCTGGAGCAATGGCCGGGTGAAATCAAGGTGATCGGCCCGGTGTCTCCCCAACAGGGCATGGCGTGCGCGTTTCCAAAATCTTCGCCGAACCTGCGCCAGGCGTTCAATGAATTTTTCAAGCAGAGCAAAGCGAACGGGAACTATCAGAAACTCGTTGCAAAATATTATCCCTCAGTGTTTTCCTATTATCCGGAATTTTTCAAAAAATGAAGTCCATATGAAAATTCCATTCATATCGTCAAAAAGCGCTTTGCGCAAACCGGAAACGGCCACTCTGGCTGCCTGTCTGCTGCTGGCCCTGTATATCGGTTTTTTAATGCTTTGGATTTACAACAGCCGGATGGCCCTGGGTGAATCCATTGTGAATCGATACCGGCTGGATGTCGAGAAGCAGGTGGCCTCCATCGGCTATTTTTTTTCGGAACGCAAATACGATGTTCGGGCGATGGCTGCCTCCCGCGAAATCGCCACCTATTTTTTAAATAAATCCCTGGGAATGTCCGAACAATATGGGCTAAAAGTCAATTTGTTCATCATCAGCCAGATGCTGAACAATACACTGAAGGACAAAACAATTCATGGTGACCGGATTTATGAACGTCTCCTTCTGATGGACAAAAGCGGTAACCCGCTGGTTGATACATCCCCAAATCAGAATGTGGACCCGGCCTTTTTTTTTCAGAAATCTCAGACAGCTCAATCCAGAGACCCCGAAGTCTTCGTGAATCAGGTCGATGGCAATACTTACATTCTCATTTGCGCACCCTGCTCCCATAGAGACCAGACGGTCGGGACGCTTATGGTCTGGATTGAAGTTGCGACCATCCTGACCCATCTCGTGGATTTTCTGCCGGATACCCTGCCCAATGCCTATCATCTCACCACGGTTCTCGGGCAGCCCATCTGCCCACCCGGCAAACCCGATTGTCTGAGGACTGACGCCTTAACGCCCGAACGCGTCCAGCAACTGCCGATGACCCGGTTTGAATCAATCCGTGACTTCCACCCGGCAACGCCCAAGCAATCCATACTGATGACCCGTCAGCCCATTCCGAATATGCCGCTCCAGCTTCTGGCATGGATGCCTGAATCGGAAATTTATGGCGCTTTGTCCCCCTGGCAGATTCTGATGGGCATGGGATCACTGGCGCTGGTGATCCTGCTGGGGATCGGGGTACTCTTCCGATTCAACACCCGTCATCTCATTCTCATCACGCGGTTTGACGAGTCGGAGCGACAGCATAATTTACTGGCCCTGAAAAACCAGCAGCTCGAGGTGGAGATTCTCCGCCGCAAGGAAGTGGAAAATGAGCTGGAGGCGCAACGGACTCTGCGCATGCGCTCCGACCGGTTGCGATCCCTGGGTGAGATGGCCGCGGGTATTGCCCATGAGTTGAACCAACCGTTGTTGGGGGTACGCGGGCTGGCCGAGCTGATTCTTATGAGCATGGGAAACGACCAGAAACCGATGAGCGAACAGAATCGGAAAAATGTCGGTCGCATTGTGGAACAAGCGGACCGCATGGTGCATATCATCAACCATGTCCGCATGTTTGCCCGTGAAGCGGGAAAAACGGATACCTCCCGCGTCGATCTCAATGAGGTGGTGCGATCCGGAGTGGGCCTATTGGCAGCCCAGTTAAAATCCCACGGATTGCATCTGGAACAGGAGATGGCGCCCTGCCCTTTGCCGGTTCAGGTCAACCCCTATTCCATCGAAGAAGTCATTCTGAACCTGTTGAATAATTCCCGAGATGCCTTGGAGAAAAAACTGCTCCAACCCCCTCCTGGGTATATCCCGACGGTCTGGGTCTCCACCGAACTACACCGGAAGGGCGCCAGTCCCGTCGTCCGATTGACCATCCGGGACAATGGCACCGGAATTCCCGACAGCATCGCTGAAAAGATCTTCGATCCTTTTTTCACCACCAAGGACCCGGACAAGGGAACAGGCCTGGGTCTGTCCATTTGCAAATCCATCATCGAAGAATTTGACGGTCATATTCAATTTGAATCAACGGAAGGCATGTCGTCGGTCTTCAAGATTGATTTTCCAACCTTTTTACCTGAGGAGAGTATCAATGGAACCGACCAGAGCCTTAAAAATCCTGATTGTGGATGACGAAGAAATAGTACGTTATACTCTGGGAGAATTTGTCCGGATGACCGGACATTCCCCGGATCATGCGGAAGACGGTCAGGCGGGTCTGCGGGCCATTCAAAACACCACATACGACGCGGCGTTTGTCGATATACGGATGCCGAGAATGGGTGGCATCCATTTACTCCCGCAGGCGCTGGCGATCCAGCCCCATCTTTCCATCATCGTCATGAGTGGACATGGCGATGATGAAACCCGCCAGGAAGCCATGCAGGCCGGTGCTTTCTCTTTTCTATACAAACCGTTTCGGCTGAAAGAAGTCATCGATATCATCGAGCGGGTAAGCCACAACAAAGATACCGATGGCTGATCTCCATATGAAGGCAAATTTGAAACAAGCGTTGATTCAATGATGAAAGCCCTGACAATTTACCTGATACCGCCGGTTCTATCCCTGATAGTCAGCCTGATACTATCCGGAATCGCAATCCGCACGAAGCCGAGGACGACGGAACTGAAACTGTTTTCGATCGTTTGCCTGTGGTGGGGACTCCTGTCGCCTGTTTTCATCAGCCACCACCTTCTGAACGGTACCGACCGGATCTTGGTCATCGAACGATTCATCCATTTTTTTTATGTTTTTCTGCCGGCATTGAACATCTTATTCGTGCACCATCTTCTCGGCATCCGCAATAAAACGGTCATTTTATGCGCTTTTGTTTTGAGTGCCCTGCTGGCGGTCACTTCCCCCACGAACCTATATATCTACGGACTATACAAATATGATTGGGGATATATTGCAAAGGGAGGTCCGGCTTTTCAGATCTTTGGCATTTATTGCATGTTAACGCTTGGTTATGTTGTTTTCCGAACGGTACAACAAGTAAGAAAAGAGAACAATCTCGTCCGGATCCGGAAACAAAAGTATTTTATCTTCTCATTGTGCTTGTCAGGTTTATTGACGATCCTAAATATTCCGTCGATGAAAGGATACGATTTATATCCGGCAGGCAACTTTCTTTTCCTGCCCCTGTCCATACTGGCATACGGGGTGCTGAGATATCGTCTGATGGATATTCGCAGCATACTGCTGCAAACCGCATCATGGCTTACCGTATCTTCACTGATACTTGTGCCCAATATGTTTTTTCTGCTGTGGGTTTACAAAATCGCGCCGGCCGCCGGCAACGGGCCATTTATGGTGCTTCTGCTGCTGTGGTTCATTTTTAATTATTATTACCTTCGAAAGCTGCAGCCCGCTATCAACAGCCGGTTTTATCGTAACCGCGACCAGTTGAATTGCGCGGTAAAGGACTTTATCGCCAGCACCGTATTTTTAAAAGATCTGGAAGAACTGGTAACCGAATTTCAGGACTTCGCCAGACGCTGGCTGGCCATCCCGCATACGGCGTTTTTTCTATTCCGAGACACTTCAAGCGAAATGGCCAATCCGATAACCGGCCAAACCCTTGCCATATCCAACGTCCTGGTGAAATTGCTTGCGTCATGTCCGCGCAGTGTCGGCATCGATATGATAGAGACCCACCCCATGTATTCGGGTGTGGCGCCGGAATTACTTAAACTGCTGGAAGAAAACGGATTCAGGTATGCGATTCCGCTTCTTCAGGCGGAACGGCTGGTGGGTCTTGTTCTGTTGCCCCTGCCCGATCATGGCGGCGATTTGTCTCCGGACGAGTTCAATCTGCTGGACCAGTTATCCGTTACGGGGCTGGCCTTCTCCAATTCGGCCATCTACAAGAATATTGCCGATCTTAAAGAGAATCTTGAAAAACGGACCGTTCAATTGACACGTGAAGTAGAAGAGCGCCGGCGAATCGAGGAAGCCCTTCGAAAAAGCGAGGAAAAACACCGGCTCATGTCCGAAAGCATTAAGGATGTGATATGGACCCTCGACATGACCCTTTCCATCACCTACATCAGCCCTGCCGTTAAAAAAATGCAAGGGTGGTCGGCGCAGGAGTGCATGCGGTTTTCTCTGGATCATTTCCTGACCTCCGAATCGGTTGAAAAAGTTAAAAACGCAATAACGGAAGCGCTCCTTAATGGAGAGAAAACGGGGGATTTCAGCCGTCATGTGACGCTTGAGCTCGAACAGTATAAAAAAACGGGGGAAACGATACAGACGGAGGTTTCCGCCTCATTCGTGGTGGATAACCATGGGCACCCTTGCGGCATATTGGGTGTGACACGGGATATTTCCGAACGTGTGCGGGCACTCGAAGAGCGGGAAGAACTCAGGGAACAGCTCGAACGATCAAAGAAAATGGAATCGCTGGGGATGCTGGCCGGCGGTGTTGCCCACGACCTGAACAATATCATTTCCGGTATCATGACCTACCCCGAAGTCATCATGATGAAACTGCCCGAAGATAGCCCGCTGATAAAGCCGCTACAGACGATTCAGCGATCCGGGCAACGGGCTGCCGCTGTTGTCAGCGATCTGTTGACTATTGCCAGGGGTGTGGCCAGTAGTCGGGAGGTCACGGACCTGAATCATCTGGTCAGTGAATATCTGGCCTCTCCTGAACATGCGGACCTGTTGGCGCGCCATCTCCACGGTCATGTGGATATCCGCCTTGGGGAAGGCCTGTGGCATATCAGTTGTTCCAGAATACACATCGGAAAAGCGCTGATGAACCTCATGGCCAATGCCATGGAAGCCCTGGATCAATCCGGGATCGTAACGGTCAGCACGGAGAACCGCATTGTGGATCGTCCGATCCAAGGCTACGACATTGTCAATATTGGTGAATATACGGTACTGAGCGTCTCGGATACGGGTGGCGGGATTTCGCCGGATGATCTATGCAGGATTTTTGAACCATTTTACACCAAAAAAGAGATGGGGCGTAGTGGGACCGGACTGGGTCTGGCCATTGTGTGGAACATGGTTCAGGAGCATCAGGGTTATATTACCGTGACCAGCGGCCAAAACGGTACGCGCTTCGACCTGTATTTCCCGAGCACCCATTCAAATATTACAGCCGAAGAATCCGGCACCCCTATCGACGCTTTTATGGGAAAGGGTGAAACCATTCTGGTCGTGGACGATGACCCGACCCAGCGGGAAATCGCCTCGGCGATGCTCTCCTTTTTAGGGTATCATGTCAACACGGCGGATAGCGGTGAGGCCGCCGTGGCCTATATCAAAGACGCTTCCGTTGATCTCATGCTCCTTGATATGATGATGCCTGGAATGAATGGCCGTGAAACTTACGAGGCGATCAGCCGGATTCGGCCGGGGCAAAAAGCCGTTATTGCCAGTGGTTTTTCCGGATCCGATGATGTTAACGAAGCCCAGCGCATGGGTGCGGGGGTGTTGCTGAATAAACCTTATTCCATTGAAAAATTGGGGCATGCGGTGATGTCCGCCCTGGCTTTATAACCGCTGCAAAGCCTGCATCCTGCTGGCCATGGATATACTTAAACAGAATCAATTCTTATCGGAAAGGGATATCGTCAATGAAAACTAAATGTGCTCTGTTTTATGCAGTTCTGGCGTGTTTTTTTGTGCTTGTCATAATTCCACGGGGTTTCGGCGACGATTCAAAAAGCGGATCGCAAGGAGATCCAAAAACCGTGAGTCTTATCATGAAAACGCTCACCAATCCTTTTTTTATCGAAATGGAAAAGGGCGCCAGACGGGCGGAAAAAGAACTGGGGATTCGTCTTCTGGTCAAGACCGGCGCAAAGGAAACCTCCATCGATCAGCAGATCGGCATTGTCGAAGACATGATCCGGCAGCGTATCGATGCCATTGTTATCGCTCCCGGAAGCTCAACCGATCTGGTTCCGGTTCTTAAAAAAGCCCAAAGCGCCGGTATATGGATCGTCAATATCGATAACCGGCTGGACCCCAATCTTTCAGCCAAGATGGGGCTTGTCGATGTGCCGTTTATCAGTGTTGATAATATTCAGGGTGCCTATCTGGCCGCCAAAAATATCATTCAGAAGGTTCAACCGCCGGCTTATGCAGCTATTCTGGAAGGCATTCGGGCCGCAACCAATGCGGCGCATCGTAAGCAGGGTGCATTGAAGGCGTTTCAGGAAAATCCCGGCATTCAAATAGCGGCAATGGAAACCGCCAACTGGAAAATCGATGAGGCGTTTACCGTGACATCAAAAATTTTTACCGAGCATCCGAACGTGAATCTTCTCTTCTGTGCCAACGATATGATGGCCCTGGGCGCGATTCAATATCTGCAGGGCGCGGGAAAAACCCATGTTCAGGTTGCCGGTTTTGATGCGCTACCCGAGGCTATAACTGCGATTCGGGATGGTAAACTCCAGGCAACCGTGGATCAGAATGCGGGCCAACAGGGCTATCTTGGCGTGAAGTATGCCGTCGATCTGATTCAGGGTAAAAAAACCCCGCTTGAAACATTCATCGACGTCAACCTCATCACCCGAGAAAATCTGCCGTGAAACTCAGCACATCACCATTGGTCAGACCTTCCCTGGCCCGAAGTATTATCGGTTATGTCGTTCTGATCGGTCTCGTTCCGTTGATCGGTCTTGGCGCTGTTTCCTATGGCATTTCCCGTTCCGCGGTCCATGAAAAGGTTCAGAGCTACACCACGGAACTCATGACGGAAAAGAAAAATTATCTGAATCTGCTCATGCGTGATGTGGAAAGCCTGATGATGAGCCTGTCAAGTCAGGAAGATATCCGAAGTGTGCTTCAGGACACCGCCGAATCAAAAAAGCTGGGCAACGATTACGAACGGCTGTCAACCCAGGCAAAAATCGGATATATTCTGAGCGGATACATCAATCTGGCCGGCATTATTTCAATTGATCTGTTTTCCTCGACAGACGCCCATTATCACGTGGGCGAAACCCTTGTAACCGGAGAAATTCAAAAATCTTTCAAGGAACAGGTCTTTGCGGAAGCGGCCAATGATAGGCGATCCGTGATATGGATGGGGATCGTCGATAGCATCATTGTCAATTCCGAGCATCCCAAGGTCATTGCCGCGGTTAAAATTATCCGGCAATTCGACGCACAAACCGCGGAAGAGCGCCCCACCGGTTTTTTGGTCGTATCATATGATCCCACCGTGTTGCATCAAAGTTTTCAACGTAAAGGCCATATCGGGCAGATATTCCGGGTGATCGATCAGCATCACCGGATTGTCAGTGATCCGGATATGAATCAAATCGGCAGGCTGCTCGATTTGCCGTTGGGAGCCGCGATCAATTCACAATCAGG
>CAIVVZ010000077.1 GCA_903909505.1 uncultured Desulfobacteraceae bacterium
ACCTTACAAAAAATATTATCAACCGAAGGATCTAAACGGTAATCCCGTAAGTATCCTTAAGGTGACTACCAAAACAAACAGCGAATGCATCGACTGCAAACTTTGCTCTGAGGTTTGTCCCATGGGATCAATTGATTCAGACGATGTTTCCAAAATAACAGGTATTTGCATTAAATGCTGCGCTTGCGTCAAAAAATGTCCGGTTGGGGCGAAATATTTTGATGATGAAAAATATTTGTGGCACAAACATGAACTGGAGGTCCAGTTTGGCGCTACACGGCGGGAACCGGAATGTTTTGTCTGATGATTTAGAGTAAGGGGCGGGTAATTGGGTAATGTCGGGCATATGCATTTTTGACTTGATGATATATTTGGTTGCAATAGGTTGCATTAGATGGCAGAATAAAACAAAAACACAAAATAAGGGTGACAACATGCCAACCGCTGTCAAAATATCTGATGAACTCGTTGCAAAAGCAAAAATAAAATCCAAGGTATTCAAAAGATCGGTAGCCGGTCAAATTGAGTACTGGGCAAAAATCGGGCAAATAATTGAAGAAAATCCCGAATTACCTCTTCCATTAATACAGGACATTTTAATCGGAAAAGAAGAAATTAAATCCGGACTTGGAACCCCGTACGTTTTTGGGAAATAACATATGGGCGGCATTTCCGAAATTATCCAATCTCCTACTTTCGCCAAACAGAAAAAGAAACTGAAGAAGAGCCAGATTAATAAACTGGATGAAGCCGTCAAAACAATTATGGCGAGGCCTGACATTGGCGACATCAAAAAAGGGGACCTGCAGGGAATAAGGGTTTATAAATACAAAGCCGGAACCGATCTTGTTTTATTGGCTTACGAGATTGATGGTTCGACGCTGTATCTTTATTCTTTCGGGTCACATCAAAATTTCTACAGAGAACTCAGTAAATACCTCCATCACTAACCGCTTTGCACTCATAATGGAAAAATCTACGACTTGTCCACAGCATGTTTTGGGTGGATTAATATTCAGATACAATAAACGGCGATATGAACCCTTCTCAACTCAGTTCTCTCAAAACCTGGTTTAAAGATTATGTAGCGGATTTTTATACCGGAAATGATGACGATGACCGGAATATCCGCTTAAAGGAGGAACACACTCACCGGGTATGCCGGAATATCACCGATCTGGCGAACAGCCTGGGTCTGCCTTCGGAAGATACCTGCCTGGCGGAGGCCATCGCACTGCTTCATGATATCGGCAGGTTCATGCAATACCGGAAATACCGTACATTTTTCGATCGAATCTCTGAAAATCATGCACGGCTGGGAATCAGGGAACTGGCCCGGGCTCGCGTCCTGTCCTGTCTGGAATTGCAGGACCGTCGTATTCTGATCCGGGCCGTTTCGTTTCACAATGCAGCCATGCTTCCGGACAATGAACCAGAACGCATGCTTTTATTCATGAAACTGATCCGGGATGCGGACAAGCTGGATATCTGGCGGGTGGTGACCGAATATTACCGGGAAAAAGATATCCGTCCCAATAAGGCCATTGAACTGGGCCTGCCGGATCCCCCGGAATGTTCCGAGGCGGTTATCCGCTCCATTTTGAATCATCGATTCGCATCGATCAATGATATCAAGACGCTGAATGATTTCAAACTGCTTCAGATCAGCTGGGTCTTTGATCTGAATTTCCGGAAATCCTTTCTTTTGTTGAAAGAACGCCGGTATATTGAGGCCATCCACGAGTCACTTCCTGATCTTCCCGCGATACGGCGTGCCGTGAATCATGCTGTCCATTATCTGGATGCCGGATGCGCCGTTTAACGGTTCCATACGCCGCTTTTTCATTTTACGGTAAGGCTGACGCAGTGTGCTCTATTTGCAGACACAGGGCTATATGCCGATCGATGCGATGATCCTGGAAATAAGGGTCTGCAGGGGAGAAGGAAACACACCGGCCCATAGCACGCCGAAAAGAATTACGGCAAAGGCAACGCGCGCAGCCATGCCAAAGCCGCTGGTGACGGCGACGTCTTTTTTCGGCTTCATGAACATGACAACGATTACCTTCAGATAGACAAAAATGGACAGAATGGCTGAGGCGATTCCGATAACCGCCAGCACGGCATACCGGGCCTGAAGGACAGCCTTGAACACCATGAATTTGCCGATAAAACCGGCTGTCGGCGGCAGTCCGGCCAGGGAAAGTAGACATAGGGTGAGAAGTGCCGCCTGCCAGGGGTGGGAATACCCCAGGCCGCGGTAGCTGTCCAGTTCATCCAGATCACTCTCCGGGGAGGCGCAAAGCGTCGCAATGGCGCCGAACGCGCCCAGATCCATCAGGGCGTAGGCAGTGAAATAAAATATGACAGATAGACCCCCGTCCTCTCTGATGGCCAGTGCTCCCATGACCGCATAGCCCATCTGGGCCACGGACGAGTAAGCCAGAAGGCGTTTTAATCGGGTCTGGGCCAGGGCCGTGATGCTTCCGATCAGAAGCGTTGCGGCGGCAAGTGTCCAGAGTACCGGTATGGAGTGGACCCAAAGCCAGTTCGAAGACAACATCAGGATGCGAAGGAGTCCGGCAAAAACGGCGATTTTGGAGCCGGTGGTCAAAAATGCCGTTACCGGTGTTGGCGCTCCCTGATAGACATCCGGGGTCCACAGATGGAAGGGAACCAGGGAGATCTTGAAACCGGCTGCCGTCAGAATCAGACCCAGGGACAGGAGCATCCCCGTCGGAGATCCCGTTTTTTTCAGGTCAGCCAGACCGATGGGCATGTCGAGCGTTCCGGTGGAAGCATAAAACATGGCAATGCCAAATGCCAGAAACCCGCCGGAAACCATTCCCATGATCAGGTATTTCAGCGCGGCTTCATTACCCAGCGGATCATCCCGTCGCATGGTGATGAGAATATAAAACGCCAGGGAAAGCAGCTCAAAGCCCAGAAAAAACACCAGCCAGTGGGTTGCGCCGGCCACCAGCGACATTCCCAGAACCGCAAGGATCATCAGACCGTAGAATTCATCACCGGCCACCTGCCGCAAGCCGGCATGCCGGTGGCTGAACAGCAGCGAGAAAAAGGCGACCAGGGCAAAGAGCCCATTGAAAAATCGTGCATAGCCGCCCACATCCAGCATGTGAAAGAAAGGTGTTTGGCCGCCGTTCGTCAGCAGCGCGGCCGCAGCCGCGGAAAGAACCGTGCCGATTGCCAGGGAAAAGAGCAGGGGCTTTGGCTTGTTTTTCACGAAAGCGCCCACGGTGAAAATGGTGATGCCGCCGGCAGCCAGCAGAAGCTGGAAGAGAACGGATTTCCAGGATAATACGGTCATGGTTGATGATCTCTTAAAAAGTAATTCATGGCGCCAGTGCCAGCGGCCCTGTTGCCGTGTTCAGTCCGGCCAGGGCCGTCCCGATGATTTCCAATGCCGGTCCCGGATGCAGACCCAGCCAGAACACGCCCAGGCAGAGCGGTATCAGGATGGCCAGCTCCCGGTGCGTGAGATCGGCGATCTCGGGCCTGGGTCCGGCTTTCCCCCAGAGGCTTTTCCGGAGCATTCGCAGTCCATACACCACTGTCCAGAGAAGACCGATGAATCCGGCCACGGCCGCCCAGGGCCTATCCGTGAAGGTTCCGACCAGGATCAGAATCTCTCCCACAAAATTGTTGAGGCCCGGAAGTCCGATGGCGGCCAGTGAAAAAAACAAAAAGAATCCGCTCCATACGGGAAGGGTTTTCCACAGTCCGCCCAGCTCGGAGAGTTTTCGCGTATGCAGTCGCTCATCCAGCATCCCGATCAGGATAAACAGCGCGGAGGTGGTGATGCCGTGGTTGATCATCTGAATCAGGGAGCCGCTTAAGGTCGTTATATTCCAAACAACGATTCCGACAACGATCAAGCCCATGTGGCTGATGCTCGAATAGGCCACCAGGCGTTTTAAATCCTCCTGGGCCAGGGCAATCCATCCGGCGTAGAAAATCCCCGTAAGTCCCAGAACCAGCAAAAGGGGCGTAAAGAACTGGGCCGCATGGGGAAACAGCGGAAAGGCAAAGCGGAGCAGGGCATATACCCCGGTCTTTAGAAGGAGTCCCGCCAGAATCACGCTCCCGGCCGTGGGTGCTTCGGTGTGCGCGTCCGGAAGCCAGGTGTGCACCGGAACCAGCGGAATCTTGATGGCAAAGGCCAGTACAAAAGCGCCGAAAAGGGTCAGTTCCAGGGGCCGGCTGAAGGAGGTGTGTATCAGTTGCAGCAAGGCAAAAGTGGTTTCACCGGTCTGGCGGGCATGCAGAAGGTGCAGGCTCAAAAGCGCCAGAAGCATCACCAGGCTTCCCGAAATGGTGAAAAGCGCAAACTTGACCGTGGCATAGATGCGCCGCTCGTGCCCCCAGATGCCGATCAGAAAAAACATCGGAATTGCCTGAATCTCCCAGAACAGGTAAAAGAGAAACAGATCCGTTGCCAGGAACACCCCCAGAACCCCGGTCAGCATGGCAAGCAGGAAAAAATGAAACGCGGCCACATGGTCCGTGATTTCTTTCCAGGAGACCAGTATGGTCAGCGCGCCGAGAGCAGTGGTGAGAAGGATCAGCAGCAGGCTGATGCCATCCAGCGCCAGGGTAAAGCGAATCCCCAGTGAATCCATCCAGGAATAGTCTTCGATCCGAAGCCAGTTTCCGGCAATTCCGGCGGGGTGGGGGGATAGCGCAAAAAGCGAGAGCACCAGAACAAGGTCTGTCAGCATCACCGTCAGCGCAAGCAGGCGGCACGCCCGCACATTTTGCCGGCATGCCAGCGCGCCCAGCGCGCCCAGCAGCGGCAGAAAAACGATTATGCCAAGCAGGGATGCGTTCATATCTGAAAATACCACCATGCCGCGGTCAAGCCGCACAAGATCAGGGTAAATCCGGTAACCATCATGGAGACATACTGCGAGACCCTGCCCGTGGTCCAGTGCCGAAGTCTTTCCGCCAATGTCAGGAAGAACCGGGCGCTTTGGTCCAGCCCCGCATCCACCCATCCCCCATCCACCTGCTGCCATAAAAACCCTGCCGCTGCCCGGTAGGGTGCAATGATCCGGGTCTGGTAGAAGCGGTCCAGGTAAAAGCCGTTCAGGAACAGGTCGTGCAGTTTGTTCTGAAATGTCGCCTCGCCGTTTTCACCCGGCTGGATGCGGACGCCGTAATAAACCCAGGCAAAAATCACCATGACGATCGTGATGAGTGCGGATCCCATTTGCATGGCGGATTCCAGTTTCGGAGATGCGAGCGTTTCCGGTGCGGCGCCCGGAACCGTCGCCAGATAATGTGCCAACCACTCGTTTCCGGCCCAATTGACTGGGAGGTTTAGGAATCCGGCAAACACGGAAAGAACGGCAAGCGGCCACAGGACCCAGGTCATCAGGTTGGGGACCGATACGCGGGAGTCGGGTGCCGGGGCATGGCCGGCATCTGCACGGGGCTGCCCGAAAAACACGATAAAAAACAACCGGAACGCATAGAGCGGGGTGATCACGGCAGCCATCGCCGCGATGGCCCAAAAAATCTTATAAACCGCCTGGGGCTGAAGGAATACAGCCAGAAGAATGCGATCCTTGCTGAAAAAACCGGCTGTCAGGGGAAAGGCTCCCAGGCTGGCCGCTCCGGCCAGAAACAACCAGAACAATTGCGGCATCCTTTGCCGGAGCCCTCTCATTCGAAAAATGTCCTGTTCCTCGTGAAGCGCATGAATGACGCAGCCTGCGGCAAGGAACAGGAGGGACTTGAAGAAGGCATGGGAGATCAGGTGAAACAAGCTTCCCGCCAGATCCCCCGCGCCCACGGCCAGAAACATGTACCCCACCTGACTGATGGTGGAATAGGCCAGGATGCGTTTGATATCCTTTTGGACCAGGGCGGCAAAGGCCCCAAAGCAGACGGTCATGACGCCGACAAACGCAATGACGGCCATCACGAAAGGCGAACCCTGAATGATGGGGAAAAACCGCATCAGCAGATAAACCCCGGCGGTGACCATGGTGGCGGCGTGAATGAGCGCCGATACGGGTGTGGGACCGGCCATGGCATCCGGGAGCCAGACGGCCAGGGGAAGCTGCGCGGATTTGCCGATCGCCGCCAGGAGCAACAGGAGTCCGATGGTTCCGGCTGCCTGGGTGCTGAGGCCGGCGGCGCCGTCGTTTATGCCGGAAACGGAAAGATGGCCGATATTGATCCAGAGAAGCGCAATGGCAATGCCAAAGGCCACATCCCCCAGCCGGGTGACGACAAAGGCCTTGGCGCCGGCGTCAGCCGCCTCGGGTTTTTCGTACCAGAACCCGATCAGCGCGTAGGAACAAAGCCCCACTGTTTCCCAGCCCAGGTACAGAAACACCAGATTGCCGGAGGTGACAATTACCAGCATGGCAAAAACAAAGAGATTCAGAAAGCAGAAATAGCGGGTGTAGCCGCTTTCACGGCGCATATAGGCCACCGAATAAAGGTGTACCAGGCTGGATACAAAGGTAACCATGAGCGTCATCACCGCAGCCAGGGGATCAAAGTAAAGATCCAGGTCCACCTGAAAAGAACCCGCGGCAAACCACCGGGCCAGAGTTACGCTGTGGGCCTTCTGACCGGACAGGAGAAAGGCGGTCAGAGCCAGGACAAAGGCTGCCGCCACGGTGGTGCAGGCGATGGTTTCAATCGCGCGCCGGGACAGGTACCGCCCGATCAGCGCCAGGATCAAGGCCCCCAGCAGGGGAAATGAGATCAGTAGAAAGAGTACCGGTTTCACATCATCCCTTCAGCAGGTTGAATCGATCGGAGTGGGTGGATCCGGTGCGGCGCTGGATGCACACGATGAGTGCCAGGGCAACGGCGATTTCAGCGGCGGCGGCCGTCATGACAAACAAGGCCATGACCTGTCCGTTCATGTCCAGCCAGCGCATGGCGGCGGCAACAAAGGCGATTCCGGCGGCGTTCAGCATGACTTCCACACCGATCAGAATCATGAAGAGGTTTTTCCGGGTCATGGCGCAGGCCGCTCCCATCACAAAAAGCAGGATCGCCAGAGACAGCATGTGCGTAAAGGGGATGGTCATGGGGCATCCTCCGGATGGTCGGATCGCCGTCCCAGGTAAAGTGCTCCGATCAGGGCAGCAAGCAGCAGCAGGGAAGCGATTTCAACCGGAAACCAGTACTCCTGAAACAGAATTCTGCCGAACTCCCGTGGTGTGCCCATCACAGCGGGAGGGCGCAGCCGGTTGCCGGGATCGGCAAAAACGAGCAGCCCTGCCATGAGCGCGCTGATCCCTGCCAGAATCATGGCGGGGAGCCATTGCTTGATGCGTGACGGTTTATCAATGGGAGACTGCTGATCTTTGACCATCATGACCACAAAGAGAAAGAGGACCATGATGCCTCCGGCATAAATGATGACTTCAAGAGCCGCCAGAAGCGGCGCGCCCAAAATGTAAAAAATCACCGCGGTCCCCATAAAGGAAATCACCAGATAACACACCGCATGAACCGCGCTTTGCCGGGTAATGGCCAGACCGGTCGCGCAGATGACAATCGCTGCTGCAAGATAAAAAATGATGTTAAATACGGTCATCGATATCCTTTAATGAACTTCTGCCCTCTGTCTTCCGGCTCCTTACAGGTAAACCGTCACGGCATCAGAGTTCTGATATCCACGGGTTGTTCTTCCCCGATATGGCTTCCCTTGTCACCCACCATGGCAACGCCGGCATGGCGGTAAAAATTGTAGTCGCTGTTTTTGCCGCCGTGATGGACCAGCAGGTCTTCTTTTTCATAAAGCAGTTTGAGACTATCCCGCTGGCAGGTTTCAAAATGCGGCGTGAGCTGAATGGCCAGGGTCGGGCAGGCTTCTTCGCAGAATCCGCAAAAAATGCATCGCGCAAAATTGATGCGAAACCAGGCGGCATAACGTCTGCCGTCAGAGCGCCCGGCCGACTGCATGGAGATACAATTTACCGGACAGACCCCCGAGCACAGATAACAGGCCACGCACCGTTCATCTCCGTCCGGATCACGCGTCAGGATGATGGTTGCGCGGGTGCGCTCCGGAAGCTTGCGCTTGAACTCCGGATAAGGCTCGGTGATGGGCCGTCTGAAAAGATGCCTTAACGTCATGGCAAATCCGGTCAGAAGCCCGTAAGCGCCTTCGAATAGGGTTTGGTAAGGTATCATTTTTATATTCGGATGTTTCATGGCCGTTTACTTTGCGGTCAGCATCAACAGGGCTGCGCCGGTGACTATGATATTGGCCAGAGCCAGGGGCGTCAGAAACTTCCAGCCCATATCCATCAACTGATCCGAGCGAAGGCGCGGCAAAGTTCCCCGGACCCAGATCATTCCAAAAGCAACGACGGCGATCTTAATCAGCAGCCAAATGATTCCGGGAAAGAAAGGTCCGTGCCAGCCGCCTAGAAAAAACACGGCTGTCAATGCTCCCAGAGTCACCAAAGTGACATATTCACCTAAAAAAAACAATCCGAATCTAAGGCCGCTGTACTCCGTGTGATAGCCTGCAATCAGTTCGTTTTCAGCTTCCGGCAGATCAAAGGGAATGCGTTTGATTTCCGCCATGGCGCTCACAAAAAATATGGCAAAGGAAACCGGCTGCACGAAAATGAACGGCGTGCTGGTCTGGGCGGCCACGATATCCACCAGGCTGAAGGAGCCGGCCATCATGACCACCGGAACCAGGGACAGTCCCAGCGATAATTCATAGCTGATCATCTGGCTGACGCCCCGGATAGCGCCCAGAAGGCTGTATTTGGAATTGGACGCCCATCCGCCCAGGGCTACCCCGTAAACTCCCAGGGAAGAAAGCCCGAGAACCGCCAGAAGCCCCACATTCAAATCCGTAATCACGAGCGGAATCCGGTTCCCCCACAGGGTCAGGCTGTCTCCAAAGGGCACCACCGCAAAGATGAGCATGGCGGTCGATGCCGCAACCGCGGGCGCATAGCGGAAAATCACGCGATCCGCCCCCCGGGGAATGACATCTTCCTTGGTCATCATCTTGATCAAATCCGCAATGGGTTGCAGCAGTCCGAAAGGCCCGGCCCGGTTGGGACCGATGCGAATCTGCATCCGGGCCAGAAGCTTTCTCTCGGCCAGCACGAGGTAGGCCGCGCCCAGAAGCAGCGCAAGCAGTACGATGCCAAGCTTGATGATCAATAGAACAAACCCTGTAATCCACTGAGTTGTCACGGACGACATCTTCCTTTGTCCTGGCGGGCCGTTATTCGCCTTTCTGGGATTTTTTAAGCATTTTCATGGCAATGCGAAGACTGGTCTGAAGGCGGGTGATGGCAGCAGCCAGAACGCCTATCTCATCTTGTGATTTGATTTCAATTTTTACATCCATATCTCCAAGACTCATTTTATTGGCAGCATCCGCAAGAGCCAGAATTGGGATGGTTAAGGACCGGCCGGCAAACAAGGCTATCAGCACTGAGATTCCCGCAGAGACTATCAGAACAAAAAATGCATAAATTTTGAGGAATTTCGTTTCGGCAAAAACTTCATCATACCCTTGGTGAATGCAAACCAGCCACCCGTAATTAATGACTGTAGCTGTCCCAACTGTTTCTTTGCCGGATTCATCGGTAAAATAAGTAATTTTGGTGATATTGTCGGTATTGCTTCGGGCGGCTTTTATCGGGGGATCCTCTGTCAGGTTTATCTGGCTCGAGGTGTAATCGCTTTTGGGATGTGAAACCACGTTGTTCAGGTGGTCAACCAGAAAAGCATATCCTGTTTTCCCGATTTTTGCGTTGACGACAACATCGGATATGGTGTCGAGGGTCATGGCTCCGGCGATAACCCCGACAGTGAATTGATTGACCTTGATTGGAACGGCAATGATTAGGGCGGGCTTTCCCAATGTTTTTCCGATAAGGGTTTCCAGGCTGATGGATTTTCCGGAGAGAACATCCTTTACATACTGTCGGTCGGAATAGTCCACAAGCGGTTTGCCATCACTTCTGGCCAGATTCATGCCTTTCGAGTCTACTGTAAAGGCCAGATAAACCCAGGGGAATTCTTCCTTGAATGCGCGAAGAATCGGTTCCTGTTTTTCCCTGTTCATGGATATCATTTCAGGCTGTCTGGCAAGGGTTTTAAGAACTCTGGTATTTTTGTCAACCCATTCGTTGACCTGATTTGCGAGTACATGGGAATTCTCGATAAGAAACGCTTCAGCACGTGCATTTCTGCGTGCTGAAGACTGGACATAGTATATTGTCAAGAACAGAATAAGCGGGATCAGGGTTACTGCAAGCATCTGAATGCTGAATTTTGCTGATATCCCAAGGCCTTTTAGGTCAGTTTTAAAAGATTCCGTCATGTCCGGTTTCCTTTTTTTGGGTTGATGGAGGTGTGCGGTAACTGTGGTACGGGTTCGTATTTCTTAGGAAAATTAGCATGTTATCCTGAATTCTCGCGTTGTTTTCAATTTGATCCTCCATGTTCAGTTCCGACGCAATCCGGGACCAGAGGTCACGAAAAGAGGGTGCCACGGGATGAGATGTGGAAATGGCGGCTTCCAGTTCCGAGAGGATCTGCCAGGCGGCCTTGGCGCCGGTACCGGGGACGTCTTTTCGATACGCTCGTGGCGGATGTTTCCCGCCGGTCAACTGCGACAGGGGCATGCCGCCGCGATGCACGGAATCGGCCTGTTGCAGCCGGCCTTCCTGATTGATGAAGCTGGAAAGCGTTTCAAAATGCGTCAGCGTGGGAAGGATGATTCGCATGGGGCCGGATGCGGGGGCGGACGGTTGCATTGCTGCCGATGTCTGCCCGGCAAGCTCCAGCGTGCGATGCGGAAGGTAATCCAGCACAATCAGGAGTTCGAGTTTTTCCAGGGCGTTTTTCACGCGTTCCAGGTTTGGGAAATGATTCAATGGGTCGGTTTCCACAAGCAGCAGTGCCCTGACTTGCCCATTTTCAATGGCGTCAAGAAGCTCGGAAAAGGGTTCTCCGCCGGCGGATGCAATGGCCGCTCCATGAGAATTGGCTCCGGGCAGCACATAAAAAAGGCCTGCGCGTTTATTGCCGGCTTGAAGCTGATGCGCCAGATCGGCTGCCGCGGTGATGACGGATAAACTGACGATGTCCGTACCGCACACAATCACCGGTCTTCGGCTGTTTTGCAGCATCGCCATCAGAGCCTGAAGTTGTGGAGTCGACTGATGAATTCCAGATGGAGATGAGGCCCCTGCATCTAACCCGGCAAGTGCATCTTTTCCCTGGGATTCCGTAGCGCTTGCGGACAAAGCAGTCCGCATCAGTTCCTGAAGCGCCGAACTCAGGTCATTTGGCGTCAGGGGCCGGTGCACGAATTCAAAGGGCAGGGAAATGGGACGGGGGTCCAGGACAGTGATCTTGGCTCCGGCTCGATGTGCCTGGCGCATGGCCAGGGCGAGCATGGGGGCTTCCTGAACCGGATCAGCGCCCAAAACCAGAATGGTATCGGCATGTTCCACCTCGCGCAGGGAGATAACCAAATTCGGATCAAGCCTGCCGATTGCAGCGGATACCTTGTCCTGCTGCAATCGATCCATGAAATAACCGGGGTGCCTCCAACCCAGAGCGTGTGCCAGGAATTTAAGGCCCATTTGGGTTTCAACGCTGGATCGGGATGAGGCTGCGCAGGCAATGGCATCGGGACCCGCGGATTGGCAAATCGTTGACAGCCGTTCGGCCGCTGTCCGAAGCGCATCGCTGTAAGTCGCTGCATTGCCGTGAATGCGGGCCTGCCGGGGCCGGTCCGGGTGGTTGGCAAAAGCGAACCCGAAGCGGCCGCGGTCGCAGATAAAATAGCCGTTGATGTTTTCATTGTAACGCGCTTCCACCCGGATCAGCTCCCGATAGCGGGTGCTGACCACGGTATGACATCCCAGAGAGCAGTGAATACAAAGTGATGGCGTCCGCTGAAAATCCCAGCGCCGGCCTTTGAATCTTGCCGGTTTGTCCGTCAATACGCCGGTGGGACAAATGTCGATGAGGTTGCCGGAAAACGGATTTTCCAGCGGGCCATCCGAATACCTGCCAAAATAGGTGCGGCCGGCGATCCCCATGACCCCGAAATCGCGA
>CAIVVZ010000078.1 GCA_903909505.1 uncultured Desulfobacteraceae bacterium
CTTTTGCCAGATTTGAAGGGTTTCAAAATCTTGATCGAAATTTTCGGTCAAAATCCGATGGGTGCCGTCTTGATAAATGACCATGATAAGACAGTCTCCGATTTGAACCCATTCAAAAAAATCATGGTGTAAACGGACAACCGCCGCGCTGGTGCTCCACAACTCTACTTTATCATCCAGGTCAATCTCACGTGCCGCCATGGCGGCGGCAATGGCCGTATTGGCCTTTTGGGTCAGATTGACGAGGGAATCGTTGTTTTGCCTGAAGGTTTCACTGGCAATTCGTGCGGCCAGGAAACCGCCTGTATGGCCGTTTTCATATACCCGTTCTGTCAGGCTTGTGGCGCCGTCAAAAACACCGAACAGATTGTTGTCGATCAGACAGAAGTCCTCATTGAACTGGCCTGCACCTTTTTCAAACAGCGTATCCACCTGCATGTTCATCACTCTATTCTCACAGAAAAATTGAATCCATAAATATTGAATCAGTTGTCAAATTTATTATAACTATAATGAATAGTATAAATATGTATAATGAATATAGATTATGAATATAATTTTGACAAGATATTTCTATTGCAAGTATCGATTGTCTTGCGTAACATACCAGAAGTGTTCTACATCTGAAAAGTAGAAGTATAACTGTCAGGAATAATCGGGATTGGAAATTTCGATCTTTATTTGATGGGGCTCGGGTAGCAAAAAAATCGTGGCAATAGCATCCTCTCCTGTTATTTGACCCACAATCTTTGCGCCGTTAAAATGCCGGGTCTTCGCCTGCGCTTCCTTTATTTTTAAAGCAATGACTCCGGTAAAGCACGGCAGTTTCGGTACTGCCTTGAGATCAATGATGATGCTATTTGCTTCCTGTCTAAAATCGGCAAGGAAATAAGCCGCAGCTTGGCGCCAGCAGGCAGCCAGGTCTTCCGCCAGAATAAAATCGAGCCCTGCGGCCTTTGCTGTCAGCATATCCGCCCATCTGTCCACTATCTCATGATTCTGATCGGGATCGGGATGCAGGAGATTCCCCCAATGCAGGGCGATGACCGGATTATCATCGAGCAAGATGGGAGCTGCAGCTGCCATATCCCAGCTCACCGGGGAAAGACCCCTCTCGAGCAATCCCACACCACACTCCCAGGCAAGGCGCGGGTGCTGGGGTACCGCGTAGAGGCGGGCCTTGCTGAAGCGTGTCGTTATATATTCAATACCAAAGGATTTAAGTGTCGCCTGTATCGATTCCCGTCCGTTGCCGAAGCTGTGGAAGAGGGCGGGAGGGATGAAAAGTCGCGGATAGTCCCCCAACCCATTCTGGGCCAGGAGGGTGGCATAAGCCTCGAGATGGCGCCGCACGATCGCCTCTGACCGCATTTGACCGCTTTCATCATGGAATTCCGAGCGCTCCATTTGTCCGTTTTGCCAAAATTCGTGGCAGATGCCATGCACGGCGATTTCCAGAAACTGTCGATGGGCGCACAGATACTGCGCCGCCGCCTCGAGCCAGGGGCCCTGGTTAATGCGGTTGTCCCATGCCTCGCCCATCCAAGTGGCACCGGTAACGACCTTCAGGAAGTTGGTACGGTCCCACTCCCCAAGCACCATACCGATGGCAATACGCATGGAGAGCCGCTTGGCAAGCCTTGTCAACGCACGGTAATCGTCCAGGCAGTGACGGCGGCAAAAGCCGTTGCGAAAGGGCTCGTTCTTCACCGATCCGTCATATCCCTGCCACCAGCCGACATCCTCAATTACCAGAAAGATCGGTTGCGGCAGCGAAAAAACCGTGCCGCCCAAGGAAAGTTGTTTGCCGTTCATAGGCTGATCCATCGTCTGAGCGAAGGCCCTTGCGTGCGGGAGTCGGAAAGACGGACCCGCTTCCAGTCTTCATGGACGAGGCTTTCTCTTTCCGGATGCCAGTGGCGGTCAGGCCGGGAATAGACATGCCAGATCAGAGGCTGCATCACAGCGCCCCATTGCAGTTTGAAACGACAGGTGGAGGCATGGGGGGTCGATCTGCCGAAATCGAACCTTTCGCATTTCATCTGCACAGCAAAATCGAGCATCGTAAAGTAGAGCAGCATATTGGGGCAAAACGGCCGTTCACGCCGCAATGATGAAGCCCAGGGATTAAAGAGCGTAGCACGATGTCGCAGGAGGATCGCCGAAGCAACCGGGATGTCGGCCCGAAATACCACGGCAACATGCATGCTGCAGGGAAGACAGTCGGCCACATGCTGAAAGAGGGATGGGTCATGCACCGGAGAACCAAGATCCCGCATATTTTCAGAAAATAC
>CAIVVZ010000079.1 GCA_903909505.1 uncultured Desulfobacteraceae bacterium
CGGGAAGACAGCGCAACGGTCAGTGCCAGAGTTTCTCCCAGATCGATGCGTTTAACCGGTTCATCGGCGCTGTGGGCAAAACGGTTCATATTCCGGATAATCCCGTCGGCACGCTGAATCTGCTTAGCGATGTTGGCGGCTAAACCTTTCAGCCGGGCAGGATCAAGGGGCAGTCCTTTTCCCGCCATGAAAGACAGGTCTTCCAGAAGTCCGGCGTTTTCGTTGATGATGGCCAGGGCATTTTTCAGTTCGTGAGAAACCGATGCGGATATGGCCCCAAAACAGTGAAGGCCGCATTCTCCAATGGATTCCCGGCAGGCGCTCATTTCCCGTCTCCTCGTTGTTGCATCACTTCATTCATTTTTTCAAGCAGAGATTCGATTTTTACCGGCTTGACCAGATAAAAATCCTTGCCGGCTTCCGCTGCCCCGATTTTAAAATCATCTTCGGAACCATGCCCGGTCAGAAAGATGAACTTCATTGCCGGGTATAAAACCTGAAGTCGTTTCTTTAGCTCCAGGCCATTGATTTTGGGCATTTTGACATCGAGAATGGCCAGATCAAAGGACTCGGTTTCAACCAGTTTCAGGGCAGCCATGCTGCTGGTAACCCAACTGGCATCAATCTCTCTGAGTTGCAGGCGTTCGGCCAGTGTTGAAACCAATTGCTCTTCATCATCAACCAGCAATACACGCATAACCCTCTCCTTTTTTCTTTCCATAGGTTAACGGCAGAATGATCGTAAAGTGAGTGCCTTGGCCCACAGTGCTTTTGACCTGAATTTTTCCGCCGATTTCCTGCACCAGCCCATACGTGATGGACAGACCCAGGCCGGTGCCGCCGGTTCGGCTTTTGGTTGTAAAAAAAGGTTCAAAAACCCGTTTCATATCCGATTCTGAAATCCCGCATCCGTCATCGGCCACCTCGATGGAAATCGCATCATCGCCGCGCCTGGATACCCTGATTTCCAGTTTGCCGCCATCGGCCATGGCGGCAAAGGCATTGTTGATCAAATTCAGAAAAATCTGCTGAAGCTTTCCCCGATCGCTTTCAAATTCGGGAATATCATCGGGAATATCAACCGAAATCGTGATGCTTTTGTATTCAGCCTCCTTGCCCATAAACCCCAGCACATCCTGAATGACGGATTTTACACTGAGTTTCTGAACGCTCACTTCGATGTGCCGGGCAAAGTTGAGCAGCCGCTTGGTGATGGTTCCGCACCGTTCCACGGATGAAATAATGGAATCGACCAGGCCATTCAGCTTTGAATCAGGTGCATAATCTTTTCGAAAGGTGAAGATGTCTTTGATCAGGCCTGCTTTTTCATTGATAATGGCCAGGGGATTGTTGATTTCATGGGCGACGCCCGCGGCCAAGCGTCCGATGGAGGCCAGTTTGTTCGCATATTCGACCTGATGGAGGGTCATGACCCGCTTCTGATCCGCCAGAAAGATGTTGTTGACCAGATACGTGGATACACCGATGACCACGACAAGAATGGTGATGATGCTGACTGCCAGAAACCCGATCAACTGAGATCGGGTTTTAAACCAGGGCTTCATCAGCTCATTTTTCTGTTTGGTGACAACCAGGATAAAAGGGGTATCCGTGATGTAAGCATAACCGATGGCCAGCACATCCCCTTTTCGGTCCACGCTCTGATACACCTGTGTGTACGGAGAATATTCCGGAACAGAAAGCGGAATTCTTTCCAGAACAGCGGTCTGGTATCGGGAAGGCATTTGAAGGATGCCGTCATGATTGATGATGAACGCATCCCCCATACCCCCAACTTCCAGTTCCGATAAAAGCTCCTTGAACCGCTCCATATCCAGAGACGCCCGAAGAACAAAAGAAGATCCGTCCGGCAAACTGTGCTTGACGGCGATCACAAAATGGGGAACCTTGCGAAGGCCAAGAAATACATCGCTGATGTAAATGTTGCGTTCCAGAACCTCTCGATACCATGCCTGGGCGCTGTAATCCACACCGATGAGTTTATAGGGTCCGACATAGTTGATTTGAACGCCGGACTCGTCTATTACGCCCAGATCGGAAAACCCTCCCAGGCTTTTTTTTAGATTTTCCAGAATCGCAGATAGACGATCCGGATTTTTCAGGCTTTCGGAGGTATTGTCGTGAATGATAAAATTCAGGGCAAATTTTCGTTCATCCAGAAAAAAGGACAGGGTTCGCCGGGTATTTGAAACCAGACGGGAGGTTCTGAGCAGTATTTCCGACTCGATGGCATCTTGGGTGACGTTGTAGTCGATTATCGCCATGAAAATCAGCGGCATCAGGGTAACTCCCGTGGTCAGAAATGCGGCCTGTTTCCAGATTTTCCGAAAATTGAACAGGGACTTGAAAGGACCTGCGGCAGCATCCTGATGATCCCAGAATTTGGGTTTGAATCGGTTGAGCGCTATCATGGTTTCCTTGCGGTATCACCCTTCTGAAACGTCAGTTTATTTCTTTCATGAGACTCCGGTTTTTTTCTTCTGGGTCTGAATTTTTTCATTGGCTTTTTTCAAGGTTTCACTCAGGACATCAATGTCAACGGGTTTCTGCAAATAGGCAAAGGCTCCCAGATTCATGCAGGTTTCTCGGTCCGCTTCCGATCCATGACCGGTAAGAATAATGACTTCAATGCCGGGCTGGGTTTCCTTGACCCTTCGAAGGACTTCGATGCCGTCGATGCCCGGCATTTTCAGATCCAGAATCATCACTTCCGGTTCTTCCTCGTGAACCAGCTTCAGGGCGGATTCTCCGTCAAAGGCCACGGCAGAGCCCATGTCACGTAGGATCAGACGTTCAGACAAGGTTTGAACAAATTCCCGCTCATCATCCACAAGCAATACTTTAGAAGGGACTTCAAAATCAAATTTCCGGTAAATATCCGACTGGTGAAAACCCTTCCCCACGCAGGTCTCGATGCTTTTTACACCCGGGACCATTCCGGCAATGGATTTGAGTTCCTGCTCCAGGCGGCTCAGCATCAACACATTCTTGTTGATTGTCAGGGTAACCGTGCCGTTCGCGGCGCCGACGCCCACCTGATGGCCTTCGTTGGCCAGGGCGACTTCCACTTGGGCGGAAAGGCGGAAATCCTCGACGGTTTTTCGGGAGTTTTCAGTCTGTTGCAGCACATCTTTTTTCAGATTATCCAGAATCAGTTGAATGGCCTCAGTGGTATTGGTCTTGTTCATGGGCAGGATCATGTCATACAGAACAGGACTCCACGGATCAGTCAGATCGAATAAGGCATTGACCCAGGCAGCGCAGTCTTCATCCTGCCGGTGGATCCACTTTGCCGCTTCTTTTTCGGATATCCCCTTGGCTTTTGCGGCCAGGGTAGTCCTGAAACTCATGTCCGCAATCAGGCAGATCCGCAGAATATGGCTGATTGCTTTGGGTATCAAGTGACCGGAAAAACCGGACAGGATCAGGTTGTCGTCTGTCAGTCTTTCAGCCAGTGCCAGCTTGAGATAGGCGATTGAACGTTCCTTTTCATGCGTAAACTTATTGAATATCGATGTTCGGGATACAAAGGCACGGTTTATTTTGGATGCCTCTATTCCCGAAAGTCTTGCCGCCGCGTCTGTCAGGTCGCTGTCAGTAACCGGTTTATATCCGGTGTGAGCGACAAGTTCCTGAAGAACGATATCTTCATTGCAAAACGTACCTGGAAAAATCGTAATGATTGGCATTTCAGACCCCTTATCATATGAAAGTAATTTGTAAGCCGGGTTTTTTAAGCAACAAAAAGATATTTACCGGCTGGTTATTTTTACCGAACACGTCACGACCGTTTTCCATATGTGCTAATTATAATGACATTGGGCGATCAGTTCAGGTTGCAGACCGTTAAAGGGCATATCGGCTCATCGCCATCCTTGTGTGTGGGCTCATAAATGGCGCGAATGGCTTTTTCCATCGTCGGATACAAATGGTCCAGGCCGATTTTTGCAGCCAGGTGGGTGCGGTCAAGCACCTTCATCACTGCCTCGTTCACCCCGCTCAGGGAAATGTCCAATCCCGCGCTGCGGATTCTGTCAATCAATAAAGATAGCGTTTCTTCTCCGGATGCGTCAATATCATTAATACCGTTTGAGACAATTAAAATGTGTTTGAGATCTTCCCGGATCAGCATCAGTTCGGTAATCTGATCATCCAGATAACTGGAGTTGGCAAAAAACAAAGGTCCGTCAAACCGGATCAGGGAGATATATTTACATTCGCTCAAGCCGTGAGTCGTGACGCACCGGAGCGCATCATCTTCGTCTCTGGCAAGGGAGGCAACGTTTGGTCTCATGCTCTTGTAGAGAAAAACCATCAGAGAGAGGGTAACACCCACCATAATCCCTTTATCCAGATGCGGCGCAAACCACAGGGTGACGATAAAGGAAATGATGGAAATGGCCCCGTCGTATTTTTGTGCTTTCCAGGCATGGACAAAACCGGATATATTGATCAGGCCAATTACCGCCATCATGATGACGGCAGCCAGAACAGACTGGGGAAGATGATAGAGCAAAGGGGTGAAAAACAGCAGGGCAATCACCACCGCAATGCTGGTAAAGACACTGGAAAGTCCGGATACGGCGCCTGCCTGAAGGTTTACGGCGGACCTGGAAAATGAACCCGATATCGGATAGCTTTTTCCAATTGCCCCCAGGATATTGGCCAGCCCCTGACCGATGAGTTCCTGATTGGGATCCAGTCGCTGACCGGTTTTTCCGGCCATGGCCTTGGCAATGGAAATGGCTTCCATAAAGCCCAGAAGGGAAATGATAGCTGCGTAGGGAAAGAGTTGGACGATAATATTCATGCGGATTGTGGGAATGGTAAACGAAGGAAGCCCTTTGGGAACGGTTCCGACCACTTCACCGCCACCAATCATTCGGATTTTATCCGGTTTCAGGGCCGAATTTCCCAAACGTATCCGCCAGATCCGCCCATCTGTTTTGACATCTTGTGGTATATTGTCTTTTGGAAAAAATTTCAGGGAGCCATCTGTCTGCTGAACGCCGACAAATAAGAAATTACGGATTTCTTCCCGATAAATCTGCGCATCGTAATTGATCAGATCGCTTTTGGTGGAAAGCATTTTATCCTGATGCTCGGCTTCAAGGGTGGCCAGCAGATCATGTCTGTGTTTGGCATCTTCGATTTGTTTGTTGATTTCGGTCCGCTTTTCAGCGATGGGGGCCAGGGAGTTGACGGCGGAATTGAATTTCTCCACCATTTCAATGGCTCTTTTGGAGTTGATGGCCGTGATATTTGCGGTCACATCATGTTCGAAATGCATGCCCCATGAAAGGAGCGTGGTGATGACAACAGCCACCAGAACATTGGGGAATTTGGGTGCCATCCGTTTGAGTCCGTACATGATGGCAAATGCCAGAACCCCCATGGCAAGGGTGGGCCAGTGGGTATAATGAATGGCTGCCTGTACGACTTTGATGATGGTTTCATAATGATGGGGGGCATTGTCAACGTTCACGCCGAACATTTTTGAAAGCTGGGATGTGGCAATGATAATGGCGGCGGCATTGGTAAAACCGTTGACCACCGGATGGGACAGAAAATTGACCACCAGGCCCAGCCTGAGAACCCCGAGGCTGAACTGAAAAACGCCCACCATCAGGGCCAGCAAAATCGCATAGACGATGTAGCCTTCGCTTCCGGCAGTGGCCAGCGGAGCCAGAGATGCCGATGTCATCAGGGAGACCACCGCAACCGGTCCGGTTGCGAGCTGGCGGCTGGAACCAAAAAGAGAGGCGATCATGGGCGGGAGAAACGAAGCGTACAGGCCATAATAAGGCGGCAGGCCGGCAAGCTGTGCATAAGCCATGGATTGAGGGATCAATACAAGCGCCACTGTCAGCCCGGAAAGCGCATCAATTCTGAGATCCGATACCGTATAGTTATTAAACCAGGTCAAAAACGGAAAAAATCGTTTATACATGCCTTCCACCTATCCTGTAATGGGTTTATTTTCCAGCATCCTCCTGCAGGATGCAATCAGTTCATTAAACAGCGCGCCGGCGTCATAAAGGTTGTAGAGTTTAAAACGCACCATCCCATCCACCATCGTAAAAACAATCAAGGCGGTTTTTCTGGCAGGCATGGGGCCGATGGACCCGTCGGCCTGGCCGGACATAATGGCATGCTCAAAAATATCCACAAAGCAGTTGTAAATAGACTCTAGATGTTCCCGGCAAACCGGATTGACTTCAGCCAGTTCATAAGGATATCTGCGGTGAAGCAGCAAAAAAAGATCTTCCTTTAATCCTGCCAGATAGAGATAAAAGGATATTGCGCCTTCCATCATCTCAATGCCGGTTTCAAATTTTCTGTTCGCGGTGTACCGGCTGAATTCGGACAAAATGTCCTCTTTTGCGGTTTTTAAAATTTCCAGAAAAATGTCCTGTTTCGTTTTGAAATGGTAAAAAATCGTACCTTCCGCAGCTCCCGTGGTTTTGGACAGCTCTGCCATCGAAGTATCCTTAAATCCTTTTCTGGCAAAAAGCTGCATGGCCACGCGAAGAATAATCTCTTTTTTTTTCATCGACAGATCCCTGTAAAATATGTGCTGAGTACTCAGTCGATTTTTTGAATATCGCAATGTACCAGCGGTGTCAACTTAAAAATGACGGAAAACGAAATCGCCCAAGAGTTCGGCGAACATCCGATGCCAGTGGGGTAAAGAAAGAACGATAGACAAGCAAACAAAAATCAGGGTGTGGGCTAACATTCTGGTTTTTCTATTTTTTTATTTATGAATACAATTCATATTGTATAATATATTTTTTTCTTGACTTATGGTCATGTCCTGCCTATTAATCACATAATAGTTACAATGTGATTAGAATGTGATTATTGTCTGTTTGTGCATTCATGATCTCCGGTGAGCCCATCACAACAGAAAGGAGTCAATCGTATGAAATTAAAACAAATATCCATTTCCATAGAAAACTCTCCGGGCAGGCTTTATGAAATCACCCGCGCCCTCGGAGATGCGGGAATCAATCTGCGGGCCTTGAATTTGGTGGACAGCGGCGATTTTGGGATGCTGCGTCTTCTGGTGTCCGACCTGCCAAAAACCCGGCGCATCATGATGGAGAACCACATGCCCGCCCGGGTGGACGAGGTGGTGGCCGTTGAGATCGAAGACAAGCCCGGAAGGCTGTCCGAGGTGCTGAAGTCGCTCATGGACGCCAGAATCAACGTCATGTACATGTATGCATTTATCGGCATGTCCTCAAACAACGCCGTCATGATTTTCCGCTTCAGCGACAATGACAGGGCCATCGAGATTCTTCTGGCCAGCGGGATCAAACTGCTGGATGCCAAAACCTTCGGCATCCTGGAAACCGAAAGCTGATATTCTGATATCAAAGGGGAGGATATTCCATGAATGAGAAATCGGCGTTTTGCCCGCAATCTTTTGCGGTCATTGGGGCAGGTCCCGTAGGATGTATCGTGGCTGCCTTTCTTGCCAGAGGCGGATATGAGGTGACCCTGTGTGACGTTGTTCCCGCATTGATTGAACCCGCAATCAGTCCCGGAATTCTGATCGAGGGCGCGGAAAATCTTCAGCAGTCCGTTACCCGGGTCTGCACGCAAATCGATGAGCTGGCGAATCATCTGCCGGATGTGATCTTCATCACGGTCAAAGCCAATGTGCTACCCCTCATATCTTCCGCCATCGAGGGGTTTTACCGGGAAGGCATGTACATCATCAGTTGGCAGAACGGGATAGACACGGAACTTGAAATCGCCAAGGTCCTGAGCCGAAAACCGGTCATGCGCGCTGTTGTCAATTACGGGTGCGGGCTGATCAAGCCGGGTCATGTAAAAATGCCCTTTCATCATCCGCCGCATTTTCTGCAGGAGATGGACCCGGACTCCAAACCGGCAGCCATTGCCATTGCCGAAGCGCTGAGCACAGCCGGGCTGTTGACCCGGCATACCGACAGCATTGTCTCGATGGTCTGGCGAAAAGGAATTCTGAATGCCTGCATGAACCCGGTTTGCGCGGTGACCGGACTGACCATGGCCCAGGCCATGGGAGACCCCATCGTGTTTCAGATCGTGGATGCCCTGATCAAGGAATGCGTTAAGGTGGCAAGGGCCAATGAAGTCAATCTGGGCTGGGATTTTTATCCGGGCGCCATCGAATACATGCGAAAGGCAGGCGATCATAAGCCTTCGATGCTGATGGATATTGAAAACAAGCGCCGTACCGAGATTGATTACATGAACGGGAAATTCATCGAATATGGGGCCCAGGCAGGCATCGAAACACCCTATAATATCATGATCCGCTCTCTGGTCAAGGCCATCGAATCCAAAAAATAATGAGTTTTGGCTACTTAAACAGATGGATTCAATCCCATGAAGGATTCTCAACCTGTATTTGCCGGAATTGATGTTGGCGCGTCGCGGACCAAGGTTGTCATTCTCGATCGCAATCAGCAACTCATCGGCAGGGCTGTGGTCAAATCCGGTACGGATTTTGAGGCAGCTTCCCGCCAGTGTCTGACACTGGCTCTGGATATGGCCGGCCGCGTCGCCGAACAGATTGCAAAAGCGATGACCACGGGTTACGGCAGAAAAAATGTGGCCATTTCCCAGGAATCCAAGACTGAAATCAGTTGCCATGCCAGAGGATGCTATTATTATTTTCCCAGGCCCATCACGATCATCGACATCGGAGGCCAGGACAATAAAATTATCAAACTGGATGCATCCGGAAAACGTCTCAGCTTTAAGATGAATCGAAAATGTGCTGCCGGAACCGGGGCATTCCTGGAAGAGATGTCCGCGCGTCTGGATATCCCTCTGGAAAACCTGGACGGCCTTGCCCGGCAGTCTCTGAGCATGGTTGAACTGGGGAGTTTCTGCACGGTTTTTTCGGCCACCGAGGTGCTTGAAAAGATCCGTCAGGGGAAAAAGGTTCCGGACATTGTAAAAGGCTTATTTTTTTCGGTCATCAAACGGGTCATGGAAATGGACTCATTGTCCGAGCATGTGGTGATGACCGGCGGGGTTGTGGCACACAATGCTTATCTGGTTTCGATAACGGAGGAAATGATCGGCCGGTCCATTCTGGTTCCGGAATATCCTCAGCTTACCGGCGCGCTGGGAGCTGCCTTATACGCAATTGAGAATCACCCGAATCAACATTTTGAGAGAATCAGTTAACTGCGAAAGGTGACAGATATGGCCGAAGAAAAAAAAGTGGTTCGAAAGAAAATTGAAGCGACGGTTCAGATGAATCGCTATATGTCGGATTATTTTTACGAGCTGAATGAGGCGGATAAAACACGCAGCCGCAAGATCGCCTGGTGCACCAGCGTGGGGCCTGCCGAGATCCTGAGGGCCATGGGGTTTCTGGTGCATTTCCCCGAAAATCATGGCGCCATGCTGGGCGCCACCCGCATGGCCACCGAAATGATCCCGATCGCCAATGCCAGCGGATATTCGCCGGAGATCTGCTCCTACCTGACGGCCGATGTCGGCGCCTACATGAAAGGCGTTACCCCGCTTTCACGGGCCTATCCGGGAATTGACAGGGTTCCCAGGCCCGATGTGCTGGTCTATAACACCAATCAGTGCCGGGATGTTCAGGACTGGTTCGCCTGGTACGCCGCCGAATTCAAGGTGCCGCTGCTGGGAATTCACACGCACCGGGGCGTCAAGGATGTCGGCGATGCTCATGTTGCCTCCATTGCCAGCCAGATGAAAGCCCTGATTCCCCAGCTTGAAGCCATTTCCGGAAATAAATTCGATATGGACAAGCTCCGTCATGTTCTGGCGCTTTCCAAGGAATGCTCCGGCCTGTGGAAAAAAGTCCTGGATACGGCTTCAGCCAAACCCTCGCCCATCACTTTTTTTGACGGCACCATTCACATGGGGCCGGCTGTCGTGCTCCGGGGCACCCAGACGGCTGTTGACTATTACAATCTTCTGCTGGCGGAGCTGGAAACACGAATCCAGAACAAGGTGGCGGCGGTTGAAGGCGAGCGCTTCAGGTTGTACTGGGACGGCATGCCCATGTGGGGAAGGCTTCGTGACCATTCCGATCTGTTTGCCGGAGCCGGCGTGAATGTTCTGGCTTCAACCTATTGCAACAGTTGGATATTTTCAGCTTTTGACCCCGAAGACCCCTTTAACAGCATGGCCAGGGCCTATACCGAACTATTCATCGTCCGGGCCGATGACGCCAAGGAAGCCTATATCCGGCGCATGATCGAATTTTTCAAGGTGGATGGCATCATCTATCACGACGCCAAAACCTGCCCCAACAACTCCAACTGCCGGTATGGCATGCCCCAGCGGCTGGAGGCCCTGACCGGTGTTCCCAGCCTGACCATCAATGGGGACTTGAACGATCTTAGGCTGGTTTCCGATGAACAGACCAAAACCAATGTCGAGGCCTTTATCGAACAACTCGAGGAGAAATGATATATGCTTGAAGCCTTATTCAGACCCAAATCGGTTGCCGTGATTGGCGCATCCGCCAAAGAACTGTCGATTGGAAATCGGATCATCAAAAATCTGATCGATTTCGGATACACCGGAGCGATTTATCCCATCAATCCCAAAGCCGATGAAATCAGGGGCATCAAGGCATATCCCTCCATATTCGATGTTCCCGGCGAAATTGATCTGGCCCATATGGTGATCGCAGGTAAATTTGTACCCAATGCGGTGGAGGATTGCGGGAAAAAAGGGATTAAGGCCATTATTATCAATTCCGCCGGATTTACGGAAATCGGCCCGGAAGGGGCGGCACTTCAGAAAGATTTTCTGGAGCGGGCCAGAAAATACGGCATTCGCATCCTTGGGCCCAATTGCCAGGGCATCATCAATACGGACCCGGCGCTAAAGGCCTATTGCAATTTTACCTTTACCAAGCCCGAGCCGGGATTTATTTCGATCGTGGCCCAGAGCGGCGGTGTCGGCGAACTGATTCATCAGGGATTTTCGCAAATGGGCATTGGGACCCGGATTTATGCCTCCAATGGCAATGCCAGCGATGTATCCATTACGGAAATTCTGGAGTATTTCGGTAGCGACGAGGGAACCCGGGTCATTGTGCTGTACGTGGAGAGTCTGTCCGATCCCAAAGGCTTCATGGATGTAGCAAAAAAAGTGGCATCCAAAAAAAATATTCTGGCCATGAAGGCCGGCAGAACCGCCGAAGGCGCCAAGGCATCTTCGTCTCATACGGGCGGGCTGGCCAAAACGGATATCGCGATTGAACTGATTTTTGAAAAATTGGGCATCCTGACGTTTCGGGATGAGGAAGAGCTGTGCCAGGCGGCTGCGGCGTTTGCCGCACAGCCCATTCCCGCAGGGAATCGGGTGGGGATCATTACCAATACGGGCGGTCCTGCAGTGATTGCAACCGATGTTCTGGTGGACGCAGGGATGCAGATCCCCACGTTGTCGGAAAATGCCATGATGGAGCTGAAAGGGAAACTGTTTGCGGAAGCCGCATTCAGCAATCCGGTAGATGTTTTGGCTACTGCCGATGACGGCCATTTTCGAGCTGCGATGGATGTGATGATGGCGGAAGACCGGATCGACAGCCTCTATATCAATTTTGTCACACCGTTTTTCGTGGATACGGAGAAAATTGCCC
Source organism: uncultured Desulfobacteraceae bacterium (assembly GCA_903909505.1). Lineage (GTDB taxonomy): Bacteria > Desulfobacterota > Desulfobacteria > Desulfobacterales > Desulfatirhabdiaceae > RAAP-1. The sequence goes on from CAIVVZ010000079.1 coordinate 11,660, forward strand.
ATCAGATCGCCGAAGTGAACGGGCAGCGGAAAAAGCCCATTGTCTGCAATCTCATGACCGATCCCCGGCAGTGGATGGGGACCGTGGATATTCTCAAATCCGGCGGCGTTCCCTGCTACAGCTTTCCCAGTACGGCAGCGCGGGCGCTGGCGGCTTTAAGCCGGTACGGCGCACTGCGATCGAGAAACATCGGCGAAGTAAAACGGTTCTCCGACGTGGACGCCTCCCGTGTTGCGGAGATTCTGAAAAATACCGCCGACTCGGGTCGCAGCATGTTGTCGGCCGGTGAGGTGTATCCGATACTGGATGCCTACCGGATTCCCTGCGCGGCATGGAAAATGGCGGATACGGTCGCTGATGCCGAGGCAGCGGCGGATGCCATCGGGTATCCGGTCGTGATCAAGGCCGAAGCCGTATCGGTCGTTCACAAAAGCGATGTCGGGGGCGTTGCCGTCAATCTGCGGACACGGGAAGCGTTACGGGAGGCGGCTTCAAATATGTCGGCCAAAATCAATGCATCCGATTTGAAGTTTTTGGTACAGAAATTTCAGCCGGGCGGCAGAGAAGTGATTATCGGGGCCAAAGCTGAAAAAGGGCTGGGACATCTGATCATGTTCGGGTTGGGGGGGATTTATGTTGAAATCCTCAAAGACGTCACATTTAAAATTACGCCGGTTACAGAGGTCGAGGCCGGCGAGATGATCGCATCGCTTAAAGCCGCGGCGCTGCTGACAGGCGTCCGGGGAGAGGCGGGCATCGATCAGCCGGGTGTGATTGACGTGATCCTGCGCCTGTCTCAACTGGTCACCGATTTTCCCCGGATTCAGGAAATGGATCTGAACCCGGTCATGGCCTTTTCGGACCGGATCATTGCGGTAGATGCCCGAATTGCCCTGTAACCCCTCATGACGGATGGAAAATTGATCGATCGATCTCTTCAATGAAGTGATGAAGCCATAACCGGGTTTCCCTTCATAACATACTCAAAAATGTCGTCCAAATCTCTTTCTGCTGTCGCCAAATGTCGTATTTCCAGCGTACCGGTCATTTGAAACCGTTCCCCTTCCTTTGCAATTTTGCAGATATTTCCGGAACAGGTTATCTGCTGAAGATCATCAAAATGCTTCGGCATAAGCCCCTGTGTGTGATATTCAAAAGGCCCTGGATATTCCTCAACCAACCGTTTTGCAATTGCGGGAAACGGGTTGTTCGTACGAAAATTTCAGGTTTTGGGTATTAAACATTTAGCCGATATGGTATGAAATGCTTTCAATTCGTTGTGACTGAAACGTTCATGGTAATTTTTTAGCAGGAAAAACATCATGGCAAAAAATGTTCCCTATCATCCGTGGATCCGATCCATCCGCCACCTGTCAGTGATCGTCCTGGCGGCGGTGGCGATCGCTTTGATTTCGAATCATTTCCGTTCATCGCCACTACCGCTGGTGGGAAACTGGTCGCCGGAAGCGCGGCTGACATCCCCATCCGGCCGACAGTTGGCCATTTCCCTGGATGAGGCAAGGGTTCTGCACCAATCCAAGGGCGCGGTGTTTATGGATGCGCGGCCTTTGGAGGAATTCACCAAGGGACATATTCTGGGTGCAATAAGCCTTCCGTGGCACGAAGCCGAACAGCGGGTGATGGATGTCACCGCGGAGCTGGCAAACGACGCCGTGATCATTACCTACTGTGACGGAGATACCTGTGACCTGAGCAAGGAGCTGGCGCTGTTTCTGGAGAATCTGGGTTTTTCAAACGTCCGGATACTGGTCAACGGCTGGACCGTATGGCAGCATGCCGGGCTGCCGGTTGAGACAGGAAACTGAAGAAGTTAAGAAGTTGGGAAGACAAGAAGGGTTAGATGGAACAGACCACATTGGCTCAAGGCATCAGCAACGGTGAAACCCAGGCAGCGGAAAACGGGAAGGATTGCAGCGTCCGTTCCACGGGGCATTCCAACGGCTGCTCGCATCATCACCCTCTTCCGGAGAACTCCACGGGCACAAGGCTTTTGATCACCCTGGCCCTGAATTTCATTATTCCGGTCGTACAGGTTATCGGCGGCATTGCGGCGCACAGCATGGCTCTGATTTCCGATGCCACGCATAATTTCAGCGACTTTACGGCGATTCTGATTTCATATATCGCCCTCAAAATCGGCAAAAAAGGCGCATCCCTTCAAAACACCTTCGGATACCGAAGAGCCGAGATCCTGGCTGCCCTGCTTAATGTGGCGGTTCTCTTCGGTGCATCCGCAATCATCGTCTATGGCGCGTTTCAAAGGCTTCAAAACCCGGAGATCGTTTCCGGCGGCCTGGTCATGGCGATTGCCGCCATCGGCGTTATCGGAAACGGGTTTTCAGCATGGCTGCTTCACCGGGACGCCAAAGACAGCCTGAATGTACGCGGGGCTTTTCTTCACATGATGGGAGATATGCTGACATCCGTGGTGGTGCTCCTGAACGGCCTGATTCTGATTTATAAGCCGTGGTACTGGCTGGATCCGCTTCTGTCCTTGCTAATCGTGATATTTATCGGGAAGAACTGCTGGAGCATTTTAAAGGAATCCACGGCCATTCTCATGAACGCCACCCCCGGGCACCTGGATATCCAGGCGGTGCAAACGTTTTTACAGAATTTTCCGGACATTTCAGGTGTTCACTATCTCCATGCCTGGAGTCTGGGATCATCCGGCGTGGCGTTTTCCTGCCATGTGGTTGTCCAGGACCAGCCCATCAGCCAGACCCGGCAACTTCGGGAAAAAATCGGCCACGCGCTTTTCCACGAGTTCGGTATCGATCACCCGGTCCTGCAGTTTGAAACCAACGCCTGCGGAAACGGGAACCTTTTCTGCGAAGATACCTGCGCGGCCGTAAGCCCATCCCAGCCGCGCAATTATGGCGCCAGCCGGACCGCATGGACTGAAAAGGCATGGCCCCGGTATGTTGCCCTTGTGGCAAAACTGATACTGGGCGGGGTGTTTATTTATGCCAGCTTCGACAAGATCCTTCATCCGGCCGCGTTTGCGGAGGCGGTGTTCAATTATCAGCTTCTTCCCTCTCAACTGATCAACCTGATGGCCCTGATACTGCCCTGGCTGGAGTTGATTCTGGGAGTGCTGCTTCTATCCGGATTCTGGCTGTCCGGCGCTGTTCTCGGCGTAAATCTCTTAATGATAATCTTCCTGGGCGCCCTTATTATCAACACGGCCAGGGGTCTGAACATCTCCTGCGGGTGTTTTTCCACCGGAACGACTTCATCCGGACTCACATGGTGGGTTGTCCTGCGGGACGTTTTCTTTTTCAGCCTTTCGGGGTATCTGCTGTTTGTAACCACTCAGGTGGACAGAATGAAAAAACGGCCTGAAGGTTTTTAGCTCAAAGGCTGATGCAATCTTACATTCCTCCAGCGGAGCAGTTCTGATGACGGATAACATGTATTTTTTATGGAGTTGGACCCCGGTTCTGGTGTTGTCCGTTCTGGCCGTGGGGTTTAAACAGTCTGCGCTGGCGCTTTCGATTTATGGCACCCTGTTCAGTCTGATTCTGACGGTTCTGGTGTTTCAAACGCCGGTTTCCGTTGCACTGATGGCCGGTTTGGATGGGGTTTTAACCACATTTCCGCTGCTGCTGGTCATCATTGCCGGGATTCTTCTCAGTCAACTGCTATTGAGCACGGGTTCCCTGGTCCGAATCGTCAACTGGTTCATGCAGGGCATCACCAGCGTGTTTCTGCGCAATCTGCTGATCACGATCGGCGTGGGAAATTTCATGGAAGGCGCCAGCGTAATCGCAGAACCCGTGGTCGCGCCCATGCTGCGGGCAAGCGGCGTTTCGCCGGTAGGCTCGGCAGCCCTGTCCATCATCGGCTATTCCGGATTGATGACCCTGGAGCTGTCCGGCATGATTCTGGCGGTTCACTCCCTGATCACCAGTCTGCCCATCCAGACGCTGGCTATTGCCTCCGCATGGCTTTCCATTCCCGCCACCTTGATGATGGCCGCCTGTATCCCCTTTTATTTAAAGGGCACGGAAGACGACGGCATCGATTTCGGTCGCCAACTGGTCTTGTCTCTGGGAGCCGGTCTGATCACATCCGTTCTTGCGCTGATGACCGTTTATATTGCCGGACCGTCCCTGTCGGGCATGATGGGCGGGCTGGGATTGATGTTGATCCTGATCCGCCTGGGTTTCAAAAAAATGGCCATCACCCGGCAGATATGGCTGGATCTCTCCCCGTTCGCTTTCATGATGGCCGCTTTGTTTCTGGTCAACACCATCCCCTTCTTGAAAACCCTGACGTTTGAACGCCTGCGGTTTTCGTTTCAGATCATTCCGGTGCATACCCTCATTCTGACCCCGTTTTTTTCCGCCTATCTGTATCTGTTTCTCTCGGCTGCTCTGGCAGTCCGGATGTTCGGGCTGAGCCGGGCGCAGATATCCCGGGTGATCGAGGCCGGATTCAAAAAAGGATGGCGGGCTTCTTTGTCCATGGCACTTTTCGGGGCCATGGGCCAGATCATTGCCTATTCCGGATACAGCGACAATTTTGCAGTGCTGAATCAGCAGCTTCATATTCCCTGGGTGCTTTCCGAGGGGCTGAAGCTTTACACCGGCAGTTTATACCCGGTTTTTGTTCCGATTCTGGGATGGGCCGGAACATTTCTGACCGGATACGGGGTGGCATCCCTGATGCTGTTCGGTCAGCTTCAAATTCAGGC
>CAIVVZ010000080.1 GCA_903909505.1 uncultured Desulfobacteraceae bacterium
CAACTCCAAATATCGTCGGCAATTTTTACAGCGTTTTTTCCGGTCCATGGCCTCCCTCCATGGGAAGATCATAAACCATAATCTTCATACAAAACGTTTTTATAAACCTGTATCTTATTTGATTATGCTTCTTTTGATTGGGTTTTCAAAACTACAAAGAGGGAGGAAAAAGTGAGAGAAAGTGTTTCGTCGGTGGGTCAGTTTTCTTGAGCAGAGGCGGGTCAATTCAAATTAGCGTCAAGGATTTATGCACAGGCAGAAACATTACTGATGATTTAATCGCAAAGCGCAAGAAATTCTTTGGCATCTTTTAACTTAATAATGAAAACAGCCAATAAATAAAGCAATGGATAAGACAAGAAATAATATCTCACACAACAATCACATCAACACCGACGCGGGATTAGCGCCAGTTCGTTTTTCAGTTTTGCCCTGTGGCCCGCGCGGGTTATGTTCGTCGTTGGTCGCTGGCAGGGTTAATGACTCTGGAGAACGACCAAGAGGGACGCGACCCGCTGCAAGTATTTTCCGATCTTTGAGGATCTAAGATCAGCGGTTCTCAAAGCTTTCAATAGGTACATGGTAGATGCAACCAAAGTCATTACGACCATGACGAAGCTCCGGGCTGAGGCCGGACTTGCGTGACCGAAACCTCTGTGAAATTATTTATCTGAAAAACTATAATTACCTCGTGTGCGGTTCTTCCGAGAGGGGAGTAGCCTGTGATCTTGAAAAAGTTGATGAGGGTACTGCAGGAGGACGCGGGAAGCAGCCAGAAGGGGGCGAGACTCGTAGAGATGGTGGAGAAACGCTTTGCGAGGATGCGAAATAAGTTTTCAGTGATCGGGGGCATCCGGTTGCCGCTGGTTCTCTGGGTCGTTGTTTTGATGTGCCTGGGGTCTTCGCTCCGGATCTTCGCCTCCTCACAGGTTTCTCCGGTGATCGACGAAAAGGGGCGGCATATGCCCGTTCTGCAGGGTGGCTGGTTCCTCTGGGACCCCTACCAGTTCGTCGAAATGCGCTCCGGTGGGAAAGTTCTGACAGGGTTCGATGTCGAGCTGACACGGGCGATTGCCCGGGCCGCCGGTTTCGAAATCAAACATAGCTACCGGCCCTGGGGCCGGCACATCGCCGAGATTCGCAGCGGTGAAGCGGACATTGCCTCCGGCGCCACCTGGAGTGCTGAACGGGCGGAGTTCGGCCACTTTTCGCGGCCGTATCGGCAGGAGATTGACGTGCTCTACCTGCCGCGCGGGGAGGCAGCGCGCTATGCCTTCGGCGATGTGCCAGGAATGCTCCGGACATTCCGAGAGACGGGTTTTCGTCTTGGCATCATTTCCGGATTCACCACTGCCGACGCGGCCATCAATGCGTACATCTCGGATCCTGCCAACGCAGAGCGCATTGTGGTGGAGGACAATCATTACGAGAACTTTCGCGACCTGATTATTGGCCGCACCGACGGGATCCTGGCCGATCGGCTGGGCGCCGCCACCTGCGCCTGGCGCGGGGGCTGGCGTGAGCTGGTGGAGGAACACCCGCTACGCATTGCGACCGATGTGCACTTCCTGTTCAGCAAGAAGACCGTGCAGATCGAGACCGTACATCGCTTCGATGAGGCCATCGCAGCCCTGGAGGCGAATGGTGAGACGCGGCGCGTGATCCACGCCTATCTCGCTCCGATCGTGCTCGCGCAAACCATCGATAAATCCTGGTTCAAGATCCTCGACATCATCGGTACCATCGCTTTCGCCCTCTCCGGGGTCCTGATCGCGGTACGCGAACGCTACAGCCTGTTCGGCGCCCTGCTGCTGGCTACCTTGCCCGCGGTCGGCGGCGGAATCGTGCGCGACCTGCTGGTGGGCCGTGAGACCCTGACGGTGCTGGCTTCGCCCATATACCTGGGACTGGTGGGCGCGACCGTGCTGGCGGGCTTCCTTGTCATTCACTCGGTGCATCTGGCGCGCCGGCGCGGCTGGCTGCCGGATCGGATGGAAGCACGCATCGCAGCCTTCACCCAGCATCGCCTGGTGGGCGGGCTGTATGAAGTCTCCGACGCGGTCGGCATCGCCGTTTTCACGGTCAGCGGGGTTGCCGTCGCGGTTTCCTCGAAGACCACCCCCATCTGGCTGTGGGGGCCACTGCTCGCCACGCTTACCGCCGCTGGCGGTGGGATCCTTCGCGACGTGGTGCGCCAGTCCGGCAACATTGCCAGCCTCAGGGGGGAGTTCTACGCTGAGGTGCCCATGATCTGGGGCCTGTTGCTGTCGCTGTGCCTGGTCTGGCAGACTCCGCGGCTCGATCCGAACGAATTCATCCTGGCCGTCATCATCACCATGGTCGGCGCCTTCACGACTCGTATGACTGCTGTGCTGCTGCGCCTGCGCAGCCCTCAGTTTCCGGTCGCTGCGGTCGGGACATGCCAACCGTCCCACACTTCGAGCTTGGTACCCTAGATAGTGAGGCACTCCGGAGGCTGAAAGGCGGAGAAATAGATAGGCCGAGCCGGAAACCGGGAGACTGTCCGGCTCCGGGGACGGACCAAGCTAACTGATTATTAATATGGACAATAGGTCTAATTTACCCCCTCAAAACAGGGCAATATTGTGTTTTTCAGCGCCAAAAACAAGCCCTTAAGGGCGTGAACCCAACCAACATTATGCATACAAGCCACATATGGGGTTATACAATAGGAGGCAACTGACATAAAATGTTGACAGTTCGAGAGGAGGGCAAACGACAGGTGAAGAGGAAGTGTGACAAATCATACGGAGAGATGTACTGGTACAGAAGCATGGACTGAATGAGCGGCAAGGTAAGGCTATTGAATTCTTGCTGGGCCATGGGAAATTAACCATTCAGAATTTTGAGGGCCTTTGCCCTGATGTAAATCGACGTAGTCTGCAACGTGATCTAAAGGGAATGTTGGACAAGGAACTGATTAAAGAAATCGGAGCCGGACCGACCGATCCAACCCGTCAATATGCGTTATTGGAGCTATGACAAGCTGCGACACGGAGCTGTGACATTACGATGACAACCGCTGTGACATGCTCCGGGAGCACCATACCAAATTCCAACCATAAATGCACCGGATAAACCGGATTTTCATGTTCTGTTCCATCCAACATCTGGAATCAAATTTATTAAGTCTGACCTCGTATTGACAAAAGGCAGACATTAGCCCATATTGACGACATGAAATATTTAAATTGGAATCTTGACAAAAACGAAATTTTGAAGGCTAAGCGAGAGATTTCCTTCGAACAGATTGCCTTTTTAATCGAGTCAGGTCATATACTCGGAATTGAAGAAAACCCAAAACGACCTAATCAAAAAATCTATATTCTAGAGATTGAAGGCTATGCTGTGATTGTACCGTTTGTGGAAGAAAGTAATGAGATTTTTTTAAAAACGGCCTTCCCAAGTCGGAAATATACAAAGCGCTACGGCTTAAAGGGGGAATTATGAAAAAAATAAATACAAAAATATTTGACCCGATTGATAAAGAAGAAAAAGAATTGATGGAATCAATTGAGCAGGACGAATGGAAACCTGTTAAAAATATGAAACAGGAAAAAGAAAAGGCTGTTATCGCGGCTCGAAATACTCTGAAAAAAGATAAACGAATCAACCTCAGGCTGAGCGAAAAGGATTATCATCAAATCCAAATAAAAGCGATTGAAGAAGGTATCCCTTATCAAACATTTATTTCAAGTATTATTCATAAATATTTGAATGGTTCTCTATCTCCGAAAGCGTAAAATCGAAAGACCCGGTTATCCCTTGCATATCCTCCAACCTTGCCCCACCGGCTCCGGAGAATATCAAGGCGCTCGGATATTCCATACTGCAGCAAATGGATGGTTTCCTGAACCAGGTCTTCACGGACCAGACATTGCTGGCCCGGGCAAAGCGTGAATGGACTGTAGACAAGGACCAATTCCGGAACGCCGCTCGTGTGCCTGACTGGATGGCCTACTTCTTGTACCATCCCTATGATGAAGAAGCCCTGAAGCGGACTTTGGAGGAGCATACCGGTTGGCAGAGACCGAAAAGACGATGTTATTTTATCGACTTTGATCCAAGGCTGCCCTTCACGCTCCTCGGCCCTGTTTTGAAATCGGCTATTGAAAAGCCCATACGCAAAAGCCTGGAAAAACTTTCTAAACGCTATTCCCCATGAAATCTATAGGTTCGATGTCGTATTTCCCCGGTTTGGTTTGACATAGATCTTAATATGGGCTAAATTAAGGTCAAATTAATTATGGAGAACAACATGAAACTCAGTGAAGCTGTTAAGCCCATCAGCTATTTTAAAGCACACGCTTCGGAAATCGTCCGACAAATCGTTAATAGCCGGCAGCCCATGGTTATCACCCAAAATGGGGAAGCCAAAGCGATTCTTCAGGATCTTGTCCAGTATGAACAGACCCAGGAAAGCCTCGCCATGTTGAAAATGCTGGCCCAAAGCCAAAATAGCCTTAGAAAGGGAGATTACAGGCCTGTTACCGATGTTTTCAGCGGCTTGAAAAAAACTCTGGAAAACCAATCTGAATGAAATACAATGTTTATGTCCTTTCTGATGCGGAAAAAGATCTTTTTGAAATCTATGATTATATAAAAAAATCCGGATACCCGCAAAACGCAGGAATAATTTTTTCAGAAATTGAAACAGCTTGCCAAAACCTGTCATTTAATCCGGAAAAAGGTCACTATCCTCCAGAGCTTCAACGAATTGACGTACATGCATATTGCGAAATTCATGTTAAAGTCTACCGCATTATCTACCAGATCATCGAAGCCGATGTTTTTATCCATTGTATCCTTGACGGCAGGCGGGATATCCCGGAAATACTACAGAAACGAAATTTGAGATAAGACGCATCGATGGACAGGGTCAGAAAAGTATCCTTGGTGCAAATCCAACAATCAACATGCACCGGATTTCACCTGTGATGTTCGGCGTTTTGGCGGCGTATTTTATCTTTTAGGGCCCCATGTGACAATAAATATATATTATTTAAATCGCTAATTATGACGATATATATCTAATTTTAGTTTTATGTAGTCAATATTTACGATATATAGCATTAAATTAAAAGAGGGCTCCTGATGAAGATTGAAGGATTCTTGACGGACAAGGCGATTCTGGCGGAGCTGGGCGGGCGCCTTGCGCAGCGTCGGCTGGAACTTCAGCTTACGCAAGAAATGCTGGCGGAGCAGGCGGGCGTTTCGAAGCGGACGGTAGAGCGTATCGAGGCCGGGGCTACGGCGCAAGTGTCGACGTTGATCCGGATGCTGCGGGTACTGGAACTGTTGGATCGGCTGGAAACACTGGCGCCCGAGGCCGGACCGCGTCCGATGGATCTGGTCAGGCTGAAAGGCAAGGCGCGGAAGCGGGCAAGTGGTAAGCGCAAGTCCACGGATAAAGGGCCGTGGCATTGGGGTGAAGAAACGTGACCACGACGGCAAAGGTAAACCTGTGGGGACGCACGATCGGTGCGGTGTCGCTGGACGATGAAGCCGCGGCCGCGACGTTTGAATATGACTCGGCGTTCATCAGGAGCGGCATCGAGGTGGCCCCGCTGATGATGCCGCTGTCCGGCCGCCTCTACTCCTTCCCGTCGCAGCGACCGGAAACCTTTCACGGTCTTCCGGGGCTTTTGGCGGATTCACTGCCGGACCGGTTTGGCAATGCGTTGATCGATGCCTGGCTTGCCCGGTTCGGACGCATGCCGGAATCGTTCAATGCGGTGGAGCGCCTCTGTTATACGGGTTCGCGCGGCATGGGTGCGTTGGAGTATGCGCCGGCCACCCGATGGATCGCATCCGGCGCCTCCCGTATCGAAGTCGACAAGCTGGTAGCGCTGGCTTCTGAGGTTTTGACCCATCGCAACAACCTGCAGGGGTGGTTCCACAAGGAGGGGGAAAATACGGCTCTGCAGGATATTCTGAGGGTCGGTACTTCCGCGGGCGGGGCGCGAGCCAAGGCGGTGATCGCCTGGAATCCGAAAACGAACGAAGTCCGGTCAGTGCAGGTGAAGGCGGGCAACGGGTTTGAGTACTGGCTGATGAAGTTCGACGGGGTCAGCGGCAACAAGGATAAGGAGCTGGAGGACCCAAAAGGGTATGGTGCGATTGAGCATGCCTATTACAGGATGGCGGTGGAAGCGGGAATCACCATGAGTCCATGCCGCCTGTTCGAGGAGAACGGGCGCCGCCATTTCATGACGAAGCGGTTCGACCGGTTGGATGGTGGGGGCAAGTTGCACATGCAGTCGCTTTGCGGCATGGCGCATTATGATTTCAACCAGGCGGGAGCATACGGCTACGAGCAGGCATTGCAAGTAATCCGCCGGCTGGGGTTGCCGATGGCTGCCATCGAAGAGCAGTTCCGACGGATGGTTTTCAATATCGTGGCTCGTAACCAGGATGATCACGTAAAAAACATTGCCTTCCTGATGGACCGGTCGGGAAACTGGTCACTCTCTCCCGCGTTCGACATGACTTACAGCTATCAACCCAGCGGGAAATGGACATCGAGCCATCAAATGACAATGAATGGCAAGCGGAGTGGATTTACTCCGGAGGATTTCAAAGCGTGTGCAAATAGCGCTTCGATGAAGCGCGGGCGTGCGGAAACGATCATTGATGAAGTAAGGGGTGTTGTCACGCGATGGCGGGACTATGCGGATGAGTCGCGCGTAAACCCGGAGCAGCGGGACAAGATACAAGCTGCCCTGAGACTGGAGCCCCTTGAAAAGGCCGTTTAAGGCCCGAAGTGTATGCCACAAACAACTGATGGAAGCATCGATCCTTTACGAGATACGGTATTTTTTCATTTTCTGATAAAGACCGGTACGATGGATTTTTAAAAGCGCCGCAGCCATGTTCCGGTTGTGGCCGGTCGCCTCCAGGGCCTGGAGGATGGCCGCGCGCTCGGCATTCTCGATCAGGGCTTTCAAAGACAAATCCAACGCGTTGTTTGAATGCGGCTCTCCGGGCGGTTTCACTGTCACGGACATCGGCAGGTCATTGAGTTCGATCCGGTCCCCGCGGCAGACAATCAAGGCCCGCTCGGCGACGTTTCTCAGCTCCCGGATATTTCCCGGCCAGGAGTACTGGCGCAAGGCCGCTGCCGCCTCCGTTGAAATCGCATGGATTTTGCGGTGATTCTCCAGACTCAACTGATTCAGAAAATGGTTGAAGATCGGAAGAATATCTTCCCGGATGTCCCTGAGGGGCGGCAGCCTGATGATGATCACATTCAGCCGGTAGAACAAATCGAGGCGAAAGGTTTTCAGCCTGACCATGGTTTCGAGGTCAAGATTGGTGGCGCTGATGACCCTGAAATCGATCTGACGGGGCTTGCCGCCGATCCGCTCGATTTCCTTTTCCTGCAGCACCCGCATCAGCTTTACCTGAAGCAGCGGCGGCATATCTCCGATCTCATCCAGAAAAATGGTCCCCTGATGCGACAGTTCAAATTTACCCGGCTTTCCCTGTTTCCGGGCGCCGGTAAAGGCGCCCGGTTCATACCCGAACAACTCGGATTCGATGAGCTCTCCGGGGATGGAGGCAGAGTTGACCTTGACAAAATTGTGATTACGGCGTCGGCTGATCTGATGAATGGCATGGGCGAAGAGTTCCTTGCCGGTTCCGGATTCCCCGATAATGAGCACGGGAGAGTCGCTCTCGGCAGCCTGTCTGGCCAGAGCCTTGGCCTTTAATGACAGCGCTGAATTGCCAATGATATTTTCAAAGGTATAGCGGCTGCCGTATACCTGGTTCAATGTTTCTTTGTAGAAATCCAGGTTGTTTTTGAGCGCATCAATCCGGCCGTAAAGCTCCTTGAGCTTTTCGGGACTCATGAACATGAGCTTGCCGGCGGCCCCCACGACACGGCCGTCTTTAAAGAGCGGAATACGGGCAACGACCCGATGCTGATTCTTCAGCACCATGCTCCTGCCGATTTCCGCCTTTCGCGTTTGCAGGATCCTCGGCATCCGGGTATCGGCGCTGACCTCGGTGATATGGCGTCCAATGGCATCCTTTACAGGTATCGGATAAATGCCCTCATTGGAGCTGCTCATGAAACGAATGATCCCCTCCGAATCGATCAGGATCAGGCTTTCATAAGGATTGTCCAGAAGAGCCATCAAAAGATCTTCCGGAATGTCCTCGATCGATAATCCGCTGTCCGCAAGACCCGCATTCTTTTTTTCGTTGAGCTTCCCAGCGTGAATCATTCCAGCCCCCGGTGTTCTTTCCAGTACCGGTATTCATACGGCCATTCATCTTTTCGCCACAATATCAGCGACCGCATTCTTTCCTTAAATTCACTGATCGTCTTTTCGTTTTTCGCTGAAATCACTTTCTCTTTCCATGACGACACAAGGGTTTCCCCCAGTTCAAATGCCTCATTTCGAATATTATCCGGGAAGGCCTCCGTTTCGATGCCTCCCATGGTCGCCCATACCGCGCCGACCGGCCGGATGCCGGTAATCATCATGAAATGATTCATGTATTCGGCGATGGGCGCTTCGTCTCCGCCGCCGGATGTAACCACGGAAACGCCGTATTTGTCCTCGAAAGAAAGACAGTGAATCGCCTGGCAGCATCGGTCCATGAATGCTTTCATCTGGGCGCTGACATGAAAAATATAATTGGGGCTGCCCAGAATCAATCCGTCCGCATCCAGGATTTTATGTTTGATGGTTTCGAATTCATCCTTTTGAACACACTTTCCCGTCTTGTGGCAGGCATCGCATCCCTTGCAGGGCAGCACATTCCTGCCGTTCAGAAAAATGGTCTCCGTGATCGCTCCCAGTGATTCCGCACCTTCCGATACGATTTGAAGCAGCCGGGCGGTATTGCCTTTTGCACCGTGGGGACTTCCGATCAACTTGATGATCCTCATATTTTCCTCCTGTCGTCTTCATTTTTGCTGCAACCCATTCAGTCCGAGTAATCAATCCGGGTACATGGCCTCAATGACATCCTTGAAATGCGCGTTGATAACCTTTCTACGGATTTTCTGCGTGGGCGTCAGTTCCCTGTCCTCCTGGCTGAATTCGCGGGCCAGGAGGGTGAATTGCTTCACTTTCTCCACCCGGCCCAGGTGCCGCGTCCGATAGTCGATCCGTTCACGATAAAAGCTCAGAATTTTTGGATCTTTCAAGAGGGCTTCCCGGGATGAAAAAGGGATGCCCTGTTCGATTGCATATTTTTCCAGTTGTTCGAATGACGGCACGATCAGGGCGGATACATACTTTCTCCCGTCTCCGATCACAGCCGCCTGGTCCATGAAATAATCTTCCTTCAGGAGGGTTTCAATGTGCTGGGGCGCAATGTATTTGCCGCCGGATGTCTTCATCATATCTTTTATCCGGTCGGTAATGGTCAGATAGCCTTCCGCGTCCACCGTTCCGATATCGCCTGTTTTGATCCACCCGTCCTCGGTAAACATCTCCCGGGTAAGCTCCGGCTTTTTGTAATACCCCTGCATCACGGCGGGGCCTCTGGCCTGGATCTCACCCTCAGGAGACACCCTGACGTCCACTAGCGGCAGCACGGGGCCGCAAGTGCCGAATTTATTATGCGTTTCATTGGCGATGCAAATGGGAAAGCACTCGGTCAGGCCATACCCCTGAAGCAACAGCACGCCCGTGTTAAAGAAAAATTCGGCTATTTCAGCGGAAAATGCCGATCCGCCGCAGTTGAAAAACTTGTTTCTGCCCCCGAAAATAGCCCGGATTTTTCCCAAAACCAGCTTCTCGGCAAGGCGGTGCTGAAAAGCCAGAGATGCGGGAACGGGCTTTTGATCTCTTTTCAAAGCGGAAAACCGGCCGCCCGTATTCAGCGCCCAGTTGAACAGGATTTTTTTGGTCGTCGTCGCCGTATGAACGCCTTCCTTGACCTTTGCGTAAATCTTCTCCCACATGCGCGGAACGCTGCACATATACATGGGCCTGGATTCCCTCAAGAATTCCAGGATTGCCTTGGTATCGTGGCAGTAGTGATTCTCCGCGCTTCGCATCAGGGTAAAATATGTCCAGGCCCGCTCAAAAACATGGGAAAGAGGCAGAAAGGCAAGGTTGACATCATCCGGGCCAAGGGTCAAATGGCCGTCCGGATCGAACATCATGGAAAGGATATTCCGGTGGGTCAGCATCACGCCCTTGGGCTCCCCGGTCGTACCGGAGGTGTAGATCAGGGTGGCCAGGTCATCGGCATGGAGCCGGGAGCGAGCGGCCCGCAAAGCCTCCTCCTGGCCGGATTGCCTTCCCATGGCAAGAAAGTCATCAAAGCGCCTCACGTTGTCGCTTTTTATGATATCGATGTGCTGATCAAAAACCACGACATTTTCCAGAGATTCGGCTTTTCCCAGAAGTGACAGCGCAGTTCCGGTCTGCTCCCTGTCTCCTGAAAACAGAATCCGGATATTCGCATCCTCAATAATGTACTGCGTTTCCCTGACGGAATTCGTTCCGTATACCGGAACAGATACGGCTCCGATGCTCATTGCCGCCAGATCTGCTATGGACCATTCCGCACGGTTGCTGGCAAAAATGCCGATCATCTCCTTTTCCTTGACGCCTAAAAAAAGAAGCGCCATTGCCGTGGCGTCTATCTGTTCAGCGAATTGTGCCCAGGTATAAGAGATCCATTCCCCGTAAGGTTTATGTTTAACGGCAGTTTTTTGATCCCCCCATTTCTGCGCGCGTGCAAGGATCATGAGGGCAAGATGTTTTTCTTGCTCAACAAATATTTCAAATTCTTTCTGATATTCACTCATGGGTCTTTTCTTCATGGGATACTCGCCTGCGCTTTCTCAAGGCATCGCCTTGATGGCTTACGTGCAATATGTCGGAACGCATCCGCTCACAAACAAAAACCGGATCGTGGTCGACTGGATATTGTTTTCAGTAGCACGTTCACGTTAAACGATCAAGGGAGCATAATACTGCAAAGCATAGCCAAGAGAAAATGCTCCGATTTCAAGCAAGAGAGGTCGGTATCGGCAGGTAGGGCAAGAATTGGGAAGATTGTGACGGTCATCGACTGTAAACAGCACGATGCCGGTCCAGAAAGCCTTTGATCGCAGGGACATAACCCGGCGTCTGGCTGGAGTCGCTGTGTCCGGCTCCCGGAGCCACGTAAAGCTCTGCCTGTCCGGGCCTGAAGCTGTTTTTCAAAGTATGGGCGTAGGCAACCGGAAAACGCTGATCATTTTCCCCATGAATCATCATGACCGGCATCGTGATATCGGGCGCGATCAGGGCCGGGCTTGTCAGGTTGATGTCGCTTCGGTAAAACAGATCCATCCAAAAAATGATGGCCGGTCCAAAACAGGTGCCGATCGTCCAGTTGAACCAGCGGTAAAGACTCAACAGCGCATCCTTGGTATATGCATAGCATCCTTCAAGAAACAGGAGCTGGATGCGGTGGGGATTTCGGGCAGCCGTCAGAATGGACCCCCCGGCACCGGCTGAGTGGCCATAGAGAATCACGGGTTTTCCCACCCAGTCCAGAACCGCCTCGATATCTTCCGAGAATTTCATGGCATTCATGAACCGTCGGGGGCTTGAATTGCCGTGGTCCCGGGCGCTGTGCAGGATCGTCGTAAAACCCATCCCGCCAAACACCCTGGCTCTGGCGACCATCCGGTTCCGGTTCCGGCTCCATCCATGGGCCAGAACCACCGTTCCCCTGGAAGGCCCGTCCGGCTCAATGCGCCAGAGTTCCAGCGAACCGCCGTCAATGGCCGGAATCCGGGTATCGAGAACCTTACCCCAGTCGGGTTGATCGGTTACCGGTTTTCTGGGATACTCCTGGACCAGATAGGTCAGGATCAGCGACAGGAAAATATAGATGCCCACCGGCCACAACAAGCCATATGTCAGTAAATCCATCAAGGCTGCTCCGCCGGATTGACGCCCATCAGCTCTCGGCGCAGCAGATCCAGGGCCGTCATGGCAAATATCTGCTTGTTCATGTCCCGGTTTCTGAACCGGTACTGAAACCGGTATGCCCGGACATCGGCCGGAGTTGCCAGGCCGATGCAGACCGTACCCACGGGTTTTTCATCGGTACCCCCTCCCGGCCCGGCAATGCCGCTCGTGGCAAGGCCGTAGGTGGCGCCGGTGATCTGCCGGACCTTTAGTGCCATTTCGCGGGCGGTCTCTTCATGAACCGCGCCATGCCGATTCAAGATATCCTGAGAAACCCCCAGCAGGGCGACTTTGGCCTGATTGGCATACACCACGCCGGAGTAAAGAAAATAGTCGGAGCTTCCGGCAACATTGGTCAGCCAGTGAGCGATCAGTCCCCCCGTACAGCTTTCGGCAACGGCCAGGGTTGATTTTTTTTGAGAAAGCAGGCGGCCCACGACGGCTTCCATGGATTCCCCATCGGAAGAAATGAGCTTATGGCCCAGTTTCTCCGAAACCCAGTGGCTTGCGTCCCGAATCAGCACTTCCACCTGATTGACATCGGTTCCGCGAAGATAGAACTTGACTTGAATTTCAGGGAATTTGGCGCGAAATCCCAGTTGAATCATAGGGAAAATCTTTGAAAAATCCTTAAGCCGTTCACCTGTCAGCGATTCGGTCAGACCAAAAGTGGTGAGGGTTTTGACCCGGCAAAACTGTCGGACCCCTCCCTGAAGCGCTTCGATTCGGGGAAGCACGGATTCCGAGAGCATCCGGCGCATTTCAGATGGAACGCCGGGCAGAAAAAAAAACAGACATCGTCCCAGTTTCATCATAAATCCCGGAGCGGTTCCAATGGGATTCGGCAAACAGGTCGAGCCTTCGGGAAGATAGGACTGTTTGATATTGGAAGCGGTGATCGGACGGTGAAAGGACCGGAAAAATGATTCCACGATCTCCAGTGCCTCGGGACTTTGAATCAGCGACACCCCGGCCGCACTGGCCGCGGCTTCGGCGGTAAGATCATCCGAAGTCGGGCCAAGCCCGCCGGTTACAATGGAAACGTCCGCGCGGGATGCAATTTCCCGAAGCACGGAGACCATTACCGGAATCTCGTCACCAACGGAATGATGCCGAACAACCGCAATGCCGGTTTCTTCCAGTTTTTGGGCAATATACGCCGAATTGCTGTCAACAAGCGTGCCGGACCGGATTTCATCTCCGGTGGCCAATATTTCTGAGATCAAAATATTCTCCTAAATATTCATTTAGTTATAATTAATTACAGCACTTAGCCGTAAGTCCTTATTTGGGGTTTTAATGGTTTTATCCAGCATCTATCCAGCATTTTAACTTGTCGTTATCTTCCTGCATACCCCTCCGAATGCACTTGTGCGTTTCAAAATTCTGAATATATCTGTCCAACAGGGGCTTGTTGCCTTTCAGGATCAACAAGTTTTCGGCATTCGATTCCTCTCAAATTACTGGCAGACCGATTTTTCTCGCAACTTCATAATACTCATTATAGCAACAATCCAACCAGTCACATCTAAAAATAATAACGCATATATTCCCGTAAACTTTATAGTGCCCTCTTTTTATACTTTCGATATCTATAACCGCAAATGACAGTTGGTTATAACAACCGATTAATATTCTTTAAGAAAGATATCGGTATTTTGAATCTTTATCAAGTATATGTTGCCTTTGACGAGTTTATTTTCGATTGAAACCGCTAAATTGGGTGAAAATAGTGGCTTTTGCACTTCCAAAACTATAAAGTATATGTTATTTGCAAGTATAAAACATATACTTTATAGTTGGAGGCAATATGCCCAATTCCAGAGTAGAAAGGCTCAGCTACATCTATGCAGTTCTTGAAGAACTGAAAGTGTTCACCCTTGACAAGTTGGTTTCCACGCTGAGCTGTTCTATCCCGAACGCCAGGTTAAAGCTTAAGCAATGGGGGTCATATACCAGTTACAATCAGAACGGCCGCTATTATGCTTTACCCACGGTTCCGTACTTTGACAAAAACGGGTTGTGGTGTTTTGATGATATTTATTTCTCTCGACACGGCAATCTGAAAAAAACGATTATTCATTTAATCGAAAGATCGCCATCAGGTATAACCGGCAAGGAGATTGGCGCCCTTGTCAGACTTGATCCTCGATCCTTCTTGCACCATTTTCGAAATGTTCAGGGAATACAGAGGGAAAAGGCTGGCAGTACCTACGTTTACTTTTCGGACAATCCGGATACGTATAAGCAGCAACTCAGAAGCCGAACAACTCAGCCTAAACTTCTGCTGGATTTTGTCCCTGGGATTTCCTGGATTTCAGCTTTGCACATTTGTTTGACACTTTACACGTCATTGATATAATATTTGCATTTAATTTTTCTTTCCTTGGAGGTTTGAATATGCAAGCAGAAAAAATATTACTTGAAACTGATCAGAATGGGTGTTTGTTACAACAACCTCAATTGCCTCCTAATGTCCGTATAGAAGCAATCTTCTTATTACTGGAAGATAAGGCGAAAGGTAGTAAGACAACAAGAAAGCCGTCGAAAAAAATTATGGGAAAAGGAAAAATCATCGGAGATTTAAAGGCGTCTGTTGTCCCGCCTGAAGATTGGAAAGCACTGCAATGATTTTAATGGATACACATATTTGGCTGCGGTGGTTGCTGCCCAGTGAGCCACTGTCTGAAAATTTGATCAAGCTTATTGAAACAACCGAATACCTGGCGGTATCCTCAATTTCATGTTGGGAGGTTGTTCTGCTGGAAAAACTGCACCGGATTGAATTGCCATTGCCCGTCGATGAATGGCTGAAAGAGGCATTGATTGGATCATCAGTTACAGCGCTGCCAGTTACCGCTACAATAGCCAGCCTTGCAGGATTACTGCCATATCACCATAAAGATCCCGCCGACAGATTCATCATAGCCACAGCTATCCACCATGATATGAAAGTTGTCAGTTTTGATGGTATTTTCCCTTCATACATTGAATTGAATGATCTTTTGATTACAGAAAACCTGTGATCCTTTGTTTTTATACCGATTTCCGCGTTAACGCTCTCCCGATACCTTTGCCCGCCCTCAGGCCCTCACGTCATCCCTTTTTGTGGCTTCTGGTTTGCTCAAATCCGCTTTTTCTCTGAGAGCAGATATCAATTCCAGTTTGTTCAAGTTTTCCTCCAAATTTATTATTCAGGGCTCCGGAGTTCAAGATAGGATTTAGCGCAAGTGTTGCAGCCGCAAACACTGATTATATGGCAATCGTAGAGGAGTGTTGTGAGTCATCCGCAAACGGAAGTTTGCAATTAAGATGCAGGAGCGAGGTCAACGGGGTCCCAGATAACGATAAAGAATTCAGGTGTCAGTTATTTGATTGATGCAGGATAGGCGTGCAAGAAATGGCTCGCAAAAAGCGGCCATGGCCAACTTTCGGCAGTTCGCTTATTTGTTTGACAGAAATGTCAGCAGTATCATAAGGTAATTTTGGATAAACGTTAAAATATCGCCATAGGCTGGAGCATATAACGGAAGCAAAAAGATGTGCAGAGGTGATTTTGCATGAACAGCGAGGAGCCTAAACTTTATGGAAAATGCTCTTTTAGAGAAAGCGATAGAAATGCCACCTAACAAAAGGGTGGCGTTTGCTGAATTAATTCTTGCCAGTATCGATTACGAAGAAGAGGGAATTCGACAATCATGGATTATGGAAGTCAAGGATCGTATGAGAGCCGTCAATGAAGGCAAAGCAAAATTATTAGCTTTTGAGGACTTATACAATGAAGATCAATATCCATGAATTGGCGGCCAAGGAATTTGACGAAGCAATTGAGTGGTATGAACTCCATATAAGATTCTCTTTACATCAGATAGAGACGGTATCGTTATTTGGTCCATTGCGCATATGCATAGAAAACCGTGGTACTGGCAATCAAGAATGAGATAGCCAGTCATTCAAGCCGACCGCAAAAAAAACGCGGTTTAACTCACCGCTGGCTGCGAAAGATGGATCCACGCTTCACAGTCCCACGCTGTTTTGGTAGTCTCATAGGACAGGAAATGGACGAATCATTTAAAACGTAAATCTTCGTCGGGTATGGGATAACCATGTGAAACCGGGATGAAATGGAGTACGACATGAACAAGCCGCGCATGGACGCGCTTTTTCGACCTCTATGACCTGGCCCGGTGGGCTATTGCACCCTCTCCGAAAAGGGGATGATCCTGGGACCAACCTCACCGCCGCCGCTCTGCTGGGCCTGGGCCTGGACCGGAGCGAATTACTCAGGCAGCCACTGACCGGTTATATCCTCCCCGATGACCAAGATATCTACTACCTGCATCGCAAACAGATTTTGAGACAGGTGAACCGCAGTCGTGCGATCTGAGAATGCCTTGCGGTACAATCTATGCCGAATATGACAGGGGATCAGTTGGCCGGGGAATTGATATCGATCAGACCTGGGATTCCGATTATTCTCTGTACAGGTTTCAGCGATGAAAACGATGTAAAGCGCGCAAAGGCCATGGGCGTAAAAGGGTTTCTCATGAAGCCCGTAACAACAGGTGATCTGGCCGAAATGGTCAGAAAAATATTGGATGAGATAACAGGCGGTTTGTTGGTGAATGAGTCCGGGCAAGCGGATTCCATTACCCAAGTAAAGGAAATTAGAGGATAAAGATAATGGCTGAAAATGAGAATTTTTCAAACCAGGCAAACAATTTGCTCCTGCAGGCTGAGGAAAAAACCGCCAAAATGTCTGGAAACCCGGAAACAAACCACATCGGCGCAACCCTGTTGTGCCTATCACTTATCGCCGCAGGTCTGGCGGGCAATTATTTGAATTTCCCGGTCTTCCTCAATATTGATTTTCTCTTTGGAAGCATCTTCGCCATGCTGGTCTTGCAGTTCTTTGGACTTGGCAGGGGCATTCTGGCAGCAGCCATCATCTCCAGCTATACTTACATCCTTTGGAATCACCCCTACGCCATTGTAATCATGACCGCAGAGACAGCGGTAGTCGGCTTACTCATGAAACGCCGCAAGATGGGGATGGTGCTGGCTGATACGCTCTACTGGCTAATCATCGGCATGCCGCTGGCCTATATTTTTTACCGCATCGTCATGCATGTTCCGTTCAGCGGTACCTCTATCGTCATGACCAAGCAGGCAGTCAACGGCATTGCCAATGCCTTGGTTGCACGGTTGATCTTCACAGGCTTTTCACTCCGGTCGCGCTCCTCGTTGACGTCTTTCAGCGAGATTATCTATAACCTGCTGACCTTTTTCGTCTTGTTTCCGGCACTGATCATGCTTGCAATTGGCAGTAGAGCCGATTTTGCCGAAACAGACAGCAAGATTCGCGCCATGCTGATTCAAGATAGTCAACTCGCAAATCAATTTCTGGAAACATGGGTCGTAAACAGAGAAACTGCCGTTGTCAATCTGGCAGACATGGCAGCGACGAGATCTCCAGAGCAGATTCAATCCTATCTGGAACTGACCAAGAAATCGGATGGCAATTTTCTGCGCATCGGGCTCTTGGACCGTGAAGCCAACATCACCGCCTACTTTCCACTGGTGGACGAACTGGGACAGAAGAACATCGGCAAAAATTTCGCTGATCGCCCTTTTATTCCGAAGCTTAAGCAGACGCTTAAACCGATGCTCTCGGAAGTTGTCATGGGTAGAATCGGCGCTCCCAAACCAATGATTACGATGCTTGCGCCTCTGGTCGTTCATGGAGAATACGACGGCTACATTACCGGAATCCTGAGCATGGAGCAGATACGGGAGCACCTCGATAAGAGCTCACAAGAAAATACCATATTCTATACGCTGATTGATAAAAACGGCAATATTATTATGACAAGCCGCACCGACCAAAAGGTCATGACACAATTTGAGCGCGCCAATGGGTCTATCAATCCTCTTGGTGCAGGGATAAGCCAGTGGGTGCCGGTTGTGCCTCCCAATACAAGTATCATGGAACGCTGGAGGAATTCGTCCTATATCGCGGAAACCACCATCGGCAGACTGGCGGAATGGAAACTGATACTGGAGCAGCCGGTATCACCCTTTCAGAAAAAGCTTAATGACAGCTACAGCGGCAAGCTGACTCTTTTATACCTGATTTTGCTTGGGGCGCTGTTTCTGGCTGGAATACTGACTCGCCGCTCTATAGTCACTCTCGACAAACTGTGCCTGATCACTCATGACCTTCCTGGAAGGTTGTTGGTAGATGGCAAAGATATCGCCTGGCCTGAAAGCGGTATAATGGAGACAAATTATCTGATCAGTAATTTTATCGAAATGGCGGATGCGCTGAGTGGACAGTTTAGAGAGGTTCAGCAGACACAGGATGCGCTGAAGCTGGCCTACGCCGAGATGGAGATGCGGGTTCACGATCGGACAGCCGATTTGATTGAAACCAATAAAGCATTAACGGCTGAGATCACTGAGCGCAAGCAGATGGAAAAAGCGCTCAAGAAAAGTGAGGAACGCCTGGCTCTGGCGCTGAAGGCCAATCAAGATGCAGTCTGGGACTGGGATTTGTTGGCCAACGCACTCTATTACTCCCCTCACTGGTGGAATATGGTCGGCTATGTGGAAAACGAACTGGAGGCTGATCCCGACCTCTGGCGCAGGCTAATGCACCCGGAGGATTTGGAACGAGCTTGGCAAATCGTCAACGAAGCAATAACTGGGGGAACATCATTCGAAGTGGAAAGCCGCCTGCTGCACAAGGATGGCCATTACGTGCCGGTCCTTACACGGGGCTACATCCTGTGCAACGACAGTGGTAAAGCAGTGCGCATTTCTGGAACAAACTCCGACCTTACGGAGTCAAAGAAGGTTGAGGAGGAAAAAAGACAATGGGAACTGCTGCGGCAGCAACTTCAAAAGGTTGAAAGCCTGAACCGTATGGCCGGGGCAGTTGCCCATCATTTCAACAACCAGCTCCAGGTCGTGACGGGAAACCTGGAAATGGCCATGGATGACCTGCCGCAGAATTCGCCAACTTCGGGAACCCTGACCGAAGCCCTGAAGGCGGCCCACAGGGCAGCCGAGATAAGCGGCATGATGGTGGCTTACCGAGGCCAAACACCTGGAAAACATGAACACTTGGATCTGTCCGAAACCTGCCGTCAGAACCTACCCCTGCTTCAAGCCGCAGCCCCGAAAGGCATGATCCTTAAGGCCGTTTTCCCCGCTTCCGGTCCTGTCATATGTGCCAACGCCGGCCAGATACAGCAGATTTTGACCAACCTGGTTACCAACGCCTGGGAATCCGTCACCGAGAATCAGGGAGCCATAGACCTGAATGTCAAGACAGTTTCAAATGCGGATATTCCAGCCTCAAAGCGACTCCCAATCAACTGGAAACCGCAGGAAAGCTTCTATGCTTGTGTGGAAGTTACGGACACTGGCTGCGGGATTGCGGACAAGGATATCGATAAAATCTTCGATCCATTTTTTACCACAAAGTTCATCGGCCGAGGTATGGGTCTATCCGTGGTACTGGGAATTGCTGGCGCTCATGGTGGGGGCATCACTGTAGAGAGCAAGCTGGGCCGAGGCAGTATCTTTCGGATCTTTTTACCGGTAACAACAGAGAAAGTCCTCACCAGTCCGGTAAAAATAGAGAATGCACCAGAGATTAAAGGTAGTGGCTCGATCCTGCTGGTCGAAGATGAGGAGCAGGTACGCAACATGTCCAGAATTATGCTGACTCGCCTGGGATATACGGTACTTGAAGCAAAAGATGGTGTTGACGCTGTGGAGATATTCCAACTGCATCAGGATGAGATCCGTGGCGTTCTCTCTGATTTAACCATGCCGCGCATGAACGGCTGGGAGACGCTGGCTGCACTGCGCAAGATATCACCCAACATTCCGGTAATCCTTTCCAGCGGATATGATGAAGCTCAGGTGATGGCGGACGAACATACCGAACAGCCCAATGCTTTCTTAGGAAAGCCTTATCGGTTGCAGGACCTTGCTGAAACGATCAGTAGTGTTTTAGCCAAGGAGCCTATCAGCAAGACCCTTTTACATCACCAGAGCTTGGGGAAACACCATGCACAAACACTCATATAGAAGTATAATCGTCTTTCATGTCATTCTCAGCGCCATTGTGGTTCTTATGACGCAAAGCAGCCATTTTTCTTATGCGGAGGATAGTCCAAAGCCCATTAAACGCGTGCTTGTGGCATTTGCAGACACGCCTGAGTTCCTATCGTATCTCCCCTTCCTCAACAGCTTCAAGAAGACATTGTTCGCCGAAACAGCGTTTCAGTACGAAATGTTTTATGAATATCTTGCACTCTCAAGGAATGCAAGAAATCCAGAGTATGTTGAAAGCCTGAAAAATCTACTGCTTACAAAATATAATTCAGTCCACCTCGATTTGGTTGTGATGTTTGGTGGTACCGGAACCAAATTCATGCTGGAAAACGGCGCAGAGATATTTCCAGGCATTCCCAAAATTCTTGCCGGTTCCTCGGTGGCTGTCTCTTCAGACATGAGTATTCCTCCGGATTTCTCAATATTGAAAACATCATTTAATGCACTATCAGCAGTACAGACGATTCTTAGAATGCAGCCGGCAGTCAGGAAAGTATATGTGGTGATTGGCAACTCCAGTGGGGAAAGATCAGTCGTTGATGAATGGAACAAACAGTTGGAGCCTATAAGAGAGAAAGTCTCTATACAGTTCCTAAACAAGATGCAGTTGCCGGAAATACTGGAACTATCTTCAGCGCTTGAAAAAGATTCTGTTCTGCTGTTTCACGCATTCTTTCAGGATATCCAGGGCAATGTGTATTATCCGGTCAGCATACTGCGCCGCCTTTACCAAGAGTCTCGTGTACCCATCTACACTACTCAGGATGCTTTCTTCGGAATCGGAGCGGTTGGAGGATTGCTCACGAGCAGCGGGCTTCTTGGGGTGGGATCCGGCAAGCTTGCTCTGGAAACGCTCATAGGACATGAATTGCCAAAAACCTTCTCCTTTCAGGCTACTGAATGTGTCTACGATTGGCGGGAACTGTTCAGATGGAAAATCAGCGAGAAAAATCTTCCGGCCGGGAGTATCATCGAATTCAAAGAATTCAGTATTTGGGGAATCTATAAATGGGAAATCATTGGCGGAAGCTGTCTTATCGTGTTGCAGGCTTTACTAATTGCGGGACTAGTGACAAACCGTTTCCGCCGAAAAAAGGCGGAGGAGGGTCTGCGGGAGAGTGAGAGTTTTCTTAGCAGCATCTTCCGTGCCGCCCCTACTGGAATTGGTGTTGTGAGCAACCGAATATTGACGACTGTCAACAACAAACTCTGCGATATGATCTGTTACAGCCGTGAAGAAATGATCGGCCAGAGCGCCAGGATGCTTTACCCCAGCGATGCCCTTTTTGAATATGTAGGCACGGAAAAATACCGTCAGATCCGCCAATATGGGACCGGCACGGTAGAAACGCACTGGCAGTGTAAAGATGGCCGCATAATAGACGTACTGATGAGTTCTACCCCTATCAATCGCATGGACCTTGCTGCGGGAGTGACATTTACTGCCCTCGATATCACTGACCGCAAGAACGCAGAGAAAAGTCTCATACGTTTGAACCGCCTGTATTCGGTTCTCAGTCAGATCAATGCGGCTATTATTCGAATTCGGAAGCCGGAAGAACTTTTTGCTCAGGCATGTCGCATTGCAGTGGAGGCCGGCAATTTAAAAATGGCCTGGATCGGACTCTTGGACTCCGATACCATGAAGATAAACCCTGTTGCGCGGTATGGGATTGATGACGGCTATGTTGACCATTTGAAGTTGTCAGCCGCCGATGTTCCCGAAGGACAAGGACCGACGGGGATTGCCGTCCGGGAGGGCAAATACAGTGTTTGCCCTGATTGGCACAACGATCAGAAAATCCTTCTTTGGAAAGAGATGGGCATGGAACGAGGTTACCGTTCAAGCATGGCGTTTCCCCTGCTAATGGAAAAGCAGATCATCGGTGCCATGACTCTGTATGCCGGAGAAACGAATTTTTTTTCCGATGACGAGGTACAGCTACTCAAACCGCTTGCAGACAATATTTCTTACGCCCTTTCTTTCATGGAGCAGGAGAAACAGCAGCGGCAGATAGAAAATGTTCTCCGGGAAAATGAGGAAAGACACCGGACCATTCTCCAGACAGCAATGGACGGGTTCTTGATAGTGGATCTCCAGGGTCATATACTGGATGTCAATACGTCCTATTGCCGTATGAGTGGATACAGCAAAGAAGAATTGCTTGAAATGAAAATCACTGATCTTGAAGTTGATGAAACACCGGAAATAACAATCCGGCATATGGAAAAGGTCAGAGCGCAAGGGGCTGACCGGTTTGAAACCCGCCAACGCCGCAAGAACGGCAACATTATTGATGTTGAGGTCAGTGTTCAGTACGGTCCGCATGAAGCTGATCGAATGGTTGCCTTCCTTCGCAATATCACCGAACATAAAGTTCAGCGAAAAGCCCTGCAGGAAAGCGAATACCGTTTCCGCCGAATTTCACAACTGACGAACGATATTGCCTATTCATGCTCGGATCTTGAAAATGGAGCCTATTCCATTGACTGGATGTACGGCAACACGGAGAATATATTCGGTTATACAATAGAGGAAATTAAAGCAAGGTCTTGCTGGCGATTTATAGTCACAGAAGAAGATGATCCCGTATTTGTAAAAAATGTCATTGGACTTTCTCCGGGACAATCCGCTTCTGCGGAGCTTCGTTTGCGGCATAAAAATGGAGAAATTGTTTGGGTCGGCTCTTATACTGAATGTGAGCTGGACAATGGACGTCGTTGTCTTTTCGGAGGGCTACAGGACATTACAGCACGGAAAAAAGCAGAAGCGGAAAAGGCGCTTCTGGAAGATCAACTCCTGCAGGCGCAGAAAATGGAGGCCATTGGAACGCTTGCCGGTGGTATTGCCCATGACCTGAACAACATTTTATTTCCGATAACAGGTCTATCCGAGATGCTCCTTGATGAAATCCCGCCCGGCAACCCCGAATATATAAACCTCCAGCAAATATATCGGTCGGCAATAAGAGGCAGTGAACTTGTCAAACAAATACTCTCCTTCAGCCGCCAATCCAACCCGCAAAAACTGCCCATTCGTATACAACCAATCCTCAAAGAAGTGATGAAACTATCCCGGGCAACGATTCCTGCATACATCAAAATCACAAGCGATATCAAAACGGAATGCGGCATGGTATTCGCAGATCCGACACATATCCATCAGATTATGATGAATCTGATCACCAATGCCTATCATGCGGTTGAAGAAAGTGGCGGAGCCATTCACATCGCCCTAAAAGAAGCGGCATTCGACACTGATGAGCTGTCCGAAAATTCAATAAAACTGGGAAAATACACCTGCATCATTGTGTCAGACACTGGGACAGGAATCGATCAAACACTGATTCATAAGATATTTGAACCTTATTTTACCACAAAGGAACTGGGAAAGGGGACTGGCCTCGGACTTTCTGTGGTGCACGGAATTGTAAAGCAACATGGAGGAGAGATTCGCATCTCCAGTGAGATCGGCAAAGGAACGACATTTAATATATATTTGCCCCTTCTGGAAGATTCCAGGGATATTAAGGCTGCTTATGTCCCCCGGGGATATCCAACAGGCAGTGAAAATATTCTACTGGTTGATGATGAAGAACCGATTGCTCGTATGATGCAGATGATGCTTGAGAGACTGGGTTATCAGATAACTGTCCGGACAAGCAGCCCGGATGCCTTGGATACTTTCAGAACCAATCCGTCAAAATTCGATCTGGTGATTAGCGACAGGGGGATGCCGAACATGACCGGTGAGAAGCTCGCCAAGGAACTAATTTCAATCAAACCGAAAATTCCGATCATCCTCTGCACAGGTTTTGCTGATGAAATTGATGAACTGCGCGCAAGGGCAATAGGTGTCAAAGGTCTCTTAAAGAAGCCAATCGCAACAGTTGATCTTGCTGAAATGGTCAGAAAAGTTCTGGATGAGGGTTCAGCCTGCGCATTAACATCATCATCTAATTCTAAGTTGCATTCAAATTAATACTATTTATGATCCATGGCCAACCGCTTAACCGAGTAACTTCCGTTGGAGCAGAAGCCAATCTTCGTAATCCAGACTCAACCTCTTGACATACGGCATCAAGCGTTTCAAAGACACGATTAGCACAACATTTCTCTCGCAGTTCATGCCAAAGAATCTCTGTTGGATTAAGTTCCGGCGAATACGGCGGCAGTCGTATCAACGAGACATTGTCCGGAATCTCCAGAGCC
>CAIVVZ010000081.1 GCA_903909505.1 uncultured Desulfobacteraceae bacterium
GAGTCGGCAAACTTCTCCACCTGCGTGAAAACGTTCGCGGCTGTGATGGCAACATTCTGCTGAGCAAAATTCATTTTGGAGGTACCACTCGCATGAGCAGCTTTAAGAAGGGTAAGGAATCCATTCATGGATTTACCAACCACCTGGGCGGTGCCGTCAACGGGGTCTGCATAGACACCGGTACCGATTAGTGAAAGTTCCCGGTCCTGGGCAACCTGGTCAAGTACCAGCTTGTACAGGATATATTTCACCAAGGGCCATTCAGTGCGGTTCTTTGATTCATCGGCAAGGAATCCAAGCCAGGAACCATAAATTTCATCGGGGTAAAATTCAATGTCAAATTTGTGACGTTTGTGTCCGATGGTGAGGGGAGAGAATTTCGGGGTGCCTTTAGGTGTCCAGCCTTTTTGAAATCCCTGAACGAGGGAGGCAATGGTAGCCTGGGCAGCGCGAAAATCCTCGTTTTGCTTAACGGTGGTCATAAAGGCCATAGACTCCGTAGGCTGAGTGAGCGCCTTGAGGATGTCATTCTCGTTAGTGCCCAACCAGGTCCCAAAGTCGGTTTTTAATTGGGCAATGTCGATGGTGTTTGCCATTTTCGGTTAATAATTAGAAAGTGAATAAAATATTGTTTTTCAGGAATTTTGGTCAGCGATCCTGTTATAGCTGTAATTGTCTGAAAGCAATTCTTCGGCAGTCTTATCACCCGGCTTGCCTACGGTGGTTTCGGTTGCGGCATCCAATTTCTTGAAAGCTTCAAATTCGGCCACGGTACTTGCAAGGGTGGCAAGAGTAGTTGCAAGCTCAGTACATTTTGCATCGTGTGTTTCCTGCAGAGAAGCCAGTTTAAGATCATGCGTCGCAATGATGGCTGTTTGATCAGCGAGCTTGTCATTGACCTGACCGACCATTTCCTGCGTCAGTTCTTTGCTTTCAACATCATCGGTAAAATTGAAGAAGGAAGCGAGCGCGGTCCAGACCGCCAGCATTTTAATACTTTTCATTTCATTGGTTATTTGGGGGTTAGAATTCTTTGGGGCAATAGAATCGGCCTGTTGCAAGGCATATTCGTAAGAGCCGATTTCATCAATCAGGCCAAGCGTGATGGCATCGGAAGCAAAATAAGTTTTGCCGGTCAGTGTGGATGCATTCAGTGAAGGCCGGTTTGCCGTAACGGTTGCATGGAATTTTGAATTGATGCGATCAAGCAGCTCCTTGCGAAGCGGTTCGTAATTCCCGGCCCTGAGGTCGGCAAGCATCTGATTTTTTTCGGTGCTGAGCGTAGCGTACACCTCATGGATAACAACCCCGGCTTTTTCAAAGTAGGGTTTCATATCCATGTATTCAAGCATGGTTCCGATGGAACCGACAATATCCAGGTCGGAAGAGCAGATGATTTTATCTGCTCCCGACACAATCCAGTAAGCGGCGCTGGCTGCCATCCCTTCGATGTAAGCCACAACCGGCTTACTGCAGTTGGTCACGGCCTCTGAAAGGATGTCCGTGTAGGCAGTTGTCCCACCGGGGGAACTGACTACCAGTAGGATTGATTTTATGTTCGGGTTTGCATCGGCAGCCTGGATATCCTTTGTGATGGAGACGGACCCCCTGGGGCCGCACTCAACATCATCCTTCATGATGATGCCCCGGATGGGAATTACGGCAACGGAACCCTTGCTGAGATTGGCAGCGTTCAAAGGTTTGGTTTCACTGTGAACCTGATCCTCCATGTTCAACACAAAAGGCCGGTTCCTTTCCCGTGCTTTGGAGAAGTCTTCAGCGCTGATGCGATCACCACGAAGCAACGAAACGAGCATAGCCC
>CAIVVZ010000082.1 GCA_903909505.1 uncultured Desulfobacteraceae bacterium
ACCCGGTGTTCGACTGGATTGGCGCGATTATCAAACGCGATTGAATCGAATTGCCGCTGCCAGGCGGCGAACCAGACGGATGTACCGGTTTGCCGCTGTATTGACGCTTTTAATCGTTATCGGGTTTTGGATAATTGAAGGCGCCAGCGGTTTATCCAGCGTATTCAGCCATCTTCGGGTGCCGGAGAAGATTCAGGTGATAGCGCCTTCCGTGCCCGAAAATAAAAATCTTCACGATAAAAAGGAAGTGCAGGGGTTTTTAAACGGCAATACGTTTGTCAATCTGACGCAAAAAAGCTTCGATTCACATTTTGAAGGGCGCAGCTATCGTGTGGTGACGACGCTGGATATGTCACTCCAGCAGTTCATGATAAAGAACCTGAATACCGCAAACGCCCGCCATATCGGCATTGTGGCTATAGAACCCTCAACTGGAAGAATTCTGTCCATGGTCGGGTTTGACCGGGCAAATCCATCGCATAATCCTTGTCTGGACAGTATCTTTCCGGCAGCCAGCATCTTTAAAATCATTACAGCCGCCGCCGCTGTTGAAAAATGCGGTTTGAATCAAGGATCGTCACTTTCCTTTACCGGCGGCAAGCATACGCTCTACAAATCCCAGCTATCCGACAAATATACCAAATATGCCCAAAACATCACGTTAAGGGATTCTTTTGCCCAATCGGTAAATCCGGTTTTTGGAAAAATCGGTTCCCAGTTGCTTGGAAAAACGGCCATCGAACAATACGCAGCAGCCTTTGGATTCAATCACTCCATTGATTTTGAAGCGCCAATCGACTCCAGTACGCTATCTGTTGATGATGTGCCCTATCAGTTGGCCGAGATTGCCAGCGGCTACAATCGCACCACCCTGATATCGCCCCTTCACGGCGCGCTCATCGGCGCTGCCATCCTGAATCAGGGGGCCATGCTTGAACCCACCATGATTGACTCTATTGCAGACCAAACCGGCCATCTGATCTATCAAAGCCGGGTCGAGTCGATGAAACAGGTTATTTCGGCAAAATCTTCAGACACAATGGCCCGTATGATGGAGGCCACCGTGAATTCCGGTACCGGAAGAAAAGCTTTCAAGGGTTATCAGAAAGACAGCATCCTGGCCCGGCTGGATATTGGCGGGAAAACCGGGTCCATGGACAACCAGACCCATGAAGCGCATTATGACTGGTTTGTCGGATTTGCTATGGATAGAGCCAGCGGACAAAAAGTGGTGGTTTCCGTGGTTGTAGCGCATGAAAAGTACATCGGAACCCGCTCCGGCTATTATGCCCGGATTCTGATGAAACAGTATTTTACCCATTATTTTGCAACTGCCGAACATAAGGTGAAGCAAAAGGATAGAGGATGAAAGTTACAAAGGAGGCCCGTCATGCCGGGGTTTGAATGGTTCGGGGATGAAGAACGAAAAGAAGTGCAAGATGTTCTGGACACAGGGGTGTTGTTCCGGTACGGATTTGACCAGGCACGAAAAGGTCACTGGAAGGCCAGGACATTCGAGGAAGAGTTGACAAAACGGCTGGGATCCCGTTATGCCCACCTGTGTTCCAGCGGTACGTCCGCTCTCGGCATCGCACTGGCTGCCTGTGGCGTGGGCGCGGGAGATGAAGTGATCGTTCCGCCGTTTACATTCGTGGCATCCGTCGAGGCATTGCTGACAGCCGGGGCTGTTCCGGTTTTTGCCGAAATCGATCAGACCCTGTGCCTGGACCCACAATCTGTTCGTGCCGCCATTACGCCTCGAACCCGCGCCGTCATGCCGGTTCACATGTGTGGCGCCATGGCGCGGATTGATGAGCTGAAAACGATCTGCGATGAAAAAAAACTGCTATTGATTGAAGATGCCTGTCAGTCCCTGGGAGCGTCCCACGCGGGGAAATTTGCAGGCACTTTTGGTCATGCAGGCTGTTTTTCATTTGATCCGGTCAAGACCGTTACCTGCGGAGAAGGCGGGGCGGTGATCACTTCGGATCAGGAGATTTATTTTCAGGCCCAGGCATATGCCGATCATGGCCATGATCATATCGGGACGGACCGGGGTCTTGAAGGACACCCTTTTCTCGGCATGAATTACCGGATCAGCGAGATGAATGCAGCGGTTGGTTTGGCCCAGCTCCGCAAACTCAATGCAATCCTTGGCACGCAGCGGGCTCACAAACAAATTCTCAAACAGGCGCTCGGTCAGTTTCCCCAAGTTTCATTTCGGGTGATACCGGATGAGGCCGGCGATTCAGCCACTTTCCTTTCTTTTTTCCTTGAGGATGAGGATCAGGCCAGACGGATTGCCCGCGGTCTGGGCTCTGCCGGAATGGATGGCTGTTTTTACTGGTACGACAACAACTGGCATTATCTTCGGAAATGGGATCATTTCAAGCAAATAAAGTCTCTTGCCAGTCTTCCATTTCATTTACGGCAAGCGTGCCCGGATTATTCCAAGGTGCATCTTCCTCAGTCGGACCGCATCATGAGCCGCACCCTTTCGCTTCAGATCAAGCTGTCCTGGACTCCGGAAGCGCTACAAAAACGGGTTGAAATCATCGAAAAGGTGATGAAGGAAGCCAAATAGCGGAGATAAGGTTAAAATGAAATTTCGTAATTTTAAAGTGGTTTCGCAGGTAATTTTTGGCCGGGGCTGTTTTAACCAGTTGGATGAGATGTTGTCCCATCAACGAAAAAACGGGTTCATGGTGTTTCTGGTTGACGACGTTTTCATGAATCACGCCTTCAGGCATCGGATTCCCCGGCATTCAGAAGATATGCTGCTCTGGGTCAACGTAACGGATGAACCCAAAACCAGGTATGTGGACAACTTGGTCCGACAGGTCAAAGATTTCTCCGCAAGATTGCCGGATGGGGTGATCGGCATTGGCGGCGGCAGCACCATGGATCTGGCCAAGGCCGTCTCCCTGATGCTGACCAATACCGGTTCGGCCACCGACTATCAGGGCTGGGATTTGATTCAGAATCCCGCCATATATCATATCGGCATTCCAACCCTGTCCGGAACGGGTGCGGAAGTCTCTCGAACCACGGTACTGACCGGTCCTGAGAAAAAACTGGGGATCAATTCGGACTATACGGTATTTGACCAGATTGTTCTGGATCCGGAACTGATTGCCGGTGTGCCGACGGACCAGCGGTTTTATACCGGCATGGATTGTTATATTCACTGTGTGGAATCGCTTTGCGGAACCTATCTGAACACGTTCAGCCAGTCTTACGGCGAAAAAGCCATGGCGCTTTGTCAGGATGTGTTTCTCAGCCCGGGCACTGACAGCGATGACAAGCTCATGATTGCCTCCTATTTCGGCGGTATGAGCATCGCCTATTCTCAGGTCGGAGTCTGTCATGCCCTGTCTTATGGGCTGTCCTTTGTTCTGGGTCTTCATCACGGTATCGGCAACTGCGTGGCGTTTGATTACCTGGAAGAATTTTACCCGGACGGTGTGATGGAGTTTCGCCGAATGATGGCCAAACAGGGGGTTTCCCTTCCCCGGAACCTGGTTTCCGGCATGGAAAATCACAGCATGGAAAAAATGATCGATGTTGCCCTGGTCCTTGAGCCGCTCTGGGAAAACGCCCTTGGGAAAGACTGGAAAACGGTCATGACACGGGAGCGGATTCGGCAGCTCTATCTAAGGATGTAGGCCCGTCGGTTCTGTCGATCCGGTTGCTTGTGGACCCAATTTTGCGACTTTTCAAAGTGCGACTCAAAGGTGTGCCGTGAAATACTTAAATTCCCTGTGGTCTTTTTCCCAATTTTTTAGTGAATGGATTGCTTCCGTTCTGTTTTCAAAAGTCTATTTCGGACGGCACTTGGTTTCTGTTCCGAATGGGTCTGTCATTTTTTTCCCCTGCGCTTCCAATTTTCTTTGCTGCGGTCTTTCCGGCATCGTTTCCTTTAAACCCGGGAAAACGGTTCATTCGAATCAGCCGGCGGGTCTCCCACTTGACAGCTTTAGCAACACACTGCTGGCAGTGGAATCCGGCGGGTATCCGGCTTGTAAAAAATCGGCGTTATCCATAACGGAACATTATCTGGGAGGAGATTCGGCTGTCCAGTCGCTTTTCAAGCAGGCCCATTCGCTAAAAAGAATCCATGCTTTCTATTCCATTTATGCCGATCCAGGCATGCAGCAGATCCTTTCCGGGATTTCAGAGCGTCTTCTCACCCTGATCCAATCCGAATCAACAGCACTCAGTCTGGACATGGGACGCCTTTCCGCCGATGATATCGATGTCATGATTCGCCGGGTTGAAATTGTAAAAGATGTGCTTTGGTGCCTGAAATCCGAGATACTGGAAAACCTATCCCGAATTCAGGA
>CAIVVZ010000083.1 GCA_903909505.1 uncultured Desulfobacteraceae bacterium
AGCCAGCCAGCCAGCCAGCCAGCCAGCCAGCCAGACAGACAGACAGACAGACAGACAGACAGATGAGTATTCCCGGAAAAATGCCACCTATGTCGCCGGAAAACATCGAAGCCCTGTCGCCTGAAGAAACCCGACATGAACTGCGAACGCACCAGGTCGAGCTGGAGATGCAGAACGAGGAATTGCGCGCAATGCATGCTGAGCTGGATTCTGTAAGGGCGCGCTATTTTGATCTCTACGACATGGCTCCTGTGGGCTATTGCACCGTTTCCGAAAAGGGGATGATCCTTGAGACCAACCACACCGCCGCCGCTCTGCTGGGCTCGGACCGGAGCGCATTGCTCAAGCAGCCGCTGACCCGTTATATCCTTCCCGATGACCAGGGCATCTACTGCCAACACCGTAAACAGCTTTTTGCGACGGGTGAACCGCAGTCGTGCGATCTGAGAATGTTGAAAAAGGATGGAACCCAATTCTGGGCGCATC
Organism: uncultured Desulfobacteraceae bacterium; assembly: GCA_903909505.1. GTDB lineage: Bacteria > Desulfobacterota > Desulfobacteria > Desulfobacterales > Desulfatirhabdiaceae > RAAP-1. The sequence goes on from CAIVVZ010000083.1 coordinate 487, forward strand.
TGACTGCGACCTCTGCGCAGGATATCGACAGTGCTCCCGTGTACCGCGTCGTAATAACCGACATTACTGAACGCAAGCGGGCTGAGAATGCCTTGCGGTACAATCAGGCCATGCTGTCACGCACGGAGAGTATCGCGAATGTGGGCAGTTGGGATTGGGATGTGGCGACAGACACCGTAACATGGTCGGACGAGATGTTTCGCATTTTTCGACGAAACCCGGCCGATGGTGCGCCATCCTTTGCGGAACATTCGGAATTATATTATCCGGAAGACATACAGCGGCTAAGGGAGGCAGCCGAGGCCGCCATCAGCATCGGGACGCCTTACGAGATGGAACTGCGCGCCATTCGCAAAGATGGTGCAATCCGGGTGTGTCTGGCACGTGGCCATGCGGAGATGGGCCCTGAAAAAAGAGCCACGCGCCTGTTTGGGTCATTGCAGGATATCACCGACCTCAGGCGGGCCGAGCAGGACTACCGGCAGCTTTTCCATGAGATGTTTGACGGCTTCGCTTTGCACGAAATCATCTGCAACGAGACTGGGAATCCAGCCAACTACCGTTTCCTGGCCGTCAACCCGGCATTCGAGCGGATGACCGGTCTTAAAGCGGAAGACATCTCAGGCAATACCGTCCTGGAGGTTCTGCCCGACACCGAGCACCACTGGATTGAAACCTATGGGAAGGTGGCGATGACCGGTGAGCCAACCTTCTTCGAGAGCTACTCCTCAGATCTTAAGAAGCATTTTCAGGTGACGGCCTTCCAGCCTGCACCCAAACAGTTCGCCTGTATTTTCGTTGACATCACAGAGAGAAAACGGACCGAGGAGGAGAAAGCCAGACTCGAATCCAGGCTCATGCAGGCTCAGAAAATGGAGTCCATCGGATCTCTTGCCGGCGGCATTGCCCATGACCTGAACAATATTTTATTTCCGATCAGCGGCCTTTCAGAGATGCTGCTCGATGAAATTCCACCGGAAAACCCGGCTCATGAAAGCATTGAGCAAATCCACAAATCCGCACAACGGGGCAGTGATCTGGTCAAACAAATCCTGGCTTTCAGTCGTCAAGGCAGCCCCCAGAAACTGCCCATTCGGATTCAGCCGATTCTGAAAGAGGTAACGAAGCTGTCCCGTGCAACGATACCCAGAACTATTGAAATCACCAGCCGTATCAACACGGATTGCGGCATGGTCTCCGCAGATCCCACGCAGATACATCAGATCGCCATGAACCTGATCACCAATGCGTTTCATGCGGTTGAGCAAACCGGAGGAACGATAGATATTTCACTGAAAGAGACAGCCATAGAATCTTTTGCCGAAAAAGAGGATTTGCCTTTCCAAGCGATACCCGGAGCTCTTATGGCCGGCAGATACGCATGCATCAACGTATCCGACACCGGAACCGGAATTGATCAAACGCTGATAGATAAAATATTCGATCCCTACTTCACCACCAAAGAACTGGGAAAAGGTACAGGTCTGGGACTTTCAGTGGTGCACGGCATCGTCAAGGAACACGGCGGGGATATTCGGGTCTACAGCGAAGTTGGCAAAGGGACAACGTTCAATGTGTATTTACCCCTTCTGGAAAACGCTAAGGACAGCAAGACTTCTGCCATCAACAGGAAGTATCCAACGGGTCATGAAAGGGTTCTGCTGGTCGATGATGAAGAGCCGATTGTGCTCCTGGAGCAGATGATGCTCGAAAAGCTAGGCTATCAGCTTACTGTCCGCACGAGCAGTCCGGATGCTCTGGCTGCTTTCAAGGCCAATCCCGGTAATTTTGATCTGGTGATCAGCGACAGGGGTATGCCGAATATGACAGGGGATCAGTTAGCCGGGGAATTGATATCGATCAGACCAGGGATTCCGATTATTCTCTGTACCGGATTCAGCAATGAAAACGATGTAAAGCGCGCAAAGGCCATGGGCGTAACAGGGTTTCTCATGAAGCCGGTGGCGATAGGCGATCTGGCCGAAATGGTGAGAAAGGTGCTGGATGAGGTTGCAGACAGAGTATTGGTGAATGATTCAGGGCAAGCGGAGACAATGGACGACGTTGTGCCATAAGCATGCGCTTACCGTATTTCTGCATGATCCCAAATCAAACAAGTGGCTATTTTTTACAAAGACAGGCAGAAGGGGGCCAGGCAAAAGAATGAAGAAACAATGAAAAGGCTTGCGCATGAGCAATAAACAGACAAACCAAATGCACAGCTTGAAAAACTCGAGACTGACGGCTGCAATGCTCCTGGCCATTATCGCCGTCATTATCGCAACGCTTTCTATGGGCAGCGACGCTCCCACCCGTAAATGGGTCGTGACCGCTCAGGCGGTCCTGGCTGGGGAAATCGCGACCGCTATTTCCGATGTTTCCAGCGCACTGGACCAGGCCAGGGACCTGCAGGACAATGCGACACACCACTTGGCGCCAATCCGAATCGGTGTTTTGGCGCATAAGGGGACGGATATCTGCAAGGAAATGTGGCAGCCGACGATGGACTACCTGAACAAGACGATACTCGGCAGTAAGTTCGATCTCGTACCGCTGAAATTTGAAGAGATCGAACCGGCAGTCCGGAACAAGTCCATTGATTTTTTAATCTGCAACCCTGCGATCTACGTTGATCTGGAGGTGAGGTACGGCGTTACCCGAACCATGACCCTGCGCAATCTGGTGGGGACACAAATCGTATCGGAATTCGGCGGTGTTGTCTTCTGTCGTGCTGACCGCAGTGACATCCAGAGTTTACGGGATGCTCGCGGTCAACGCCTAGCTGCCACAGGGCAGACCTCATTCGGTGGATGGTACATGGCCTTGCGTGAATTCAGATCGGCAGGCATCGACCCGGAGCGGGACTGTGCCCGGCTAATCTTTCTGGAAAATCACCCCGCAGTGGTTCATAAGGTTCTTTCTGGCGAGGCAGATATCGGTACCGTTCGCACCGATACGATTGAGCGTATGGCTGCAAACGGCGAGATCCGGATGGATGAAATTCGGGTAATTCCCGCCGATGCCACGACTGGATCACGGTTCCCCTTCCCCTACCTGCACAGCACCCGACTCTATCCCGAATGGCCGTTTGCAAAGCGCTCCGACACAAACGATGAACTCTCACGCAAGGTGACAGTGGCATTGCTGACCATGCCTGCCGGTTCACCCGCCGCTATCGCCGCTCAAAGCGGGGGATGGGACATTTGTCTGGATTATACTAGTGTTCATGAATGTTTGCGTGAACTGCGGATGCCACCATATGAACACTATGGCCAATTGAGCTGGATGGACTTCTGCCGGCAATACTGGCCATGGCTTGCAGTGATCGCGGGATTGATAGTCGCGCTATCGGGAGCCTTGATGCTTCTTAACGGCAGACAGCTCGCTGTCAAGCGGATCAGTGGCCAGCTCCGGATGCTGTTTGCATCTGCTGGGGAAGGGATATGCGCTGTTGACATCGACGGGATCACAACATTCGTCAATCCGGCTGCCAATAAAATTCTGGGATATACGACAGATGAACTGCTCGGCAAGAATCTGCACAACCTGACGCATCACACAAAGCCGGACGGTCGGCCCTATCTGAACCATGAATGTCCAATCCACTTGGCCTGCAAAGATGGCACGGTTCATCAGGGAAGCGACGAGTTCTTTTATCACAAAAATGGCGCCGTTATTCCGATATCATATTCCAGCCGGCCAATCGTGGATAAAGGCAAAATTAACGGAGCGGTCATCTGCTTTCGAGACATAACCCAGCGCAAACAGGCCGAGACAGCTCTTGCCGCAAAAACGCGCATCCTCGAAATTATTTTTCAGAACGCACCGTACATCATGATGCTCGTAAACACAGAAATACGGGTTACTGACATTAATCGCAAAGGCGTTCAATTCACCGGTAAGAGCACGGACGAACTGCACGGTCTGCTCTGCGGCCAAGTGTTTGAATGCCTGAATTCAATCGGCGGTCGAGAATGCGGTCAAAATGACGATTGCGAATTCTGTTCTGTGCGCAGTCAGGTGATGTATACTTTTGAAACGGGTGAACCGGTCTATGAAGGCAGAGGACGGCTGGGTGTAATCTCAAACGGTGTCAGCATAACGCTTGATATTCTGATATCCACAACGCTCATACAACTGGCCGGGGGTAGACAGGTACTTGTCACCATAGCGGATATCACAGACCGTGTTCGGGCGTTGGAGGCTCTAAGAGAGAGCGAGGATAAATTCCGCCTGACATTTAGTTTCAGTCCGGATGCCGTGAACATCAATCGTCTTGATGACGGCCTATTTGTGGATATCAATGAAGGGTTCACTCGATTGACCGGCTTTACCCGAGAAGATGTTATTGGTAGAACATCCTTGGAAATTAACATTTGGCATGATCCTGCCGACCGGCAAAAATTGATCCAGGGGCTTCTGGAAAAGGGCTTTTACGAAAACCTCGAAGCACCGTTTCGAGGGAAAGGCGGCATCCTTATTTCTGCATTGATGTCTGCCAGAGTCATTCTTCTGAAAGGTGTCCCACATATCATCTCCATCACGCGCGACATTACAGAACGCAAATTAATTGAAGCAAGTCTTCTACAGGCACAGAAAATGGAGTCCATTGGATCGCTTGCCGGCGGCATTGCACATGATCTGAACAATATTTTATTTCCGATCAGCGGCCTTTCAGAGATGCTGCTCGATGAAATTCCACCGGAAAACCCGGCTCATGAAAGCATTGAGCAAATCCACAAATCCGCACAAAGGGGCAGCGATCTGGTCAAACAAATCCTGGCTTTCAGTCGTCAGGGCAGCCCCCAGAAATTGCCCATCCGGATTCAGCCGATACTGAAAGAGGCATTGAAGCTGGTTCGAGCGGCGATACCGATGAACATTGAAATCTCAAGCGATATCAACACGGATTGCGGCATTGTTTCGGCTGATCCTACGCAGCTACATCAAATCGCCATGAACCTAATCACAAATGCGTTTCATGCGGTTGAGCAAACCGGCGGAACGATAAATATTTCATTGAAAGAGATTGCCATAGGATCTTTTGCCGAAAAAGAAGATTTGCCTTTCCAAGCGATACCCGGAGATCTTATGTCCGGCAGATACGCTTGCATCGCCGTATCCGACACCGGAACCGGAATAGATCAAACACTGATAGATAAAATATTCGATCCTTACTTCACCACCAAAGAACTGGGAAAGGGCACGGGACTGGGGCTTTCCGTGGTTCATGGCATCATCAAAGAACACGGCGGGGAGATCCAGGTCTACAGCGAAGTTGGGAAAGGAACCGTCTTTCATGTGTATTTGCCACTGCTGGAAAACGCCAGGGATAGCAAAGCTGCCGCCGTCACCAGAAAGTATCCGACGGGCTGTGAAAGAATTCTGCTGGTTGATGATGAAGAGCCGATTGTGCTATTGGAACAGATGATGCTCGAAAAGCTGGGCTACCTGGTTACCGTCCGCACGAGCAGTCCGGATGCTCTGGCTGCTTTCAAGGCCAATCCCGGTAATTTTGATCTGGTGATCAGCGACAGGAGTATGCCGAATATGACAGGGGATCAGTTGGCCGGGGACTTGATATCGATCAGGCCTGGGATTCCGATTATTCTCTGTACCGGATTCAGCAATGAAAACGATGTAAAGCGCGCAAAGGCCATGGGCGTAAAAGGATTTCTCATGAAGCCCGTTGCAATAGGTGATCTGGCTGCAACGGTCAGAAAGGTGCTGGATGATGTTGCAGACAGAGTCTCGGCACATGGGTCCGGGCAAGCGGATGCTATTATCCGGGCGGATAACCAATAATAGGATCGACCATGAACATCACAGAAGATATCCACCAGCCGACACGAAACCTTAACCGGGTGTTTAGCTCGCTGTCGTTGTGCCTGGTCATTTATGCCTCGTTTTTCTCCTGGCAGTCCTGGCGTGTAGAAAAATCTGAGCAAATACACAATTTGCAGAACATCATGGAGTTGGGTGAGAAAGCCGTTGATGCCTTCTTTACGCAACTGGAAAACGGCATGCTCGGGTTGAGCCGGGATATAATTGAAACGGAGGACCAGATCGACCTTGATCATGCCTTCATTCTGGTTAAGCGATTCAAGGAAAGCCACCCGGAATTGATTAACATCACTTTCATTCGGGAGGATGGCCAAATACTGTTTACAGCAAAAGCACCGCCCGGCCCGAAGTTGCCGACGCTTGCTCTTGAGCCCTCGTTTCTGAAATATCACAATGAACTACAAGAAGGTCATCCCCTTAGTATAGGTCAACCGCTTATCAGCCTTATGGGTAAAGAATGGATAATTCCGCTTCGATTCGTGGTTCATGATAAAGAAGGCAAACTTGCTTATTTTATCAGCGCCAACTTACCTGTCGGAATATTGCAAAATTATTGGAAGGATGCACCCTTTACAAAGAAAGCAGCACTTGGCCTCATGCGCGATGATGGTTTCCTGGTGAGTCGTTACCCCATACCTGAAAAACTGGAAATGGAGAAAATCTATGGAATACCGAGGACAGGCTCACTGATCAATTACCTCAAGCAGGAGAAGTTTCCGGCAAATGGCTATGTGGAGGGACCCAGCAGTCTCGATGGACCGGATTATTTAAATGCATTTCGCCGATTGGAAAATTTCCCGATTACATTGTTTATCGCAATGCCCAAATCGGAAATTATTGCAGGATGGTGGGATAAGATCAAGATTCCATATATTTTAACAGCGGTTCTGCTGTTTGGAGGGTTTTTTATCTACCGCTGGACCCTTCGTCATGAGCTATCCATGGAAGCGGAAAGAAGGCAAGCCAGGCAGGCACTGAAGAACTTAAACACTTTTTTAGATGGCGTCATCGAACACAGTCCTGTCTCCATGTGGATATCCGATAACAAGGGAACTCTTATCCGATCCAACCAATCCCTGCGCAACCAACTTCGCATCAGCGAAGATGAATTGGTTGGCAAATACAACATTTTTCGTGACAGACAGATTGAAGACCAGGGCTTTATGCCTCTGGTCCATGAGGTATTTGAAAAAAGCAGCACGGTCCGGTTTACGATCAAATACGACACATCCATGGTCCAGGATCTGGAATTAAAAAGGTCAAAACAGGCTACGCTTGATGTGACGATATCCGCAGTTCCTGACTCAGAAGGCAAAGTGGTCAATGCCATCATCCAGCACCTGGATGTTAGCATCCAAAAACAGACCTTGGATGCGCTACGCGAGAGCGAGGAGCGGTATCGTCTATTGTTTGAATCGGCGACTGATGCGCTTTTCCTGATCGCAACCGATACGGGCATGGCCGTCAAGGCCAACAGATCGGCTTCAGAACTATATGGCTACGACCCGGATGAGTTGCTCTCCAAGAGGAGTATGGATCTATCGGCAGAACCAGAGGAGACACGCCGACTCACCCATGAGGCACAGACAGCTCCTGATCAGATCTTAATCATCCCGCTTCGCCTTCATCGAAAGAAGGATGGAACCGTCTTTCCAGTCGAAATTACTTCTCGGTCCTTTCCACTGAAAGGGCGGCAGATCCTCCTCGTTGCTGCCCGTGATATCACCGAGCGCAAGAGAGCTGAAGCGGAAATGGCAGAACTTGAGGAGCAGAACCGGCAACTCCAAAAAGCTGAAAGCCTGAACCGCATGGCAGGCGCCGTCGCCCACCATTTTAATAATCAGCTTCAGGTCGTAATGGGGAATCTGGAAATGGCCATCGATGACCAGCCTCAGGGTTCGAACTCTTTGTTACCCCTGACTGAAGCATTGAAGGCGGCCCGAAAGGCCGCAGAAGTAAGTGGGCTTATGCTTACCTACCGGGGACAAGCACCCGGTAAACAAAAACCCCTGGACCTGAGCGAAGTCTGTCGCCTAAACCTGCCCCTGCTTCAGACCGCAGCCCCGAAAGGCTTGGCCCTGAAGACCGATTTCCCCGCTTCCGGACCGATCATCTGTGGCGATGCAGGCCAGATACAGCAGGTTCTGAACAACCTTCTCTCCAATGCCTGGGAAGCCGCCGGTGAAAATCAGGGAGCGATAGACCTGATCGTAAAAACGGTTTCTCATGCGGATATTTCCTCCTCAAAGCGCTTCCCCATCGACTGGCAGCCGAAAGAAAACGACTATGCCTGTCTGGAAGTGACGGATAAGGGCTCCGGGATTGCGGACAAGGATATCGAAAAACTCTTTGATCCTTTTTTTACCACAAAATTCATCGGTCGAGGTATGGGACTATCCGTGGTACTGGGAATTGTACAAGCGCATGGCGGGGGAGTCACTGTTGAGAGCAAGCTGGGCCGAGGCAGTATCTTTCGGGTCTTTTTACCGGTAACAACGGAGAAAGTCCTCACCAGTCCGGTAAAAATAGAGAATGCACCAGAGATTAAAGGTAGTGGCTCGATCCTGCTGGCCGAAGATGAGGAACAGGTGCGCAACATGGCCAGAATCATGCTGACGCGCCTGGGATATACGGTGCTTGAAGCAAAAGATGGTGTTGACGCTTTGGAGATGTTCCAACAGCACCAGGATGAGATATGCTGCGTTCTCTCCGATTTGACCATGCCGCGTATGGACGGCTGGGAGACACTGGCTGCTCTGCGCAAGCTTTCGCCCGATACCCCGGTGATCCTATCCAGCGGCTATGACGAGGCTATGGTTATGGCGGAAGAACATACAGAAATTCCAAATGCATTCCTGGGGAAACCTTATCAGCTTAAGGGTCTCAGAGAAACAATCAACCGTGTTCTATCTGATAAGAAAGAAAACATCGGCAATGATGGCATCGCAGAACAGACAGGTCCGCAGCAGAAACGGCCTGGAGGTACACAATGATCAGTAAGGATAACCGACCCGGTAATGCCGCCGAACTGCGCAAACATTCCGAAGAAATCGCCCAGGAAATACCTACGCAGTCACCGGAAACCCTAAAAGCCGTGTTGCTAAGAAAAGCGCGGCGGCGCTCCCTCCGGTCAACGATGATCGGAGTTGCCGTCCTGCTTGTCTTTTTCTGCATCGGGAGCATTGGTTTGCTGTCCTATCTGGCCGGTCAGTCGGCAGTAAACGATCTGACGAATCGTTTGCGGGTTGAAATCGCCGATCGCGTGGTCAAAGACCTGGTCCATCTTCTGGAAGGAACCTCCAACATCGTTCGTTACAACGTCTCGCTTAAGCCCGACATGCGAGATCTGTCCACCCTGCACCATCGCTTTTTCAAACAGATCATGGCGTTCGATGAAATCAACACGATTTTTTCTGGCAACGAAGCGCTGGAGTCGGCCGGCGTAGAGCGCCTATCCGAAGGAAAAACGGTGCTGACCACCGCTTCGGCCGAAACCGGTTTTGCCTTTCAGACGCATCTTGCCGACCCTGACGGCCGTTTCCTCGAGCTTATCTCGGCAACACCCGGCTATGATCCGAGGGACCGTCCCTGGTATCGCCGTGCAGTGTCCGTGGGCTCCCAGACCTGGATCGACCCCTATCCATTCAAGCCTCGAAATGCCCTCTATATAGCCTCTGCATGCCCGGTTTTCGGCCAGGACGATCGTCTGGAGGGCGTCATAGCCGCGGCCCTGAACTTGAACCTCATCGGCTCTTTTCTGGACAGGCTCAACGTAGGGCAGCACGGGGAGGTCTTTATCATCGACCGGGAAGGGATTATGGTAGCAGCTTCGGGCGAGAAAGCTGTAATTCATGAAAAGAATGGACGGCTTGAGCGACTCAAGGCGGTTGAGTCCGACTGTCCGCTTATAGGAGCTTCTGCCCGGGAGGTATTGGAACGAGTCGGCGGGCTGGCAGGGATCACTGAGCCGGTTCAATTCAGCTTCGATCTGGAAGGCAAAAACCGCTTGCTGCATATTCTGCCTTTCACAGATAAACAGGGAATCGACTGGCTGGTTATCGTCACCTTAACAAAGGCCGACTTCATGGATCGGATCGCCTCCACCACCAGGCAGGCTGTAACTCTGGGCTTTCTGGTTCTGGCCGTAGCCTTGGCCCTTGGAGTCAGGGGGGCCGGCTGGATCACCAGCCCCATCCTTGAGCTCAGCCAAGCGGTCCACCGGCTTGGCGCCGGGGATTTTTCCCAGCGGACAACGCCAGCCCGGGCTGACGAAATAGGCGACTTGTCCATCGGTTTCAACTATATGGCCGACCAACTGCAGATGTCCTTTGCACGCATCAAGCAGGACAAGGAGGAGTTGGAGAAACGGGTTGCGGAAAGAACCAGTGACCTGGAAGCCCAAAACATGCGCCTTGAAGTTGAAATCACTGAGCGCAGGCGGGCCGAGGATGCACTGCGGAACAGCGAAGAACGGTTGCGGATACTTTTTAACGGGATCAATGAAGCCGTATTCGTGCATGAAGGTCCGGAGAACGGAATCCCAGGCCCATTCATAGAGCTGAATGATCCGGCATATACGCGACTCGGGTATTCACGAAGCGAACTTCTGACCATGCACCCCATTGACATAGACGCACCAGAAACGGTCGCGAATGTTCCTCAAATGATGGAACGCCTTTACAAAGAGGGAAATGCCTTATGGGAGGGCATACATGTCTGCAAAGACGGAAGCCGAATTCCAGTTGAGATTGCAAATCGCCTGGCGCATCTGGAAGGCAGGCAGATCATCATTTCCACTGTCCGTGATATTACCAAACGTAAGAAGGCGGAACAATCACTCCGAGATGCCGAGCGCTTTGCCAGGGAAACTCAGCGCATTGGCCGGATAGGCGGTTGGAAGGCCAATCCCCACACGGATTACCTCGAGTGGACCGAAGGCGTCCATGAAATCATTGAAGAGTCTCTCGACTACCATCCCAGCCTCTCCGAAGGCATGAAATATTTCCTTCCCCAGAATATCCCTTTAATCCGTGACAATATCGTTACCTGCCTATCCACTGGTGAGCCATTCACAATGGAGACCGAAATCATTACTGCCAAGGGAAGACATCTCTGGACGGAACTTCGCGGCGTTTCACCTGTTGCGGATGGTGAACGCTCTGCCGTCATCGGTACGTTCCAAGACATTACCGAACGCAAACAGGCGGAGGTGGAACGCCGGGAGAACCGAAAGCGACTGGTGGATATTGTCAATTTTCTGCCGGACGCCACCCTGGCTATAGACAAGGAAAAGAGGGTCATTATCTGGAACAAGGCGATTGAGGAAATGACGAGCGTTCCGGCCGTCGAGATGCTCGGCAAAGGCGACTACGCCTATACTGTCCCGTTTTATGGCGAGGCGAGGCCGCAGTTGATGGACTTAATTTTCATGGACCGGGGGGATGTTGCGGCCTGGTATCCCAAAATAACCCGCGAAGGTAATTGCCTTACGACGGAAGTGTTCTGTAATGCTCTTTATGACAATAAGGGCGCATGGATTTTTGCAAAGGTTTCGCCCCTGCACGATCAGTTTGGCAACATTGTGGGTGCCATCGAAAGCATCCGAGACATCACTGAGCGAAAACATGCTGAAGCGGAACGGGAAAAATTGCAGATACAGTTGAACCAGGCGCAGAAGATGGAGTCCGTGGGACGACTGGCCGGCGGGGTGGCCCATGATTTCAACAACATGCTTCAGTCCATCACTGGCAATGCCGAAATAGCCATAGATGAGATCGATCCCACGCATCCGTTGCACGGTTATCTTTCTGAAATTCTGAAAGTTGCCCGGCGATCGGCTGATCTGACACGCCAGCTCCTGGCCTTTGCCCGAAAACAGACCATCAGTCCTATTGTTCTGGATCTGAACGAAACCATATCCGGCCTGTTGAAGATGCTGCACCGTTTGATTGGAGAGGATATCAATTTTTTCTGGAAACCAGCTCTGAACCTGTGGTCAGTTAAAATTGACCCGTCCCAGATCGATCAGATTCTGGTCAATTTATGTGTCAATGCCCGCGATGCCATTTCCGGGGTCGGAGCCTTAACCATCGAAACGGAAAACGTCAGGCTGGATCTATCTTACTGCGAAATGCATCCCGGATTTATTCCCGGTGAATATGTGCAGCTTGCCGTCAGCGATACCGGCATGGGCATCGGAAAAGACATGCTCGATCTGATATTCGAACCCTTTTTTACTACCAAGGAACTGGGGAAAGGCACAGGACTTGGGCTGTCCACGGTTTATGGAATTGTCAAACAGAATAGCGGATTTATAAATGTTTACAGTGAACCGGGACAGGGAACAACATTTCGTATCTATCTGCCCAGGACAGAGGACAATAAAGCAAAAACTGAGATGGATGCCACCAAGCAGAGAATTTCCGATGGAACAGAGACGGTTCTATTGGTGGAAGACGATGAATCCATTCTGGATATCGCCAAAGAAGTTTTGGAGCGCTTTGGATATACGGTATTGGCGGCTCACAACCCGAACGATGCGCTGGCACTGGCAAAAACCCGTCCCGGCCCGATACATCTGCTGATAACGGATGTGATCATGCCGGAAATGAACGGTCAGGAACTGAGGCATCGGCTGCATGACATTCAGCCTGAACTGAAGGTGATTTTTATGTCCGGCTACACGGCCAATGTCATTGCCCACCACGGAGTGCTCGACAAAGGCATAAACTTTCTACAGAAACCCTTTTCCGTGCTGACATTGGCTAAAAAAGTTCGTGAAGTTCTGGACGAAGATTCAAGCCAATCGATTCGTGCTGAAGTATGAAATACCCGATTGCGGTTATTGGTGTGTATTTACCCCTTCTGGAAGACGCCAAGGGCAGCAAAACTTCTGCTGTTGTCAAATAAAGGATCAGGACAATGGATGAAAAAGAGACCCTTTTAAAACCGCCGAACGATCTGCTCAGGCAGGAAGGGGAAAAATCCGCTAATATGGCTGAAAAGCAAGAAGCCAACCTCATCGCAGCCACCCTGCTGGGCGTGGCCCTGATCGCCGCCGGTCTGGCGGGCAATTATTTCAAATTCCCGCTCTTTCTCAATATCGATTTTCTCTTCGGCAGCATCTTCGCCATGCTGGCGCTGCAGTTCTTCGGCATTGGCCGGGGCATCCTGGCGGCCGCCATCATCGCCGGCTATACCTACATCCTCTGGAACCACCCCTACGCCATCATCATCATGACCGCCGAGGTAGCTGTCGTCGGCTGGTTGACGGACCGCCGCAAGATGGGGCTGGTTCTGGCCGATACGCTTTACTGGCTCATCATCGGCATGCCGCTGGTCTACCTTTTCTACCACGTCGTCATGCAAGTTCCTTTCAGTAATACCTCTATTGTCATGACCAAACAGGCGGTGAACGGCATCGCCAATGCTTTGGTTGCCCGGCTGATCTTCACCGGTTTTACACTCCTATCGCGCGCATCGCTGATGTCATACCGTGAAATTATCTACAACCTTCTGGCCCTTTTCGTGTTGGGCCCGGCTCTGATTATGATGGCGATTGGCAGCAGAACCGATTTTGCCGAAACCGATCTCCGTATTCGCACATCGCTGATGCAGGAGAGTCGGCATACGGCTCATAGTCTGGAAGCCTGGGTGGTGAACAGAACATCAGCCATTTTCAATCTGGCTGAGATGGCTGCTTCTATACCCCCGGAGCAGATGCAGTCCTATCTGGAACTGGCAGTGAATTCGGATGTCAATTTTCAGCGGGTCGGGTTGCAGGACAGCGAGGCGACAACCACCGCCTATTTTCCATTGTTGGATGAACAGGGGCATAAGAACATCGGCATGAGCTTTGCTGATCGTCCCTACATCCCGGTGCTCAAACAGACACTCAAGCCGATGCTCTCGGAGGTGATGATGGGCAAAATCGGCTCCCCCAAGCCGGTTGTCGCGCTGATTGCTCCGGTGGTCATTCATGGAGAGTATGGCGGCTTCATCGGCGGCATCCTGAGCCTGAAGCAGATACTTGAGCACCTCGACATGAGTACGGGCGAAAATGCCTCGCTCTTCACGCTGATTGATAAAAACGGCAACGTCATTATGACCAACCGCACCGATCAAACGGTGATGACACCCTTTGTGCGCGGAAAAGGAACACTGAATCGTCTTGACGCTGGGATCAGTCAGTGGATGCCGGTTGTGCCTCCCAATACCCCTATCTCGGAACGTTGGAAGAATTCGTTCTATATCGCTGAAACCGCCATCGGCAGCCTGGCGGAATGGAAACTGATTCTGGAGCAGCCGGTGGCGCCCCTTCAAAAAACACTCTACGACAACTACACCGGCAAGCTGACCCTGCTGTTCCTGCTTTTGATTGGAGCACTGGCACTGGCAGAATTTTTGAGCCGCAGTTCCATTGCCACACTCGAAAAGCTGCGCCTGATCACCCATGACCTTCCGGGCAGGCTGGTAGCGGATGAAAAAGAGATCGCCTGGCCCGAAAGCGGTATTATCGAGGCAAATCACCTGATCAATAATTTCAGGGAGATGACGGATTTGACGACCGCACAGTTCAATGAAATCCTTCAGGTCAATAACATGCTCGAGCAGCGGGTGGAGGAGCGAATCGAGGCATTGAGCGATAGTGAGCGGCATTATCGCGCGCTGGTCGAAGGGACGCCGGGCATTGTCTATTCGTTCTCAAGCAAACGCGGCAGCGTGTACTGCTCTTCACACGTGACTGATATACTTGGCTATTCTCCGGAGCAGTTGTATGCCCAGCCGATGCTCTGGCACGATTCGATTCATCCGGACGATCTCCCCTATGTTAACCAAACCATTCGTGAGGGCACAGCATCCAGGCCTTTTTGCATTGAATATCGCATCAAAGATGCACAGGGGAACTGGCGCTGGTTCGAGGATCGTTCGACTGGATACAAAAATGATGGCACGGATGTCATTATGGAAGGATTTGCGCTGGACATTACCAAGCGTAAGCATGCCGAAGAAACGATCAACGAACTGAACCGTGATTTTGTCTCTTTTCTGGAAAATACCAGTGACTTCGTCTACTTCAAGGACAAAGACAGCCGTTTCCGTTTTTGCAGCCAGACCCTGGCCGACATTACCGGGCATGACAGTTGGCGCAACATGATCGGCAAACATGATCTGGAGGTGTTCCCGAAAGAGACCGCACAGATTTACTACGAAGAAGAAATACCGGTCTTCCGCGACAGCAAACCACTCCTGAACAAGGAAAATCCTTACTGTGACATGTCGGGGAAAAAAGGATGGGTCAGTACCAACAAGTGGCCGTTATTGAATCATGAAGGGAAGGTCGAGGGTTTGTTCGGAATCAGCCGCATCATTACCGAGCAAAAGGAAATTGAAGCGGAACGCCGGCAATGGGAAAGGCAGCGGCAGCAGCTCCAAAAAGCTGAAAGCCTAAACCGTATGGCCGGAGCCATCGCCCACCATTTCAACAATCAGCTTCAGGTCGTAATGGGGAATCTGGAAATGGCCATGGATGACCTGCCGGCTGGTTCGGGTACATTGGAGACCCTGACAGAAGCCCTGAAGGGCGCCCGCAAGGCCACGGAAGTCAGTGGCCTGATGTTGGCCTACCGGGGACAAATGCCCGGCAAGCATGAACCCATGGACATCTCGGAAGCCTGCCGTCGCAGCCTGTCACTGCTTCAGGCCGCAGCCCCGAAAGGCATGATATTCAGCGCCGATTTCCCCGCGTCCGGTCCGGTCATCCGTGCCAACCCAGGTCAGATACAGCAGATTCTGACCAACCTGGTCACCAATGCCTGGGAGTCCACCGGCGAAAACCAGGGAGCCATTTCCCTGTCGGTCAAAACGGTTTCACAGGTGAATATCCCTGTCTCAAAGCGCTTCCCAATTGACTGGCATCCACAGGAAGGTGTCTATGCCGGCGTGGAAGTAAGGGATACCGGTTGCGGAATTGCGGATAAAGATATTGAGAAGCTCTTCGATCCGTTTTTCACAACCAAATTCTACGGCCGGGGCATGGGCCTGTCCGTTGTGCTGGGGATCGTAGGGGCTCATGGCGGGGGAGTCACGGTAGAGAGTGAACCGGGACGGGGAAGTGTTTTTCGGGTCTTTTTACCGGCATCAACTGAAGAACTCCCGTGCCGGCCCGACCTGCCTACCGTGCCGGAAGCGCTACAGACTGACAAAGCAGAAAAGATCTCCAAAATCGAAAGCGGCGGAACAGTGCTGCTGATCGAAGACGAGGAACAGGTGCGCAACATAGCCAAGATGATGCTGACTCGCCTGGGATATACGGTACTTGAAGCAATAGACGGCATCGAGGCTGTGGAGGTATTCCAACTTCATCAGGATGAGATCCGCTGCATTCTCTCCGATTTGACCATGCCGCGTATGGATGGATGGGACGCACTGGCTGCCCTGCGCAAGCTTTCGCCCGATATCCCGGTGATTCTCTCCAGCGGCTACGACGAGGCTCAGGTCATGGCAGGCGAACATCCCGAACGTCCCAATGCATTCCTGGGTAAACCGTATCAGCTTAAGGGGCTGAGAGACACGATCAATCGCGTTCTGGCAAATAAGGCTTAAAGAATTTTAAGATGACGTATAAATACCGATAAAACAAGAAAGTTTTTTTCACATGCGTGATCATTTTAAAACCCTATTTCACTGTTTGAAAAACGCGCGACCGACGACGTCGCTTCTTCTGGCTATTTTCGTTACCATGGCCGCCGTGCTGGCCTTGGACATTGATGTCTCCACCCCATCTTCATCCCAATCCTCGCCAAACTTGTCCGCACGAGATTCAAAGTCGATCCGCATTGGTGTTCTATCGCATAAGGGAGCAGATATCTGCAGGGAAATGTGGCAGCCCACGATGGACTACCTGGGCAAGGCTCTACCCGAACATCAGTTCGATCTGGTACCGCTGAAATTCGATGAGATCGAATCAGCAGTCAAGAACAATTCGATTAATTTTCTGATCTGCAATCCAGAGATCTATGTGGATCTGGAGGTGAGGTATGGTGTTTCGCGAATCATGACCTTGCGCAACCGGGCGGGAACACAAATCATGTCGGAATTTGGCGGTGTTGTCTTCTGTCGTGCGGATCGAAGCGACCTGCAAGGCTTGCAGGATGCTCGTGGTCAACGTTTTGCAGCCGTCAGCAAGACCTCGTTCGGCGGATGGAATATTGCCTTGCGCGAATTCAGATCGATAGGTATTGACCCTGAGCGGGACTGCGCCCGGCTAATCTTTCTGGACAATCATCCTGCCGTGGTTCGTGCGGTTCTCTCCGGCGAGGCGGACATTGGTACCGTTCGCACCGATACGATTGAGCGCATGGCCGCAAACGGAGAGATCCGACTTGACGATATTCGGGTCATTCCCGCCAAATTCGATCCAGGGCCGCACCCCCCCTTCCCTTATCTGCACAGTACTCGCCTCTACCCTGAATGGCCGTTTGCAAAGCTTTCCGATACAAATGACGAGCTCTCACGCGAGGTGACTGTGGCACTTTTGACCCTGCCCGGCGATTCGCCCGCCGCCACCGCCGCACAAAGCGGGGGATGGAGCATCTGCCTGGACTATACCAGCGTTCATGACTGCTTGCGCGAGCTGCGATTGCCGCCCTATGAACACTATGGTCAAATGAGCTGGTTGGACATGTGGCGGCAATACTGGCCGTGGCTGGTAGCAATAACGACATTGATAATCGCGTTGACGGGCGCTTTGCTGTATATTCGCAGCAGGCAGCTTGCATTGATGATGATCAGCGGCCAGAACCGTCTACTGCTCGCATCCGCAGGAGAAGGGATTTGTGGCATAGACATTAATGGAATCACAACGTTCGTGAATCCGGCAGCGAATAAAATTCTAGGATATACGCCCGAGGAACTGAACGGAAAGAACCTTCATGCCCTCACACATCATACGAAATCAGACGGCCGGCCCTATCCGGATCATGAATGCCCAATCTTCATGACCTGCAAAGACGGTACAGTTCATCAGGGAAAAGATGAGCTCTTTTACCGCAAAGATGGAAGCGCCATTCCGGTAGCGTATTCCAGCACGCCAATTGTTGACGCGGGAAAGACCAGCGGGGCGGTCATTTGTTTTGAAGACATTACCAATCGCAGGCAGACAGAGGATGCACTGCTGGAGAACCGGAGACGACTGGCGGATATTATCGAATTTCTGCCAGACGCCACCTTGGCCATTGATCAGGAAGGGCGTGTCATCATATGGAACAAAGAGATTGAGAAAATGACTGGAATCCCGGCCACGGAGATGATCGGCAAAGGCGATTACGCCTACACCATCCCGTTTTATGGCGAGGCGAGGCAGCAGTTGATGGATTTAATCTTTATGGACAAAGGGGATGTTATGGCCCGGTATCCCAACATCATCCGTGAAGGTGACTCCCTCACAGCGGAAGTGTTCTGCAGCGCCCTTTACAACAATAAAGGCGCATGGGTTTTTGCCAAAGCATCGCCCCTGCACGATCCGTCCGGCAATGTTATCGGCGCAATTGAGAGGATTCGCGATATCACCGAACGCAAACAAGCCGAGGAAACAATTCGCAAGATTTCCGCCGCGGTGGAACAGAGCCCTGCTACAATCGTTATTACCGACGTCTCGGGCGCCATAGAATATGTTAACCCGAAGTTCACTGAAACGACCGGCTACACCTTCGCCGAGGCGATCGGTCAGAATCCACGCATTCTCAAAACCGGAGAGCTCCCCCCAGAGACATATAAAGAGCTTTGGAACACCATTCTTGCCGGTAATGTCTGGCGTGGAGAGTTCCACAACAAAAAGAAGAATGGCGAACTCTTCTGGGAACAGGCATCCATCTCGCCCGTAAGAGATGCCCATGGGGTCATCTCCAGTTTCGTAGCAGTCAAAGAGGACATTACGGAACGCAAAGGGATCGAGAAGGCGCTCCATGAATCCGTGGAAAAGTTTCAAAACTTTGCCGATCAGTCGCTTGTAGGTATTTATCAGGTTCAGGATGGTATTTTCAAATATGTAAACCCGAAATTCTCAGAGATTTTCGGATATACCGTTGAGCAATGCCTGGACATGTCTTTTACTGAACTCGTTTATCGGGAGGATCAGCCTTTTTTCGAGGAGATACTTCGCAAGCGACTATCGGGAGATGTCAAAACGGATCATTACGAATTCAGGGGAATAAGAAAAAACAGTGAAATAGTCCATATTGAGATTTTTGGATTTTCGGATATTGTCAACGGAAAACCTTCAGCAACTGGAACATTATTGGATATCACCAAACGAAAACGGGCGGAGGCGGAACTCCAGGAGGTCAACCACTATCTTGAAGAGGCAACGGCGCGGGCCAACAACATGGCTGCGCAGGCCGAGATGGCCAGTGCCGCCAAGAGCGAGTTTCTGGCCAACATGAGCCATGAGATCAGAACCCCGATGAATGGGGTCATCGGCATGACCGGGCTGCTGCTGGATACAGAGTTAAACGATGAACAGCGGCGCTACGCTGAAATCGTGCACAGCAGCGGCGAATCACTGCTCGGCCTGATCAACGACATCCTCGACTTCTCCAAGATTGAAGCAAAAAAGCTCGACCTGGAGATGCTGGATTTTGATCTATCGAGTCTGATAGACGACTTTGCTTCCACGCTGGCCATGCGGGCTCACGAGAAGGGATTGGAGCTGCTCTGCTCCGCGGATCTGGACGTGCCCACGCTGCTGAGTGGCGATCCGGGCCGCTTGCGCCAGATTCTCAATAATCTGGCGGGCAACGCCGTCAAGTTCACCTCCGGCGGCGAGGTGGCAGTCCGCGTCTCACTGATGGAAGAGAATGAAAACGACGTTCTGCTGCGCTTCTCGGTACGAGATACGGGCATTGGCATCCCGAAGAACAAGATTGGTCTGCTCTTTGACAAGTTCAGCCAGGTGGATGCCTCGACCACGCGGCAATATGGCGGCACCGGTCTGGGACTGGCCATCTCCAAGCAGTTGGCCGAGCTGATGGGAGGCGAGGCCGGTGTGAACAGTGAAGAAGGCAAAGGCTCGGAATTCTGGTTCACCGTACGTCTCGGTAAACAGACAGGGGAAGCGCAACTGGAGAATACCCCGCCTGCCGACTTACACAACGTGCGTGTTCTGATCGTGGACGACAGCGCCACCAACCGCGAAATACTGTCCACACGCCTGGCCTCATGGGGTATGCGCCCGACCGAGGCACAGAAAGGTCCCGCGGCGCTCCGGGAACTCTACCAGGCACTAAACGACAACGACCCCTTCCGGATTGCCGTGATCGACATGCAGATGCCAGGCATGGACGGCGAGACCCTGGGCAGGATCATTCAGACGGACGATCGTCTTGATCAAACCCGGATGGTAATGCTGACTTCCCTGGGGATGCGGGGCGACGCCAAACGTTTGGAGGAGATTGGCTTTGCGGCATATGCGACCAAGCCGATACGACACCAGGAACTCAAGGCCGTCCTGTCCCTTGCGCTGAGCAATCGGGACAAGTCAACGCATCGGACCATCGCCACGCGCCACAAGGCCCGAGAGATGCTGCACCTTTTTGCCGGCCGCAAGGCGCGCATCCTGCTGGCCGAGGACAACATCACCAATCAGCAGGTGGCCCTGGGTATCCTGAAGAAACTGGGTCTGCGCGCGGATGCAGTGGCAAACGGCTCAGAAGCGCTTAAGGCATTGGATACCCTGCCCTACGACCTGGTGCTGATGGATGTGCAGATGCCGGAGATGGACGGTTTCGAGGCTACCCGTCAAATTCGTAAATTCAAATCCGCAAGCACCAATTGCCATATTCCTATCATTGCTATGACTGCCCACGCCATGCAGGGAGACAGAGAGCGCTGCATGGAGGCGGGCATGAATGACTATGTCACCAAACCGGTGTCGCCCCGTGCACTGGCGGAAGCACTGGATAAATGGCTGCCAAAGGAAGAAAAAACAGCAGACAGCAAACTGAAAACCGATCAACAATCTCCCCAAGTTTCAAGTCCCATGTCTCAACTCACCGTATTTGACAAGGCGGGCATGATGGCCCGTCTCATGGATGATGAAGACCTGGCCCGAATGGTGGTCGAAGGCTTTCTGGAAGACATCCCGCGGCAGATCACAGCGCTGAAGGGTTATCTTGAAACCGGAGATGCCGCAGGCGCCGAACTGCAGGCTCACACCATCAAAGGCGCATCGGCCAATGTGGGAGGAGAACGCCTGCTGGAGGTGGCTTTCGAGATGGAGAAATCGGCCAAGGCCGGAGACTTGAGCGCTGTCGTGGAACACATGGTTGAACTGGAAGCGCAGTTCAACCTGTTGAATCAAGCAATGACAGCAGAACTGTAAACAACCTTAAATGGAAAACACCATGAAGACACTGATTGTTGAAGACGATTTCACCCGTCTAAAGCTTCTGGAAGAACTGCGCAAACTTGGACTGATTAAATGATGAGGAGAAAACGCGCATGCGCATCCTGATTGCCGAAGACGACTTCACATCGCGCACCATACTGGTAGGCGTTTTAAAAAAGGAGGGCCACGAGGTGATGGCCACGGTCAACGGCGCCGAAGCCTGGGATGTGTTGCGGCAGCCCGATGCCCCCGCACTGATCATTCTCGACTGGATGATGCCGGAGATGGACGGGCTGGAGGTGGTACGGCGGGTCCGCGCCATGCAAACCGACCGACCTCCTTACCTCATCATGCTGACTTCCAAAGGCGAGAAAGCCGACATTATTGCTGGCCTGGATGCCGGAGCCAACGACTATCTTTCCAAACCCTTCGATCCTGGCGAGCTTCACGCCCGCATCGCGGTTGGCCTGCGCATGGTAGAGATGCAGGACGCACTCATCGAAAGCAGAAAAATACTGGCGCACCAGGCCACCCATGATCCTTTGACAGGGATGCTGAACCGCCGGGCCATTCTTGACAGGCTTCGCAAGGAGCTCGCACGCGCCGGACGCCATGGTGACGTACTGGCTGTCGGAATGTTCGACATAGACCATTTCAAACAGGTCAACGACACGTATGGCCACCAGACCGGGGATGATGTGCTCTGCGGGCTTACTCAGATTCTGAATGAGAGTATCAGGGAGTACGATTCCGTTGGGCGTATGGGGGGAGAAGAGTTTCTGGTAATCACGCCAATGAAGCCAGGGACAAATTGGATATCCGCATTTGACCGGTTGTGTGCAAAAATCGCCGAAAGCAACATAACAACAAGATCAGGCGTGCTGTCCATTACCGTGTGCATTGGCGTGGCATGCGCCGCCGCCGAAACCACGGTGGATGAGATATTGGAAACAGCCGACACGGCGATGTATCAGGCCAAGAACGAAGGCCGCAATCGCGTAGTCAGTGGATGAAACAGCATTATTCCCTATATTTGTGAGTACTGCGATGGCAATGCCGGAAAGAGGGCGACATGAAGAGTAACCATTCAAAAACACACGTGGCCACCGCTGTTGTAATCAACGACGATGTAACCCAACTCCAGGTCCTGACCGGACTGCTCCGCAAGGAGGGACTTAATTTTCTGGCTTTTGAGAGCGCGGAGTCAGCTCTATTAGCTATGGATCGCGCTTGTCCGCCTGATCTCATTATTACCGACCTCTACATGCCGGGCATTGACGGCTGGCGCTTCTGCCGTCTGCTGCGCTCGCCGGAATATGAGCCCTTCAATCAAGTACCCATTCTGGTGGTTTCGGCTACCTTCTCCGGCGAAGAAGCTTCCAACATCACCGCCGATCTTGGCGCTAACGCTTTTCTGCCCTCCCCGGTGGACGGCAAACAGTTCACCGAGCAGGTGCGGGCGTTGCTGGGAGGTGAGAAGCCGAGGAACCATCTCCGAGCCTTGATCATAGAAGACAGCCGCACACTGGCCGGTCTGCTGAAGAAAGCCTTTAAAGCAAGCGACTATCTGGCGGACATTGCGCTAACGGCCGGAGAAGCTGCCCAGGCTTTCCAGCAGGCGGCTTATGACGTGGCCGTGCTCGATTACCATCTGCCAGATGGTATCGGCGATGAGCTGCTGGCAGGCTTTCGGAAAAATCAGCCCGATTGCATCTGCATCATGATGACCACGGACCCGAGTCCAGAGCTGGCCCTGGCCTGGATGCGTCAGGGCGCGGCCGCCTACCTGCGCAAGCCCTTCGAACCGGCATACCTCATCGAGATCTGCGTCAGAGCGCGAAGGGAACGAGCCCTCCTGCGGGTCCAGGACCTGTTGGAGGTGCGCACCAGGGAGCTACGCGAAAGCGAGGAGCAATTCGCAACATTCATGTCGAATTTACCCGCCGCCGCCTTCATCAAGGACGAGGCGGGTCGAACCCTGTTCGCCAATCAATACCTTCAAGAACTGCTGAATTTCCAAAATTGGGAAGGCAAAACCACTGATGAACTGGTTGCCGGTGAAGTGGGAAAACAGATGGCGGAGGATGATCGGAAAGTGTTTGCACAGGGGCCTTTGAAGTTTCAGGAAACCATGACGGATCGCCATGGAGCCCCACGCACCTTTGAGACGATCAAGTTTCCCATCCGCGTGGAAGGAAAACCGATGTTGATAGGGGGTATTGCTGTTGACATCACAGATAGAAAGCTCATGGACGAGGAGCGAACCCTGTTATCGTCGGTGGTTGAACAAGCCGAAGAAAATGTTCTGATTACCGATGATAGACGAACGATCATATACATCAATCCGGCGTTTGAACGTTCCAGTGGCTACCGCTGCGAAGAGCTTAAAGGACAAAAGCTGAGAACGCTACGGAGCGACCAGCATGACGAAGGTTTTTACCACACAACAAAGAAAATTCTGGATCGCGGCCAGGTATGGATGGGCGTTATCATTAACAAGGGCAAAAATGGCACGATTTTTGAGATAGAGGGGACCATTTCCCCTATCAGAAATGCTTCCGGCGCTATCAACCACTTCGTTGCCGTTGGCCGCAACATGAGCCGCTTCCGCAGGCTGGAAAAAGAACTTCAGCAGGCGCAGAAGCTGGATGCCCTGGGTACACTGGCCGGAGGGATCGCGCACGATTTCAACAACGTTCTATCCGCCATCATGGGTTTTATTGAAATTGAGTCTTTGGACGCCGGCGAGGGGAGCCAGACGCACCACAGGATGGAACGTGCACTTTCAGCATGTTGTCGTGCCAGGGATCTGATAAAGCAAATACTTGCTTTCAGCCGTCAGAGCGACTTACAACGCAGACCCATTGAAATGGGCCCTATTATAGAAGATGCCATTAAAATGCTCCGGGCAACGCTTCCGACAACGATCGATATAAGGTTCACCCCAAAAGCCGGCCAATCGATAATTCTCGGTGATTCCACGCAAATCCATCAGATCATTGTCAACCTGTGCACGAACTCAGCTCATGCCATGCGCGATACGGGCGGCTTTCTTGAGATCGTCATGGATAATGTCGAAATTGATGCCATCGAGGCTGCTGAGCATCTGGATATGCAGCCCGGGACATATGTGCGGTTGGTGGTTGGCGACACAGGGCATGGAATGGATCAAAAGACCCTTGAACGAATCTTTGAACCCTTTTTTAGCACAAAAGGTCCCGGCGAAGGGGCAGGAATCGGACTGGCTGTAGTTCATGGAATCGTCAAAAGTCACGGCGGAAGGATAACCGCCTATAGCGAGCCCGGTAAAGGAAGTACCTTTGAGGTATTCTTCCCCAGAATGGAAACCGCGGTGACACCTGAAGAGAAGCCAAAGGCTGGGCTTCCGACCGGAACCGAGCGAATCCTTCTGGTGGATGACGAAGAAATGCTTGTCGCAGTGATAACGGATATGCTGAAAATGCTTGGTTATGAGGTTGCCTCGGCAAACAGAAGTCTTGACGCTCTTCAGCTCTTTCAGTCACAGTGCGACCGGTTTCATCTGGTCATCACTGATTTTACGATGCCGGAGATGACCGGTATGGAACTGGCTGCAGAGCTGTTACGCATCAGAGGTGATATTCCCATCATTCTCAGTACGGGATTTACCAGCTCCGAGATCCGGGAAAAAGCCATGACTATGGGCATACGAGAAGTCATGATGAAGCCTTTCATCCTCCAGGAACTTGCAGAGACGGTTCGAAGTATTCTGGACGGGCCACCGGGATGCCATCATCACTTCAAAGACAGTTTATATAAGATCAAGGGGTAGAACTTCAAACATAGGGAATAACTATGCACGGAAAACCAACATATGAAGCGCTTGAGCAACGAGTTCTGGAATTGGAGAACGCCGATTTCAAGCGCAAGCAGGCGGAATATGCACTGCGGGAGAGCGAGGGTCTGCTCAGTAGTATCTTCCGGGCTGCGCCTACCGGTATCGGTGTTGTGACCAACCGCATTTTGCTGGCTGTCAACGACCGAGTCTGCGACATGATCGGTTACAGCCGGGAAGAGATGGTCGGCCAGAGCGCCCGAATGCTGTACCCCAGCAATGCCCATTTTGAAAATGTGGGCACGGAAAAATACCGTCAGATTCTCCAATGTGGAACCGGCACCGTAGAAACGCAATGGCGATGTAAAGATGGGCGCATTATTAACATACTGATGAGCTCTACCCCCATCAACCCCACGGATCTCACTGCGGGAGTGACATTTACTGCCCTCGATATAACTGAACGCAAAAAAGCCGAGGATGCGCTGCGAGAAAGCGAGGAGCGTCTGCGAATTCTTTTTAACGGCATCAACGAAGCCATTTTCGTGCATGAAGGCCCGGAGAACGGAATTCCAGGTCCGTTCATCGAAGTGAATGATCCAGCCTGTGAACGACTTGGATATTCTCGAAACGAATTGTTGACTATTAGTCCCATCGATATTGATGCCCCGGAGACGGTGGCAAATGTGCCTCAAATGATGGAACGCCTATACGCAAAGGGAGATGCCGTATGGGAGGGCATACATATCCGCAAAGACGGAAGCCGAATCCCGGTTGAGATCGGAAACCGCCTGGCGCGCATGGAAGGCAGGCAGGTAATCATTTCAACGGTTCGCGACATCACCGAACGCAAGAATGCGGAGCAAGCACTTAGAGAGGCAGCGCTCTTTGCCAGGGAAACGCAGCGAATCGCGCGTGTAGGCGGCTGGAAGGCCAATCCGCACACAGATTACCTCGAATGGACCGAAGGTGTCTATGAGATCATTGAAGAGGCGCTCGACTACCGCCCCAGCCTCGCTGAAGGCTTGAAATATTTCCTTCCCCAGTATATTCCCCTTATACACAACAAGCTGGCCGACTGCCTATTCTCCGGCGAGCCATTCATGATAGAGACTGAAATCATCACGGCAAAGGGAAGACGTCTCTGGACGGAGCTGCGCGGCATTGCACCCGTCGTGGATGGTGAACGCACAGCCGTCATCGGTACGTTCCAGGATATCACCAATCGCAAACAGGCGGAGGAGGGGCTACAGGAAAGCGAAGCTCTGCAACGAATCCTCCTGGATAATCTTCCTGCCGGCGTGATCATTGTGGACCCTGAAACCCGGGTCATCGAGAGGGTGAATGAGCATGTGGCTGCTTTATTCGGTGCACCCGTCGATCATCTGCTAGGTCACAGGTGCCACTCGCTCTTGTGTCCCGCAGATGAGGGGGCATGCCCCGTGTGCGACTTGGGCAAAACCGTGGACAACTCGGAGCGGGAGATTCTACGAAAGGACGGCAGTCGTCTATCCATTATCAAAACGGTGAAGCGAATCCAGCTCAAAGGTCAAGAGAGGCTGCTGGAATGCTTTGTGGATGTGTCCGAACGCAAGCGGGCAGAGCAGGAACGAGAGAGCCTGCAGTCGCAGCTATCGCAGGCTCAGAAAATGGAGTCGGTAGGCCGATTGGCAGGTGGGGTGGCTCATGATTTCAACAACATGCTTCAATCCATTACTGGAAATGCCGAATTGGCCCTGGATAAGATTGATCCCGCACATCCACTGTATGGAAATCTTTCTGAAATTCTGAAAGTTGCCCAGCGGTCGGCCGATCTGACACGCCAGCTCCTGGCCTTTGCCCGAAAACAGACGATCAGTCCAATAACGCTTGATCTGAACGAAACCATATCCGGCATGTTGAAGATGTTGCATCGTTTGATTGGAGAGAATGTCGCGTTTTCCTGGAAGCCTGCCCTGAACCTCTGGACTGTCAGAGTCGATCCATCCCAGATCGATCAGATTCTTGTCAATTTATGTGTCAATGCCCGCGATGCCATTTTCGGAGTTGGTTCCGTAACCATCACAACGGAGAACATCCGGCTGGATCAATCGCACAATGAAAACCATCCCAGATTTATTGCCGGAGAATATGTGTTGATTACGGTCAGTGATACGGGTGCCGGCATAGAAAAAGACATGCTCGATCAGATATTTGAACCGTTTTTTACCACCAAGGAGGCGGGAAAGGGTACCGGGCTGGGGCTGTCAACGGTTTATGGCATTGTGAAGCAGAACTACGGCTTTGTCTATGTTAACAGCGAACCTGGTCAAGGAACAACCTTTAAAATCTATCTGCCTCGGTTCGTGGGGGAAGTCGAGAAATCGACGGGCGAAGGCACGGCGGAATTGCCGACAGCTTGCGGGGAAACAGTGCTGATTGTGGAGGACGAGCGGATAATCCTGGAAGTAGGCAAAGAGATACTGGAAAGGTTGGGTTATGGGGTGCTGGCTGCCGGGACGCCTGGCGAGGCGATCCGTATTTTTGAGGCCCACGCTGCCGAGATAGAACTCCTGATCAGTGACGTGATCATGCCGGAAATGAACGGACGTGTGCTGGCGGAATTGATCCGTAATATCAAACCAGAGATCAAATGCCTGTTTATCTCCGGATACACGGCCAATGTCATCGCCCACCATGGGGTACTCGATCCGGACGTCAACTTCATTCAGAAACCGTTCTCTATTAAAGATCTGGCCGTTAAAGTCAGAGAAGTCCTGGATAATACCAAAATCTCAACGCAAGAATAGTTATCCGAAATCAGCATTCAAGACTCTAATCAGCGAATTTAAGCAGGCGCTTGGGCCTGAAATGGCGGACAGGTATAAAAATACGGGCAAATTGTTGGTTTCACCAACTTAAGGGGCTCAGGGACACGTTTAGTCGAGTTCTGGCAAATTAGGCTAAAAGGATTTAAAACTGATGAGCAACAAACGCAATAAACCGAAACTCAGCCGGCGCATCATCATCAATCTTTTGCTGGCCACCATCCTCTCCATCGGCCTTTTGGGTTTTTTCTGGATACAGAGCGAATACTCAGACTTCCAGACAGAATCAAATTCCATGCGGGAGAAATATCTCAGCTCGTATAAAGACATCCTGAAAACCGAAGTCGGCACTGCCCTTTCCTATATCGAATATCAGAAGACGCGTGTCGAGCCCCGATTGCGACAATCCATTCAGGGCAGGGTGAATGAAGCGCATGCGATCGCGCTGAACATCTTCAATCAGAACCGGGGAAAAAGAACGCCGGCTGAAATGCAGGAAATGGTCAAAGATGCGCTGCGTCCCATACGGTTCAACGAAGATCGTGGTTATTTCTTTGCTTTCAATCTCCAGGGAACCGAGATGCTTTTTGCCGACAGGCCAGAGATGGAAGGAAAGGATATGCTCCCGGTACAAGGCGCTCAGGGAGAATATGTTGTCAGAGATATGCTTGATATTGTGAAAAAGGCAGGGGAAGGTTTCTATCAATATTCCTGGACGAAACCGAATAAGAACGGACACTTTCCCAAAACTGCCTTTGTGAAATTGTTTGAGCCTTTTGGCTGGGTATTCGGGACCGGCGAGTATCAGGATGATGTGGAAGGCGACATTCAGAAAGAAGTCATTGAATTTATCGAAAAGATTCGATTCGGCGGGAACGGCTATGTTTTTGTCGGGCAATGGGATGGTGTTTCACTGACCCGTCCGGCAAAAGGCAAGAATATGTGGGAGGTTACGGACAGTCAAGGCACGAAGATCGTCCAGGAAATGATCCGTCTGGCAAAACAAGGCAGCGGATACCTTGAGTATGTGATGCCCAAACTCGAAGACAGAAAGCCCGCCCCAAAGCTGAGTTATGCTGTGGGCATACCGGAATGGAGGTGGTACGTTGGAACCGGCATATACATTGACGAGATTGAAACCGCCATCGGGCAGAGAAAAAAGGAGGTGGAGCAAAAAATCATCGGCAGTCTTGTCAAGATCGTTTCGGTCCTGGCCGGAATCGTTGGCTTTGTGTGTCTGACTGCATTCTATTTTTCAAGAAAGACAGGGAAGAATTTAGATGCCTTCACAGCGTTTTTTGAAAGAGCGGGTTTGGAGCTGGATGAAATCAATCCCGATGAAATGCATTATGCCGAGTTACAAAACCTGGCATATTCCGCCAACAATATGGTGAAGGCTCGAAAGCGGGCCGAACAGGAGTTGATCCGGTCGCATGAGGTTTTGAAAACAATCCTTGAAAGAAGCCCCTTCGGGGTGGCGGTGATCGGCAGGGACCGGAAGATCCGCTGGGTTAACCATTACGTGAGTGAACTGGTCGGAGAGGCGGACGCAACAGCCCTTTGCGGCAAGGAATGCGACGCGTATCTTTGCCAGGTGTTGCAGAACGAGTGTCCGATTCTGGACAAGCGCCAGGAGGTTGACAACGCTGAACGTATCCTCCGGCGCCAAGATGGTCGTGAAATTCCGATCCTCAAGTCCGTTATCGAAATCGAAATGAACGGTGATCCAGTTCTGCTGGAAACTTTTGTGGACATCTCCGATCGCAAACTGGTGGAGGAAAAGAACGCGCTGAACGCACAACGCACGCAAGCTTTGCTGCAACTGAACCAGATGACGGAAGCAACGCTGCAGGAGGTCATGGACTTTGCCCTGGAGGAAGCCGTACGGTTGACCCGGAGCACCATCGGTTATCTGGCTTTTCTAAACGACGATGAAAGCATTCTGACGATGCATGCGTGGTCGAAATCCGCCATGGCCGGGTGCGCCATCTCCGACAAGCCGATCCTGTATCCTGTTGAGACCACCGGTCTTTGGGGCGAAGCGGTCCGGCAGCGCCGGCCCGTCATCACCAACGATTACGCCACCGCCGGGCCGTTGAAGAAAGGCTGCCCGGAGGGCCACGTGGCCATAAGACGCCACATGAATACCCCGGTGTTCGTGGGTTCCAGGATTGTTCTTGTGGCGGGCGTCGGCAACAAGGCCGAAGCCTACGATCAGGACGACGTCCAGCAGTTAACGCTGCTTATGGAAGGTATGTGGCGGTTGATCGAGCGCAAGCGAGCCGCAGAAGCGCTTCGGGAAAGCGAAATAAAATACCGTTTGATCGCGGAAAACACGGCTGACCTGATATCGATCCTGGATATGAATCTGAAATTTACGTATATTAGCCCGGCCACCATGCATTTCCGTGGATTCACTGTTGAGGAGGCCATGGTGCAGACCCTTGATCAGGTCTTAACCCCTGAATCCATGCAGCTCGCCCTTGTCGTCTTTGATAAAGAGATGCTACTGGAGGCCAGTGGAACGGCTGAACCCGATAGAACGCGTATCCTGGAGCTGGAAGAATACAAGAAGGATGGCTCCATTATCTGGGTGGAGGCCAGCCTTTCCTTTCTGCGTGATCAGGACCGCAAACCTGTTGAAATTCTTATTGTGTCTCGTAACATCACCGAGCGCAAGCGAGCGGAGAAGGAAAAGGTCAAACTCGAAGCCCAGCTTCGGCAAGCGCAGAAATTTGAGGCGATCGGCACCCTCGCCGGCGGTATCGCCCACGATTTCAACAATCTGTTGATGGGCATTCAGGGACGTGCATCTCTATTGTCGTTGGAGTTGGAGACTTCCGATCCCCATTGGGAACACATCAATGCCATCGAGGAATATATCCGAAGTGCAACCAACCTGACCAAACAACTGTTGGGCTTTGCCCGTGGCGGCAAATACGAAGTAAAACCCATCGACATGAATAAATTGGTGCTCGGCAGTACCGCCATGTTCGGCCGGACAAAAAAAGAAATCCGGATACATACCAAATGCCAGCAATCTGCTCTGACGGTGGAGGCGGACAGGGGGCAGATCGAGCAGGTGCTCCTGAACATGTATGTCAACGCATGGCAGGCCATGCCCCCAGATGGGGGTGAGCTGTATCTGGAAACAAAGATCGTCACGCTGGATGAGGCGTACTGCAACCCCCATCAGACAGAGCCGGGACGCTATATCAAGGTAACCATCACGGATACCGGATCCGGCATGGGTGAAGCCACCCGCCTGCAAATATTCGATCCGTTTTTCACGACAAAGGAAAAGGGCCGCGGAACCGGACTGGGGCTGGCTTCAGCTTATGGAATCATCAAAAATCACGGTGGCATGATTACGGTTTACAGCGAAATCGGCCACGGAACCACCTTCAACATCTATTTGCCGGCGTCGGACAAAAAAGTGCATCAAGAGGTTTCCATGAAAGGAGGGCTCATCAAGGGATCCGCGACCATTCTTCTGGTCGATGATGAAGAGATGATCACCGAAGTGGGCCGGGCCATGCTGGAGAAGTTGGGCTATCGTGTCGTGGTTTCCAGGGAAGGTCAGGATGCCGTCCAGGTGATCACGGACAGGGGAGCCGAAATCGATCTGGTAATCCTTGATATGATCATGCCGGGAATGGACGGCGGCAAAACGTTTGACCGCATTCGCGAGGTTCAGCCGGGGGTGCCGGTTTTACTCTCCAGCGGGTATGCCATCAACGGCCAGGCGCTCGAAATCATGCAAAGAGGATGCAATGGGTTCATTCAAAAACCCTATAATATCTCGGAGCTTTCCAATAAAGTGCGCAATGTGCTGGATGAGAGAACAAGCTGATTTGACAATGATTCTACGTCGAGTGTTTCGAAGAAACAAGGAGGAGGTCACACCATGGTTTCCAGAAAAAAAGACAAAGTAAAAGTTTCGGAACCGTCTCCGAATAGGGCCAACGAAGCACCGGAGATTGCACCAGAATCGCCGGAATGCATCGGGGGGGGGGGGGGTAATACGGATAAAATACAGGCAGTTGAATTTCCAATCGTCGGCATCGGCGCATCGGCCGGGGGACTGTCGGCCTTCGAGGCTTTTTTCTCCGGCATGCCGGCCGATGTCGATCCGGGCATGGCCTTTGTCCTGGTGCAGCATCTGGCCCCGGACCACAAGAGCATCCTCACCGATCTGATCCGGCGCTACACCCGCATGCAGGTTTTCGAGGTCGAGGATGGGATGGCGGTGCAGCCCAACTGCGCCTATATCATCCCGCCGGGCCGCGACATGGCGTTTTTAAATGGCGCGCTCCAACTGATGGAGCCCTCCGCCCCCCGCGGCCAGCGCCTGCCGATCGACTTCTTCTTTCGCACCCTGGCCCAGGATCAGCGCGAGCGGGCCATCTGCATCGTGCTTTCCGGCACCGGCAGCGACGGAACGCTTGGCGTGCGGGCCATCAAGGGCGAGGGCGGCATGGTCATGGCCCAGAACCCCGCATCCACCGAATACGACGGCATGCCGCGAAGCGCCATCGCCACGGGCCTGGTGGACTACGAGCTTCCGCCTGCAGAGATGCCCGCCCAGCTCATGGCCTATGTGGCCCATGCTTTCGGCAAACCTCCCCGGCCCGCCACTGCCCCGTCGCCCAAGGCCGAGAACGCGCTGAAGAAGATTTTCATCCTGCTGCGCGCCCAGACCGGCCACGATTTTTCCCAGTACAAGCCAAGCACCATTCATCGCCGCATCGAACGGCGCATGGCCGTTCACCAGGTTGAATCCATGGACGGATACGTCGGGTATCTGCGGCAGACACCGCCGGAGGTGGAGTCGCTGTTTCGCGATCTATTGATCGGTGTGACCAATTTCTTCCGAGATCCGGAGACGTTCAAGGTGCTCGAGGAACAGGCCATCCCCAAGCTATTTGCCGGCAAGCCCGCAAGCACCGCGATCCGTGTCTGGACCCCGGGATGCTCCACCGGCGAGGAGGCCTATTCCATCGCCATTCTGATCGCCGAGCGCCTGGAGGCGATGAAGCAAAGCTTTACGGTGCAGGTTTTTGCGACAGACATCGACAGCCAGGCCATTGCAACGGCCCGCGCCGGCATTTATCCGGCCAGCATTGCTACCGACATCTCGCCGGAGCGGCTGTCGCGGTTTTTTACGATTGATCCCGCCGGCGGCACCTACCGCATCCACAAAGTCATCCGGGACATGCTGGTCTTTTCCGAGCAGAACATCATCAAAGACCCGCCTTTCTCCAAACTCGATCTTATCAGTTGCCGCAACCTTTTGATCTATCTGGGCGGGGACTTGCAGAAAAAGCTCATTCCCCTGTTTCACTACGCACTGAACCCGGACGCGTTTCTCTTTCTGGGCACCTCCGAGACCATTGGCGATTTTAATGATCTGTTTGCCGTGCTGGACCGAAAATCAAAACTGTATCAGCGAAAAGATGATTTTCACAGCGTTCAGCGCGCGGCCCCGGGCCGGTTTCTGCCGCCCATGACGGCCATGGATGCATCACTGCCCAGGGCCGCCCGAAAGACGGCTTTTCCCGGAAAACCGCCGCTGCGCGAGCTGGCCGAACGGGCGCTTTTGCAGCAGGTGGCCCCGGCAAGCGCGCTCATCAACGGCCAGGGAGATATCCTTTATCTTCACGGCCGCACCGGTCTGTTCCTGGAACCGGCCCAGGGTGAGGCCGGCGTCAACAATATTTTAAAAATGGCCCGTGAAGGGTTGGGCCGCGATCTGGCCATGGCTTTGCACAAAACCGCGGCGGCAAGAGGGATCGTTCGCTGTATGGGACTGCGCGTCAAAACCAACGGCCACTTTGCCACGGTCAATCTGACCGTCCAGCCGGTGGCGGGCTGCCCTGCCGGAACGATTGATGCGCCCCTGTACCTGGTCACGCTGGAGGAGGTGCATGCCTTCGACGCCGAACAGACGCAGCAGGCCGCCGCCCTGCAAGCCATCCCGGGCGCGGATGGCCCCACTTCCACGGGGATCAGCGCAGGCAAGGACGAGAACGTCCGCATCGCATCGCTCAAGCAGAAACTGCGGGCCAGCGAGGAGTATCTCCAGGCCTCCAACGAGGAATTGGAAACCTCCAACGAAGAGCTGAAATCCTCCAATGAGGAAATGCAGTCCATGAACGAAGAACTGCAATCCACCAACGAGGAGCTGGAGACCTCCAAGGAGGAACTGCAATCGATCAACGAAGAACTGGCCACGGTCAACAACGAGCTGCAAACCAAGGTGACGGATCTGTCGCAGGCCAACAACGACATGAACAACCTGCTGGCCGGCACCGGCATCGGCACCGTCTTTGTGGATCACAGGCTGCGCATTCAGCGTTTCACTCCCGCAGCCAGCGTGACCATCAACCTGATCCCGACCGACGTCGGAAGGCCAGTGGGCCACATCGCCTCCAACCTGATCGGTTATGACGCTCTGGTGACGGACACGCAGGCGGTGCTGAACACGCTGATTCCCAAAGAGACGGAGGTGCGGACAACGGCGGGCAAGTGGTATGCGATGCGCATCCAGCCCTACCGAACGCTCGATAATGTGATCGAAGGCGCGGTGATCTCATTTGTCGACATCACGGAGATGAAGCAGATGCAGGATGCGATGCGAAAAGCCAATGAGCTGCGCCGTCTGGCCGTGGTCGTGCGCGATGCGCACGATGCCGTCACTCTGCAGGACCTGGAAGGCCGCATCCTGGCCTGGAACCCGGCGGCGGAAAGGATGTATGGCTGGAGCGAAGCCGAGGCACTGGCGATGAACATCCGCGAGCGGGTCCCGGAGGAGCTGCGGGAAAAAGCCATGGACCATATACGTCAGCTTGGTCGGGCTGAAATGCTGAAGCCGTTTCGTACCCAGCGGATCACCAAAGCGGGCGCTTTAGTTAAGGTCTGGATAACCGCCACCGCTTTGATGGATGCGGCCGGGCAGATGTATGCGATAGCGACAACGGAACGGCTGATAAAATCAAAGCGGAACCGGACGAAGGAGGTGCGCAGTGGCAAATAAGAAGTACAGACATGACGACACCCCCCTTCGCAAGGACTCCGGCAAGCAGTCTAGGCAGGTGCTGCGCAGGCAGGCCGAAGCGATGGCCCGCAAGAAAGGCGCTCTGTCTCCGGAACACCCGCAAGCCCTGTCGCCCGAAGACACCCGCCGGATGCTCTACGAGCTACAGGTGCATCAGTTCGAACTGGAAATGCAAAACGATGAGCTGAAGCGATCGCAATGGGAACTGGAAGCTTCTCGGGACCGGTACTTTAATTTCTACGATCTGTCGCCGGTGGGATATTTCACCTTGAACGAACAGGGGCTGATCCTGGAGGTCAATCTCACGGCCGCCAACCTGCTGGGGGCGCCCAAAAGCGCCCTGATCCGGCAGCAACTGACCCGTTTTATCCTTCCGGAAGACCAGAACAGCTATTACCGGCATATCAAAAAACTGATTGAGACGGGTGAACATCAGAGCTGCGAGCTGCGGATGGGGAAAAAGGACGGGGCTCCGTTCTGGGCCAGGCTTGAATCGAATGCGGTGCAGGACGTCGATGGCAATCCCATAAATCGCATTGTGATGAGCGAAATCACCGAGCGCAAACGGGCCGAGGAGGCACTGCGAAACAGTGAAGCCCACTTGCGGACTCTGGTGGAAACCATCCCGGACATGATCTGGCTTAAAGACAGGCACGGAATCTTTCTGGACTGCAACTCGATGTTCGAGCGTTTCTTCGGCGCCGCCAAAAAAGACATCATCGGCAAGACCGATTTTGACTTTGTTGACAAGGAACTTGCCGAGATTTTCCGGGAGCATGACCGCATGGCCATGGTGGCGGGCAAACCCTGCAATAAAGAGGATTGGATCACCTTCCCCGGTAATGGTTACCGGGGACTGTTTGATACCGTAAAGACACCGATGCTGGATGCGGAGGGCAAGCTCGTGGGCATACTGGGCATCGGCCGCGACATCACCAAACGCAAGCAGGCCGAGGAGCAGAGGGCCAAACTCGAAGCCCGGCTCCAGCAGGCCCAGAAAATGGAGTCCATCGGATCGCTTGCCGGCGGCATCGCCCATGATCTGAATAATATCCTGTTTCCGATCAGCGGCCTTTCAGAGATGCTGCTTGATGAAATACCACCAGACACCCCTGTGCATGAAAGCATTGAACAAATCCATAAATCCGCGCTGCGCGGCAGGGATCTGGTCAAACAGATCCTGGCGTTCAGCCGTCAGTCCAACCCCCGGAAACTGCCCATCCGGATTCAGCCGATTCTGGAAGAAGTATTAAAGCTGGCCCGGGCAACGGTACCCCGGAAAATCGAAATCACAAGCCATATCAAACCGGATTGCGGCCTTGTTTCCGCAGATCCCTCGCAGGTGCATCAGATCATGATGAACCTGATCACCAACGCCTATCATGCCGTTGAGGAACGTGGCGGGATGATACATATTGCGCTGAAAGAG
>CAIVVZ010000084.1 GCA_903909505.1 uncultured Desulfobacteraceae bacterium
CCAGTCGGCTGGGACGTTCAAATGCAAACGATACCAGCCGATGCCAGCCGGAAAAAATCCACCACCTCCGCCCATCGGTGCCTTGGGATCAATTTTCTGCTCGATGCTCCAGTCGTGCGGTAGCGTCACCGTCCGCCAGCTCGCGTCATCAAAATCCTTCGCAGCCGCGTTGGCCGGGTCAGCAACAATCAATCGCCAGTTGTCGTCCAACAGCATGCGTTGCCGCGGCACATCCGCTGCGTGAACGCTGAAGGCAAATACGACGGCCAATGCCGACAGATAAATATTGGTTTTCATAATTGATAGTAATAGGGCAAACATTTGGGTCTCGTGCAGGCTCTTCAATGCACCTCACAGAACCGTAACTGTAATGGCAACAACCCGCTGGTTGGGCTTTGGCCGTGTCGGACTTTAACCGGCTGCATATCGCGCGCTTTCCTTGGCTCACTCATTTTAATTCCTTGCTTCATTGGTTTTCCTTTATCAACTGTCGGAATGTTCAGCCGCATCCGTGTGTTGTGGTGATATTACAAGCTCGGGAAGCGCATCGCCCGAATACAGGACACACCAATGTCCACGACCGAGTTCATGGATGCGCACAGTGCCGTTGCCGAGATCGTCGAGCGTGGCGCCGCAGTCGCTCATGATGCGCAGTGGGCCGGCCATCCCGGTCTGCACGCTGCACGGTTCGCCTGCAAGGCTTTGCACCTGAATGAAACGGGTGATGCCACCATCCCGCTTCGCGCTGACAAGGAAGGCTCCCTTTGCCAGAAAGTCATGGAAGGCCACATCCTTCCACTCCGGCGCCGCGGGAATAGCCGGGAAAACTCGAATGACGCCGTCACCCCAGCTCTGCAGGAGCAGTTCCTCGATGAGTCGGTCCACAAAGAACGGCCCTTCCTCACAATACCCGGTGCCTTTGCCAGGCTTGCTATCCCCTCCTGAGAGGCAACGGGTGGTGTGCGGGCTGATCATCCGGTTCGAAAAGGTGTATGGCAGGACAGAAACCGCGTCATCCCCTCGACCGAGCATGGCGCTGAAGAGCCCCCAAGCTATCCGCGCCATAGCCGCTTCTCCCTGAAACCCGACCCGGCGGTGGGTATCGATGGTGTTGTGGATCACTTCCGCCTGCGCCGGATTGCTCGGCAGGTATTCGAGGTAGGGCCAAATGGCCAGCTCATGGGAATCGTGCCGGTGGGCCACGTTGAAAGGCTGGCCCTTGCCGATCATGAATCCCTCCTTGGAATCGATGCAGTAGGGGGCCAGATTTTCCAACAGCTCCGAATACTCACGGACGCCCGCCGCGGGAACGCTGTAGCGCTGATGAATCGAGATCAGCGTCCGGCAGAGCCAGCGCAGCCCGGAGAGTTGGAAGGCCGTGTCCTCAAACTGGCTCTTCTTCTGCGGGTTGCTGAATTCCGGGCTTTGCCTTGCCTTCACATGGAGCTTCCCATCGTCGCCCGTGAAGAGGAGGTGCGTTTTGTAATACTTGACCGCGCCGACCATCAGCGGCACGGCCTTTTCCAGAAGCGGACCGGCGTCCATCGTGCATTGGTATCGCTCGTAGGCGAGCGAGAGGAGCCAGGCAAGGATAGCGGGGTCGTCCGCTTTCTTCCCCAGGTAGCGTCCCCCGCCGTCGTTGGCGGACACCGCGCCCCAGTGC
This sequence comes from uncultured Desulfobacteraceae bacterium, assembly GCA_903909505.1. Taxonomy (GTDB): domain Bacteria; phylum Desulfobacterota; class Desulfobacteria; order Desulfobacterales; family Desulfatirhabdiaceae; genus RAAP-1. The sequence continues at coordinate 1,664 of CAIVVZ010000084.1, forward strand.
TGGGCATAGCCCCCGCTCTCCGGGTCGTAGAGCACATCGCGGCTCTTCCACAGGAAGTTCAGAACGGCGTCGGCGAGTTCCGGATGATTCGCTGTGAAGACGCTGGAATACATCTTCTCGGTGTTCCAGTCATACCAGATGCCGTTCCAAATGGTGTCGATGTCGTGCCAGGGCCCCCAGAGATCGGTGATCGAATCCGGGCTTGTCATGGAGCCGATCTTGTAGAGCTGGAGCACGTGCCAGCGCTCAAATTGGGATGGGATTGAGACAAACGATTTCGCGTAATAGGCCCGCCACCAAGCGCGGTGTTCCTCGCGCACGGAATCGAATCCATTTTTGTATGCCTGATTGACGCGGGTGACCGCATCGCGGGCTGCGGTGGAAGCCCTGTAGGAGTGAGCGACCGCTGAGAAAATCCTGGTCCGGGTGCCCTCCGTCACAACGCGCCACGCGACCGCGTGCTGGGAAGGCGCAGGCTCCTTTTCGGTGTGGTAGGCCGCGTCCACCGGCATCTCCTGGACGCTCACCATGCAGCCATCCATTACGGATCGGGCTTGCGGCGGATAGGGTTTCATTTCCGCCGGCACCGGAGGAAACACTGTACGCGGGAGGCGGTCGTCGGGAACAAAGTCCCAGTCGGGCACTCCCCCCGAACCCGAAATGCGCTCCATCTCGTAAAGGATCACGTCCCGCCCCGGCACGCTGAAGGCGGTGACTTTCCACGATCCATCCCCCGAAGTGATATCCGCCTCAATCTGCGCTCGGTAAAGATTGAGCCGGCATTTGACTTTCGGACTGCCATCAGGAAACCGCAAGCGGAACCAGCCGTTGGGCTTGCGCACCCGGAAATCACGGCGGACGTCGCACAGGTCGTTGCGGCTCATCTCAAAGCGCAGGTCACCACTTTCTGGATCCTGGATCAGGTAGGTGCCCGACGATCCATTGCCGATGATTGGGGCGTCGAATGCGCGAGCGGGCAGATCCTCCCACCGTGGGGAATAAGCCCCGATGTAGGATTCCCAGTCACAGCGGAGTTTCACGGGCGCGGCGGCGTGAATTTCAGCGGCGTGCAGCGTGCCCAGCGGTGCCAGCAGCATGGCGGCGAGGGCCAGCGAGACAGCCCGCCAAGCTGAGCCGAGAACAAATCGGGCAACGGCAAGTGTGTTTTTCATGGTTGTATCCTTGGTTGCCTGAAAAATTATTGAGGTTTTGTTGCAGTCGGCGGATTCAAGGGGAGGAGCGGCTTGGCGTCCACAGCCCACCGGATCATGTTGCAGAAGAGCCTGCGTGCGACCTCCGCAGAGGAGTCGGGCTTGCCCAGTTGGGAAGCGATGTCGAGGGTTGACAGCATCACCCTGCCCCTCCCCAGGGGCACGACGGAAACCGCGCTGCCAAGTTTCATGGGCCAGCTATTATAAGCCCCGGCAACCAGTTCCCCACCGCGGACATCAAGTCCAAAGCGCTTGCCCCCGAGCACTCCCTGGTAGGGCCAGTTGAGCCCTTGGTTGACCGGTAGTCCGGTGAAGATCGGATGGCTCATCGCGAAGAACTGTCCTCCCACCCACCAATTGCCAAGCTCGAAGGCTTGCCCTTGGGGAACGCAGGTCGCAGTCCCGAGCGATGCCAGCCATGTGTCAGCACGATCGAGGATGATTACCGTCGTGCCGTCGCGCTGCGCCCGCGCAAGCACCTGCTCGGGGAGGATCTTCTCCGGCACCGGGGTTTGCCAGAGCAATTGCATCAGGGCGTCTCCATTTGGCTGAAGGAGCTCGATCCGGATCGGCGTCGGCTTGCCTCCGGCAAGAGTGGCCTTGAATCGCTTCGTCTGCCTCTTTGAAGGCGCTCCCTTCTCGTCCAGAAGCTGCTTGCCGTCCAGCCAGAGCCGCACCTTGGAGCGGAACTGGAGGGTGAAATCGTATTCGCCATCAACTGGCGGGAGAATCGTTCCTTCCCACCGGACAGCATAACGCTCGGTGGACGCACACTTGGGGTCTGGAACGCCGCCCGCGGTAACTCTGAAGTTCAGTGCCTTGTCAATCCGCTGAGCCACGGACTTCGTAAAATCCGTCCCATCGTGAAAAGTTACATTCACACCTTCTTGTCCATCCGCCGTTTTGAGGATATCCTCGGCAATCGGCACCGGATCTCCCTTGGCGGGTTTGGCGACAACGATCCAGTCAAGTTTCGACTGGGTATCATCGAAGGAGGGAACCTCCATTCCCTTGGCGGTCTTCAGGAAGTTTCGAATGGCTGAGCCGTTCTCATAGACCGCCCCCTTGCCGCCGAGCGGAATGCTCTTCCACTCCGCGCTGAATATCTGGTCATGGCCTTGGGCTTTGACGATCCCCCCGGCATCCACCAGCGAGGCATTGATGGTGGTGAACCCCTCCTGATGTTCGACGGGGATCACAACTTCCTCGGCGAGCAATTGGCCATAAACGTCACCGCCAGAGACATTCACCTCCAAATCCTTGGAGAAGGTTTCCTTTCCATCCGGCGTGGCTGCTCGGACTTTAAGCGTCAGAGTCCCCTTCAGATCCTTTTCGTTGATCATATAGAAATCCACGGTGACCTTCCCGGGAAATCCTGTGATCTGCTGGCGCGGCTTCACGGCGACGTAGAGGGGCTGGTTGTAGTAGGCCAGGATCGAAGGATCGGCCTTGGGATTGCGGAAACAGTCCACCACCCCGGAGTGGTTCTCGATCGGCTCCGACTCCCAGCCGTTGATCGCATAGCCGTCGTTGGCGTCGCAGATCCGGATGTCTTCGATCTTGCGTCCCTGGTGTTCAAGGCTAGTCACCCCCATCGCCTTGCAGAGGTCATCCACCGTTGGAAAAACGGCTTTGAGATTATTGGTCGTAAGGTAGGCGTCAAATGCCTCATACCAGTCCCTGTAAACCTGCCCGTCCCAGCCGAGGTTTTTGACTCCCCTGAGCGATTGCTCGATCAGGCCGAGACGGGGTGGTGCAGAGATGGCTCCCTCCTCGCCCCAGTAAACGATCTCACTGGTATTTGCCGTGTAGCAGTAGTGCTTAGCGGGGTTGGTGTAGAAATCCTGCGTCCAAACCGCGGCGCTGGGGCCACCCGCCCGGTGGTAGTCCCACCAGCCATTCATGTGCAACTCCGTATCGAAAGGCCGCATGTGCATCTTGGCGGGGTCATTCTTTGGGTCGCTTGTGAATCGCTCCGCCCATGAGGAGGCAAAGGTAATCGTCCTGCTTGGATCGAGCGTATGGGCATCCCGGATATCCTTGCGTCTGACCGCGAACGTCTCCTCGGTGTTGGGGCCGAGCGTTGGGGTCCACTCGTTGATCATATTGTAAATGACCAAACTGGGATGGCTGCGATCCCGCTTCACCATCCTCAAGAGCTTCTCCCGGCACAAAGCCTGCGCGAACGGATCCGTATTCCCAGTGGTGTAAGCACCCGGTTCCTCATAGTAAAGGAGGCCCAGTTCGTCCGCTTTTTCAAAGACCAACGGATTGCCGATGCAGCGGTGGAAGTTGAGCATGTTCAGTCCAAATTCCTTGGCGACCTTGACCTGCTTCTCTGCCAGTTCCGGCGTGGGGAACAAGCCATTGATCGGCCAGAACCCCCAGCTGATCGCGGTGCGGAGCACGACCCGCTTCCCGTTAAGGCGCAACAGAGCGTTGCTGCCGATCCCCTCAGGGGCGAACCAGCGGAAGCCGAAGGTCTGCGCCAAAGAATCGACAGGTTTTCCATCAAGAGAGATCGTGGCCTCGGCGCGATAGAGGTCAGGATGGTCGAGGTCCCAGAGCTTGGCGCCGGGAACCTCGGCGGGGCAGGTCACGACGGTCTCGCCCGGCTTGAATGTCAGGTTGGGGAACTGCTTCCGCAGGGCGATCTTGTCGCTCCCCTTCTCCCGAATGATGAGATCAAGAGAACCAGCGGCTCCGCGCCCCGTGCTGTTGCGAACCGTGGCGATGGCATTGACTGCGACAGGCTTCGGAGTGTTCTGGAGATAGAGATCGTCAATATAGATAGGATCGGAGACGACAAGCCGCACTCCGCCGGTTACCCCTCCGAAACCGTGGCTGCAAGGAATTTTATATTTCCCCCAGCCGATGCACCAGACATCGGGCCATGCATAATTTCCACCTGGGTTGGTAACCCTCACGGCCAATTGAACCGTCTCGCCCGGCTGCACCAATCCTGTCAGGTCGGCCTCGAAGGGGGTATTCCCGACAAGATCGTAACCGGCAAGTTTCCCGTTCACATAGACCTCCGCCCGCTGGCGCACGGACTCGAAGAGAAGGCGGATTTTTTTTCCTTGGACATCGTTGGGTGCCGTGAAAGAGCGAACCCACCAGGTTACCCAAGGACGACTCCATGCGGGCGAAGGACTGGGAGGAGGAGGCTCAATGAAGGACCGTATCCACCAAGCCACTCCCCGGGTCGTCGGAGTGGCGTCCTCAAGATACTCCTCGGTCGTCCCGGGTACCGTCACGGGAATCCCCTGTACAAGCGACTGCCATCCTCCCGTCGGGGCGTTCGTGGGAATCTTTGAGAGATCGACTGGCGGGAGAAAAAGTTCGTCTTTTTGCCAGTCGGCATCCTTATCTTGCCAAAGCGACCAACCGCGACCGGAGAGATCCATCTCGATCCGACCGGCGAAGCTCCCCGCTTTCGGGTTATCGGCAGCGTGGAGCATCAAGGGCAGTGCCAACAGCGAAATGATCAGGAAGGGAGTTGTAAGTTTGTTCATTAGTTGTCCTCATTGGCGAAACATCAACGGCAACACTTCGTGCAAATCATCCCGAAACACTGGCCAGGCGTGCTTGCCTTCGGTCGGATGCCACACATGATTGATGCCCGCCTCTTTGAAGGCCGCCACCATCTTTTCCATGTCCGCAAAGATCGTATCCTGCCGGCCGCAGCCGATCCAGAAGAGGCTGAGCATTTCATTGGCTGCCTTGGGATTGGCTAAAAATCCTGGATAGGCATTCTCGGATTGGCACGCGCTAAAAACCGCCACGCAGCCAAATTTGTCGAGATTGTTCAGCCCGATGGTTATTGCATGGGCGCCGCCTCTCGACGGACCCGCAATCCCCCGGTTCTTCGCCCCCGGCTTTACCCGATAGTTCTGTTCCACGAGCGGAATGATTTCCTCGAGCAATTCCGCCTTGAAGGAGTCTCGGGGCTGAGCGCCAGGAGCCGTTCTCTCCCGATCTTCCGGCCTGGAGGCATGCGCGTTGGGCATGGCGATGATCATGGGCTTCATCTTGCCCTCCGCCAGCAAGTTGTCGGCAATGTGATGCGCGAAACCAATCTGGGACCACGAGCTTTCGTCATCGCCATGGCCATGCACCAGATAAAGAACCGGAAACTGCGCCGATGCGTCAGCTCCATATCCCGGCGGCGTATATACCGCCACCTGCCGCGTATCCCCTGTCACTTTCGATTCATACGTGAGCGTGGACAGCACTCCGTGCGGCACATTCCGCACGTCATAAAACATCGGCTGCGATCCCGGCATTTCGAACAGGTTACAATTATATGTGGGATGGATTTCAATACGTGGATTCCCGGGATCAAGGATCGATAGGCCATCGAGAATCAGTTTGTATGAGTATATTCCCGGATCCACGCTCACTGTCGCCGTCCAGACCCCCTTGTCATCTTTGGCCAGCGGCAGCCCCCTGCCGCCGGGAAAATCCCCCCAAACTTTCACTTCGTTGGCCTTTGGCGCTGTTAACCGAAACGTCACCTTCCCATCCTTCACCTCCGGCAAAGCTGCCGGGCCCGGCACCCGTACCGGCACCCACGCCGACGTCTGCTTCGCCACCGCCTGCTCCTGGGCTTGGACAGCCAGCGGCATCAGCAGCAGGAAGGCGAAGAGTATGCGGATGTTTCTCATCAGTATTTTTCCGATTTATCGTCTGGATTAATTCTTAAGTGCCGCTTCGGATGCGGCTTGATCCTCTTTCTTCACCTTGTTGTCCTTGGCTCGGGAAGGCACACCGTCCTCAGTGGAGTATGCGAATCAAGTCACTCGACACCGTTACCGGACGGTCATCCGAAACCAGCGAGAACCACACAACGGCCTCCGGCGGGAGTTTGGCCTCGTAGTAGCCGTCACCAGCCTTGAGAGCGGGGAGCGCGGTCCATGCTCGTTCGAGCACCGCTTTGCCCAGAATCTCGGGATTCGTTGCGGCCTCCGCGGGATAGGCCTTTGCCCAATAGACCTCCGCTTTTGTCAGCGGGTGCGGGGCAGTCACACTGAAGCGGGCAAGAAAGGGATCGCCGGTCTTTTGCACACGCACCTTTGGAAACGGCTTGCCAATGCCTTTGAGATAGTAGTCGAAATAGGGGACCTCCATCGCGAGGTAGTTGGCTCTGTTGCCGATCAACTTTGGAGCGGAGGGGATTTGCTTGACGTCTTCAAAACCAGTGCCGCCGGGAACCAGGGCTTTGTGGTTGTTGTTTGGCGCGTAGAAATGGTTCTTCTCGCCGGGGATCGCATCCAGCGTGGCCTGCACGGCATCGGGCCAGCCGAAAAAATCGTTCGCCGCCGCCGCCAGGAAAAACGCGGCCTTTATGTTCGGCGCGCGCCGGCCCGGATCGAGATCGCGCAGCCACCGCTCGCGTTCCTCATCCGTCATGTTCTGCGGCATGCTTCCGGGCTTGGCGTTGGGGTTGGGCTTGCCTGACAGCCAGTTGCCCTTGTCAAAAAAACCGCAGCCCCAAATGGCGAATCCCGCCTTGACCTTATCGCCCGCAAGTCCGCAGACCATCGTTGTCATGGAACCGCCCCACGACACGCCGCATACGCCGATGTTCGCGGTGTCGGTTTCCGGGAGCGAGCGCAGAAGGTCGAGCCCCTTCATCGCGCTGAGCATCCCGTCGAAAATGACGCTCCTGGTGGTATCCGGGTTCATCAGGTAGCGGCCTTCGTTATACGCTCTGGAAATCGGCAGGTTGCCATGGGTGAGGGCGTTGAAAAGACCGGGCATTTCCGGCGCGACGGCAACATAGCCGCGCTGCGCCCAGGCCATCGCTTTCTCCTCCTCCGCGCTGCCGCCTGCTCCATGCAGGAGAAGCATGCCTGGATACTTGCCTGGCGTCTTGGGAACCGCGATGACCGCATAGGCTTCATTCTTGTCCCGGATGCGGTAGAGTACCCTCCGTACCGCGATGCCCTCGGGCGGGGGCAATATTTCCCGGGTGATCTGCGGCGCCTTGCCGTCAAGATACGGCGCGAATGGGTCGGTTGTGTCGGCGGCACGCGCCACGGTAAGTGGCGCCAATAGCAGAGCGATGAGGAATACGATGTTGCGTTTCATAAGTGTGTTTTATAGTTATATCCTTGTGATTTTATTAGTCTGAAGGTCCAAGGCGATTGCGGACAAATGCGAATCCCTGCTTATTCAGTCTTCTTCAATACGACTTTATAAATATCCAACCCGCGCCAGTTCTTGACGTCCTTGGGACGTATGCTCAGCTCGCATTCCCCTTCCTTGTCAAAGGTGAGTTTGCCAGCTTCCGAGGTTTTCGAAACATTCCAATTGTCGGTTATTTCCGGATTGAAGGCAATCGTTTGTCCGCCAGATATCCCGATTGAAATCTCCCGTCCGTCCCTGGGCGAACAATAGGTCACCGTCACGTTGTAAGTCCCTTTGGCAGGAATCTTGATTTTCCAGAAAATCCAATCCTTAGGTTCGCTCCACGCGATGGTTCGTTGTCCATTCGACATGACTTTAGGAGTGCCTTCGGGAGCATCGGTGCGGAAATTGACTGCATCGAGGGATAAAACTAACGCTCCATCC
>CAIVVZ010000085.1 GCA_903909505.1 uncultured Desulfobacteraceae bacterium
GAATCATGTTTTTTGTCCGTAAGGGTTTGAAATTATGCATGTTCTATATCAACAAATCACAAAAATAGCAAGGGATATTTATATCTATTACATGTTTTTTCAGATAGTTAGATTATTAGACTTTTTACGAAACCATCAATTATGACCTTAACCCCAAAATAGGACTGTTCGGCAGCAGCCTGGGAGGGGCGGTATGTCTTTCGGTTGCCACGGAAACGATTGTACATGCTCTGATTACTGTTGCGGCCCCCCTCAGCAGCAAGTCTTTGATTGATTCGGCTCAGGGCGTTGTCCCGGCAGGGCTTTCGCCGGATCTGGCACTTTCTCCCCGGTTTCGGTTCGATCTGTCGGACAGCCTGTCGGCCATCGGCCATCTCTTGATCTTTCATGGGGAAAACGATTTGGTTGTACCGGTATCCCATGCCCGGAAATTGTTCGAAAAAGCAGGCCATCCCAAAAAACTGGTGATTCAGGAAAACGGAGACCATGTCATGAGCCTTCCCCATCATCAGAAATCGTTCATGCAGGAATCCCTTTTGTGGTTTTCAACGATCCTTAAGACCGAATAGATCAGGCCAAAGGAGTCAACATGCCGGAAGAGCTTCCCAGACATTTTTTTACCAGAGCCTTTGTAAAAACCATTCTGCGCCGTTCGTTGGCGCTGGCAACCCTGGTGGGGCTTTTTTATGGTCTGTCCGCGCTGGTATATGCCACTCGGGCCATATTTAAAGTCAAAATGAATTACGCCGTGGTGCTGGAGCGTTTTGGCGGCCACCGCGAGGCTATTACAGATATCGGCTGGCATGTTCGCCTGCCGTATTTTACCCGCATTGAACAGGAAGTCTCCCTGATGAACCAGACGCTGTTTCTTGGTGGTCATCCGGAACCCATGAGAATTATTTCAAAGGAAAGCGTGGCGCTCTGGACATCGGCCGTGCTGACCTACCGGATTCGAGATCTGAAAACATGGGCCATTGAGAATCTGGATCCCCTGAATCTGCTCCAGGGAGATTATGACGGTATTGTCAAGGACATCCTTCAGGCCCATGAGGTCAACCAGCTCATCAGCAGCCGAGAAAAAATCAAGGATGATATTTTTGTCGCCTTAAAATCCAGACCGATCAATGAAGGCGGTCCCACGCTTGAAAAAAAATACGGCATAGAAGTGGTGAGCTTTGTCCTGAAGGAAACCCGATTTGGCGATAAACTGGTTGAAGCCACGGAAGAAAAAAAACGCAGAGAGCTGATTGCCGAAGCGGATAATTATTCGGCAGACCAGGAAGCCAGCCGGATTCGAAAGCTCTATGCCGCCTATCTGGAAAGCATTCAATCCTTGCAGCAGGCCCTCGGCAGGCCGGACGGATCCACGGACACGGCGCTTCTGCAGTTTCTGACCCAACAGAAATGGGCCACGGCATATGAAAAAAATGTTGAGGGCCAGAATACCATCGTGATTCAGAACACCCAGGATTCACCGGCAATTACCCTTCCCCCTGCCCAGCCCCATCGGAAATCCACTGGAGAGCGGTAATGGCAAAAAGACTGACTAAAGAAGTCAGGTATATCAGCCTTCCTGAAAAACGGATTCAGGAAATCAGACGGCTTGTGGCTTCCTGGCCGTATGAAACCAAGGCGTTCATGCGCTCGCGCCTGAATCAGTACAGCCCGCCTTCGGACTGGCTCAATACCTTGCTGGAAAGTTTTCTGTCTTTCTTTTTTACCGCCCAGGAAAAGCGTTTTGTGATCCTGAAAGATCCGGAGATTCTGACAGACTGGCAGCGCCGATTTGAAATTTCCGGAAAAACCAACCCCCAGCAAGCCTGGAACAAGATTCTGGAAAAAGAAGTATCGGCCAAGGACTACACCTATCTGCTGTCGCTTCTGGACAAGGATCTCAGTGACGTCCACGTCCCCGTAGAGCTGACATTGCTGTTTGATAAAATCTACCGGGCTCATATTCGAAAAGAATATCTCTCCGATCCGTCCATTCCCAAGGCGCCCCTGATTCTTTTTATCGGTCCGAGTGGCAGCGGCAAGACATCTACCGTCCGCCAGACCCTGGAGCAGGTTATTTTTGTCAATGAGGTGCGGCCCGAGGTGGATCTGGAGCAGAAAAAAGAAGAGGCCCTTGCCGGAGAACCTTTCTGGAAAACCATCGACCAGGTGGACCCCACCCTGGCGGCGGAAATCACCAGACGTAAAAAAGTGGCTTTTTACAAGTCCTTGTCCAGAGTGCCTGGAATCAGCCGCCTTCTGAAAAACCGGATCGGCAAAAATCTCTCCCAGCTCGAAGAGCAGGGAGTTCTGGTCGATTACACGATGATCACCCCGAACGATTACCAGACCGCTCTTGCCGGAGAGCCCGGCAATTATTTCAAGAAAGCGCTGGGTGATCCCCGAAGAACCACCATCCGTCATGTCGAAGAGGCGCATAGTGCTTTCGGAAAAACCGAAGGCAAGGATAGCGGGCCCGATCGTCAGCAGCGAACCCTGATCGATACCGCCAACATTGTGATCGATGAAATCATCAATGGCCGAAGAGACTGCCTGCTGATCGCCACGACGGATCAGCCCGAGCGGTTTGATCAGACAATTTACCGGCGTTTTGTTGAAAAAGGAAAGATACTGGATTTGTCGGATTTCTGGAAAAACCCGGAAAACCTGACAGAAGTCGTTCGCCTGGAGCTGATTCGAAACGATATCGTGGTCTCCGATACCCCCGATGACGTCTGTCTGCATAACGCCCGGTGTATTTCCCCGTCCCATGTGCAATTAGCCGTGGATAGAATCTATGCCATTTTTCGGGAAAGAACCCTTAAAATTACACCGGCATATGTACGAAAGCTGGTTCATTCCATTATTGAAATTCAGGGCGGCTTCTCATCAGCCTATCTGGAGGATTCGCTTCTGGTAAGAAAAGCCTTTGAGTTGGTCGCTAGAAACGCTTTCGGCGATTTGTTTGAAAAAGTCGTGGACCGAATGGACCGACAAGTGCACTGGGACGAATATGCAGGGAAAATAAAAGACGTGTTTTCGGAAATGGCCAACAATTGCCTCTATTACAATGTCAGCGAAGAGAAAGGCGTGGTATTGAACGGCCCGCCGGGAAGCGGTAAAACCTTTCTCATCCGGGCCTGGCTCAGCGAAAACAGCGATATTCACGATATCGCCACAAGCGCGTCCGCGCTTCAGGACCCGGTAAATCCGTGGGAAGGCGCCGTGGAAAACCTGGAAAAAGTCTACGATATCGCCAAAATGATTGCGCCTTCCCTGGTGTTTTTTGACGAAGGGGATTCCCTGGCGCCCCGGCGCAGTGCTTCCGGCGGCTCTCCTTCCGATAAACTGACCAATAAGTTTCTGAATTTAATCGACGGCGAGATCCCTCTTAACCGGGTGTTTACGGTGCTGACCACCAACCGGCTCGATATCCTGGATCCGGCCCTGATCCGCTCCAAGCGGCTGAAGGTGCAGGAAGTATCCGGCCATTTGCGGCTAAAGGATATCACCGATATTGTCCGGCAAACATTAAAGAATGTTCCCCTGGCCCCTGACCTTTCGATAGAAGTCATTGTGGAATCCGCCAAGGGACTTTGCAACACCCCGGCGGATTATTCGGCTTTTGTGGAAAAAGCCCGTTCGCTGCGCAGCACGGAATATGAAGTTCTGCATCGAATTCGAGATCTTGCCCATGCTTCGAGTGCGATCCGTGATAAATTTGTTAAATTCAATTTTAAAACCCTGATGGGGATTCTTGAAGCCGTGGATGCGCCGCAGTCGCTTCGATCCGCCATTTATGGGGATCCTATAGCGTTTTTATCCCGCTACGGCGACGTGATCGAGTTCCTCAAACCGGTTTCAAGCATGGAAGACTATCCGTTGATGTCTTCACACTTGAATTCCGCGCGGCAGGAAATCTCTCACAGTCCGGTAAAAATCGGCAAGATGCAGCTCGATGAATTTCTGGAGGCCGAACTCAGCCAGGAACCCCAGGTGGGGTTTATTATCGGTGTGGGCGCAAACGATGTAACCGGCGTGCTGCTTCCTATTGCCACCAGCCTGACCTACAGCCTGTCCGCCGAAAAAGTCCTCGTGACCGGAGCGGTGTCATCCGGATCCGCGGCTACAGCGGAACTCGACATGGCGGTTCAGATGACCCAGCAGTCGGCCCAGGAAGCCCTGACCATGGTGAAAAACTATCTTCAGGAACTGGACCCCAAGGTCAGCATTCCCAAATTATTGGGGGAATTTCTGGATCGGTATACCATCCATCATCAGCTTCTATCCGCGTCCTACAATGTCGGTGGTCCTTCCGCTGGCTATGCGCTGGCGCTGAACACCCTGTCCGCATTGCTTCAGATTCCCATTTATCACGATTTCGGAATTACAGGCGCGCCCTGGACCAAGGGGGTAAAAAAAGGCGAAGTGGGCGGCTCCGTCATCATCGGCGGGCATAAGAAAAAAACCGAAAAAGTCCTTCAGTATTTACGCAGAATGTATATGCCGCTTCAAAATTACAAAGACCTGGAAAATGAATTTCTGGTGAACTACTGGGAACAGGAAAAAGACATTCTGGGGATATCCAATTTTGGAGAACTGGTTCCGGAAGTTGTCTGTTTGGGGCCGGGATATGAGGCGATTCTGAAGGAACTGATTGCCATGCGGATCGACTATAAACTGAAAAAATCCAGAGGCAATTCCGATTATGATATCCATAAGGAGAATATCCTGAAAAACAAGAAAATCTTGAAAGATCAGCTCGAGACCCAAATTGTGGATCGACTCGAAGCCATTCGAAAATATCTCAGAAATCCTGTCAGTGATCCCCATCTGTCGCTGGAGGAGATTTTCCTGGAACAGGGAAAACCCAGGCTTATCGGCTTTGCACCGATTCTGAATTTTCTGAGTAATCAGAAAAAATGGATAAGCCGCTGGTCTCCCAGAGGCCGAAAATCGGAATGATAGCCGCAAGCCTTCGTTTTTCAAGACACAATCCGATACACCATCAACAGAGGGAAAATGCCTAAAAATAAGCCGGTTATTTCTTCAGTCGTCGGGGCGGTTTTTATTGCCGTCATGTTGTCGGCAGGGTGTGACAAGCCCAGGCCCCGTTTCGTGTGTTCCGACGGTATCGGATGCATTAATGTGGCGCCCGGAGAATCCGTCAAGATCGGGGTGCTTCAGGCCTTGTCGGGTAATGTCGCTCCTCTGGGGCTTGAGCAGGTTCGGGGAATTGACCTTGCCATTGACAAATTACATGGAAAAATTCTGGATCATGCCATTTTGCTTCAGACGGAGGATGCGGGTTGTACCGGGGAAGGCGGAGCCAACGCGGCCTTGAAAATCATCGCGGATCCGCAGACCGTGGCCATTCTGGGGACAACCTGTTCAAGCGAAGCCGCCACTGCGTCAAAAGTCATGTCCGATGCCGGACTGACCATGATTTCCGGCAACAACAGCGCACCTTATCTGACTGCCATTGCCGGTAAGCGCGCCCCAAACTGGCAGCCGGGTTATTTTCGGACGGCGCCCAACGAGGAAGCTTCCGGAAAAGCCGCGGCCAAGTACGCCTTTTATGAACTGGGGGTTCGAAAAGCCGCCACCATTCATGACGGGGATATTTACAGCCGGGGGCTGACGGATGGATTTGCACAGGCGTTTCAGAAGCTTGGGGGCGAAATCGTTTTATCCGCATCGGTAAATAAGGGAGATAAGGAGATGCAGCCGGTTCTGACGGCTGTCATGAATTCCGGGGCGCAGCTTTTGTTTTTCCCGCTGTTTCAGCCGGAGGGCAACCATATCCTGTTGCAGGCCAGAAAAACACCCGGTTTTGAAAAAATTATCCTGATGAGCGATGGCGCTTTGATCGAAAGCTCCTTTATCGAAGCGGTCAAAGATGAAGGAAAAGGGCTGTATTTTGTGGGACCTTCCCATCCCGGCGGTCCCGATGTCGATGCTCTGATAAAGGATTATGAAGCGAAATTCAACATTTCGCCTTCAGCAAGCTATTTCCTCAATGCCTTTGATTCAGCCGGTTTACTGATGCATGCCATTGAGAAGGTTGCGATAAATGAGCCTGACGGAACCCTGCATATCGGTCGTCTGGCCCTTCGAAACGCCCTGTATGCGACCCGTGGATTCAAAGGGGTAACCGGCAATATAACCTGCGATGAATTCGGGGATTGCGCCATTCCCGTCTTCAACATTCTGCGCCTGGATGATCCGGCGGCCGGACTCGAGGGGCTTCAGTCCAACGTTATGTTTACCTACACTTATGAAAAATAGACGGATATGAATCCCGGGAAGTTTTTTTCGCAATTTCTGGAAGAGATGAGCATCACGACCCGCTTTGTTCTGGGAATCGCTTTGCTGCTGTCTCTCTTTTTGATGGTTTCCGCGACGAGCTATCTCTCCATGGAATTCGTCAGCCAGGCCCAGGAGTCCATTCAGACCAGCATGGAGATTCAGCGCTTGGTGCTGGAAATGGACCGGGGAATGGAAAAGGCACGCCGCCTTCACGGGAATTTTTTTCTTCGATACCCTGAAATCGGGCTGGCTAAAGCACATGAACAGTTTGCACAGCCGGCCGTAAGGCAAATCGCTCAGGTCGTCACTGTCAGCAATGACTTGAAGAACCTGATTGACCAGTCGAAAGTCAGTGATCCGCTTCGAAAGACCCAGGTGGATTTGAATTTATTTCTGTCTTCCGCGAAACGGTTTGCCGAAACATCCATTCATTCCGTTGAACTGGTTACGGAACTGGCTGCTCCGGAAAAAGGACTGGAGAAGCAACTGGAGGATCATTTTACGGCTCTGCGGATCGAGACGGCTTATTTCGAGAACCTTGGTCGACTGTATGGCGAAATGAAATTTTTTGCCCAGGATTACCGGATCAGCCGGAAACGCTTTTTGATGCAGTCCGCTTTTAACACGGCTTTCAGACTGCGCAAGGAAATCGACTATTCCCCTGCCATTGGTGCCGTGCAGAGCCAGAGAATCAATGCTCTGATTGACCAATGCATCGCCACTGCCCACAAAATTCTCGATGTGGATGTATCGATCAAAGCGATTTTTAACGACTTCGCCCTGCAGGAAGAGGCGGTGGAGGCGGTTTCTAAAACTTTGATTCGTCTGGCCGGAGAGGAAGTCAGCCAGGCACGGGACACCATCCATCATGCACACGCACTGGCCCTCATTCTCATGGCGGCCATCACTCTTGCCGGTTTGATTGCGTCGTTGATCATCGCCAGGGGGCTGAACAACCGCATTACGCGAAGGGTGGTCAATTTGACCGGCTCTGCCGAAGCGCTCAGAAATGGCAATCTGGAAGTTATCGCCAGGGAAGAAGGCGGTGATGAACTGAGCCGACTGGCTTACATGTTCAATGTTATGGCCTCTCACATTCGGGAGCTCATCGACAATCTGGAACTGAAAGTCAGGGAGCGCACTTCTGAACTCTCTGAAAGTGAACGGCGGTTCCGACAGCTTTTTGAACACTCCAGCAGCGGCGTTGCCGTATACGAATCTTTTGAAGACGGGAAAGACTTTGTTTTCAGGGATATCAATAAGGCCGTGGAAACCATCGAAGGCGTGAATCGTTCGGAAGTCATCGGAAAAAAAGTTACGGAGGTATTCCCCGGAGTTGTTGAATTCGGTCTGCTCGTCGTCTTCCGCCAAGTCTGGCGGACGGGACAGTCCGCCCGTCATCCGGCCAATTATTATTCGGATGGACGGCTGGAAGGCTGGCGCGAAAACGTGGTTTATAAACTGCCGACCGGTGAAATTGTGGCGGTATATAATGATCTTTCCGCTCAAAAGCAGTCGGAGATCGAAAGAAAAGCCATGGAAGTTAAGATACAACGTGCTCAGAAGATGGAAAGCATCGGCCTTCTGGCCGGTGGCGTTGCCCATGATCTCAACAACATCCTGTCGGGTATTGTTGGCTATCCGGAGCTGCTGCTCATGCAGATGCCCAAAGACAGCGAGCTGCGAAAACCCATTCAGGCTATTCATGAGTCCGGGCAGCGGGCCGTTGCCGTGGTCGCTGATCTGCTTACGGTCGCCAGAGGCGTTGCCTGCGCGAAAGAACCGGCCAGCCTGAATCGCCTGGTTACGGAATACATGGCATCTCCGGAGCACCGGAAACTCGCATCGCTGCATCCGCATATAGACTGCATCACGAGTCTGTATCCTCATTTGCAAAACATTCATTGCTCTCCGATTCATATCAAGAAATCCATCATGAATCTGGTGACAAATGCCATGGAAGCCATCAAGGGAGCGGGACGCATCGTTATCTCGACCCGAAATCAGTTCGTGGACGAAAAATTGGCGTTGAAAAACGGCGTCAGTGTCGGTGAATATGCGCTTCTGATCGTAACCGATAATGGGAACGGAATTTCTGAAAAGGATTTGGAACACATCTTTGAACCCTTTTACACCAAGAAGGTCATGGGGATCAGCGGCACGGGTCTGGGGCTGGCGGTTGTCTGGAGCAGTGTCCTGGATCATGGCGGAACGGTTGAGGTTGACAGCAGCGCCAGTGGAACCTCTTTTATGCTTTATCTGCCGGTGTCCGAGAAAGAGGAGTTGCCGAAAGAGCCAAGTGCCGGAATAGATGGTTTGAAAGGAAGCGGTGAAAAAGTACTGGTCGTCGATGATGAACCGTCCCAGCGCGACATTGCCAGCCGGATGTTGAAAGTGCTGGAATATGACCCAGAATGTGTCGACTCCGGTGAAAGTGCCGTAGCGTATCTTCAGGAAAACCGGGTCGATATGGTTCTGCTGGACATGATGATGGATCCCGGCATCAACGGCCGCCAGACTTATGAGCACATCATCCGGATCCACCCGAACCAGAAAGCCATCATCGCCAGCGGGTTTTCTGAAAGCGAGGAAGTGAAAATGGCCCTGCAACTGGGAGCCCGAAGATTTATCAAAAAGCCGTATTCCATCGAGCAGCTTGGCAGGGCACTGAAGAAAGAAATGGGCGGTGGTGGTTATCCCGAAAAATCAGTTGCCATTTAGCTTGACACGATGACGTGATTCAGACCGTCAGGAAGATCCGATGGGCTGCCTTTAACGGCAATCCATGAGGCGGACATTCCAGGAGTCAGGCTTCCCATATTCGTTATCCCCAGAAGCTCTGCTCCGGTCTTTGTGGCGCATTGCACCGCCTCCGGGATGGTATAGCCGGCTTCCAGAAGGAGTCCGAACTCTTCCCTGACGGCAGTCCCATGATGAACTCCCAGACTGCCGGCATCCGTTCCCAGAGCAACCGGAACGCCCAGTTCCCTGGCCATTCGTAGCTGATCCATCTGATGGGTCAGGTTCCGCTGGGCAGTGTCGGCTTCCCGGCTTGAGGGTGCCAGATGGGCGGCATATGCCTGCATGGTAAAGGCTGTCGGCACCCAAACGGTCTGACTGTCCCGCATTCGCGCCAGGTTTTCGGCTCCCATGAAATAACCATGCTCAATGGAATGGCATCCGGCTTCAATGGCAATATGTACCGGCAGTCTGCCATTGGCATGAACCATAATCTTAAGCTGCCGGCGCCCGGCTTCGGCAACAGCCTGAGTGAGTTCCTCCAGGGAAAACTGGGGCAGGGTTTCCTTTCCAAAGCAGAGCAGGCTGTTGACACCCGAATTGACAACTTTAATGTGATCCGGACGATTGTATCCCGGCAGGCGGGCTTCCCGGCTTATGGCTTCCGCAAGCGTTTCGCCGGGAAGCGGCGATCGTCCTATCAACTTTCCGTATCGGCCATTCTGATGCCATGCTTTTCCGGCAACCTTGACATGAACGCCCGTATGGCGGGTTGAACCCGTACTGATGGGCTGTTTTCCTACATCATTCAACCTGGAGCATTCTTGTTGATACCGCTGAACAAGGCCCTTGCCGTCTCCGCCGTCTCTTACCGCTCCGACACCGCTGGAAAGGTGCCGGGCGATATGCTCTGAAATGACGGTTTTCAGCTCATCATACCCTGCTTCAAGTTGTCGTTTACGCGCGACAATGTCATCCGTTCCAGACATGAACAAATGGACATGGCAATCCACCAGGCTGGGTAGCAAGGTATATTCCGAAAGATCCAGAAAAGACGATGCCAGAAAAAACGATGGATGTTGACAGGCCAATTTCGGCGCCGGTTCGATGGATTGGATGGTATGTTGCTGAATGTGTATCCGCACATCTTTCTGAATGGGGCCGCTGGTGCCGTCAATCAACCAGCCTGCATGAATGCATGATGTTTTTAACATATTTCCAGGGGGTGTTCTGGGGAATTCAGTGAAACCGCTACTTCTTTTTCTTGACACATCCCCCTTATATCACTATACCTTGATGAATAAAATCTTTACGTGCATTAATTCCAAGATAGGGCGGGCAATAAATCCTCTCCTGCTGTTGAAAATCATGCTGATCGAATTAATATGAGGCCTTTTAGGTAAATAACAGCGGAATGGACACACAAAATCAAGATAAATCGCAAGTGCGTTTGAAAGGGGTGAAAGACGGTTTCCGGGTCACCCTGGACCCAACGCTGCCGAAAGAGTTTCTTGAAGAAGAACTGACGCGCCTTTTTAACCAGCTTCAACATCTGGCACTCAATTCCCGGGTGATTTTGGATATCGGCGAGACAGAAGGCCATCAGGAAGTCGTTCAAAACCTGGCTATATTTCTAAAAAACAAATACAATGTTGGATCCGTATCAGCACTTCGGTTGGAACATGACATGATGGAGGACAAGCCTCGAAAACTGGATATGTCCAGTACCTGGCATCAACACCACACCGACGCATTAATCATTGCCGGAAGGGTGAGGTCCGGTCAGAAGATCAACGCCAAAAAACACCTTGTTATTCTGGGTGATGTGAATCCCGGAAGTGAGATTATTGCCGGAGGCGATATTTTGATCATGGGAAATCTCGGCGGTACTGCTCTGGCCGGCCAGCCGGATAACGAAAACGCCATTATATTGGCGATCGGATTCAAGCCCATTCAGATCCAGATCGGGGGAATCATTGCCGCGGGACTGCCGACTTCATCCGCGCATGTCCTTGAGTTTGCCCATGTTGAAAACGGGGGCATTGTTGTGGAAGACTATATTAAAGCAAATCCATTCGGACGGCTCACATGGCCGGAAGTTCGTTAAAGAGGTGTTCATTGGAAGGAAAAATTATCGTCATAACGTCTGGCAAAGGCGGTGTTGGCAAAACGACTGCAACTGCCTCTATCGGAGCGGCGCTGGCATTGGAAGGCAAGCAGGTTGCCGTGGTGGATATGGATATCGGACTTCGGAATCTGGATGTGGTGATGGGTCTTGAAAACCGCATCGTGTTTAATGTCGTGGATGCGGTTAAGGGTAAATGCAAGATTAAACAGGCTGCCATAAAGGATCGACGGATTGAAAACCTGTATCTGATTCCCGCATCTCAAAGCGACAACAAAGATATCCTGACCCCGGATGCCATGGTTCGATTCTGCAAGGAACTTCGAAAGGAATTTGATTACGTGTTGCTGGACTGTCCAGCAGGCATCGAACGGGGATTTGAGAACTCCGTTGCGCCAGCGGACGAGGCAGTGGTGATCTGCACCCCTGAAATTTCTTCTATCCGTGATGCCGACCGGGTCATTGGACTGTTGTATGCGCGATCCATTACGCCGAAACTGATCGTCAACCGTATCGTTCCAGAAATGGTTGAAAGAGGGGATATGCTCAGTCATGAGGATGTGGTGGAAGTACTATCTATCGAACTTCTGGGTCTGGTTGAGATGGACACCCAGGTTGTCATATCGACCAATACGGGAATCCCCCTCGTTCTGCAGAAAGATTCAAATGCAGGCCAGGCGTTCCGGCGCATAGCCATGCGAATGAATGGGCAAAAAAATCTTCCCATAGAAATTCCGCAAACCGCCAAATCCTTCTGGAAACGAGTTGGCCAAAAAATCGGCATTGGTAAATAAGGTGATTCTATGCTTCATGGATGGTTGAAAAAGCTGATGGGCAAAGGCGACAGCAAAAATGTCGCCAAAAAGCGGCTTCAGTTTGCACTGATATATGATAAGCTGGAAGTATCGGACGACATTCTGATCAAACTGCATCAGGATATTGTGGATGTTATTTCCCGATATTTTGAAATTGATAAGGAAACTCTCAAACTGGATATCCGAAAATCCGAAGGCAAATCCGCTCTGGTTGTCAATACGCCGATATTGTCCGCCAAACGGCCTCATCCGGCCTGACACAGCCATCACCCTTTTCGGTGACGGTTAATGTCAGCGGGGCTGATAAAATAGGCGATATCCTGAATGGTGTTTTTCCCCATCAGAAATTTGATGTATTCAACGGCCAGAACCGACTGCATCTGATTCTGGCTGAGCTGGCTCAGATATGAGCTGTCTTTTATGGTTTCAGCAATCAACTTTCCGCCTGAACTGGCATCCTCTCTATATTTTTGCGACAAGAGGGTGATGTAATTCTTGACCTTATCTCTCAGCTCGTCCGCGGAGAATGTTTTGATCATGGAAAATATCTCTGCCATTTTATCCGGCTCCGGAAGGGAAGGATATTCCAGAATCCCTTTTACAGTATCCGTATACCGTTGAAGTCCGCGATAGATGTGCTGGTTCTGAACCATGTTCATATCCGCCCAACCCGCGCGAAGCCATTTGAAAATTCCGCAATGCACCAGATGGTCTGGGCCGCCTTGCTCAATGAATATGGATATGGTATAGGAATCATACATATAGGAATTCACCCATCCCAGCCCCGGTTTGTTCAGCCCGTTCTGGCCTGAATAGAAATAATCCCAGTTATCATCTTTTCCCAGAACCACTCCTTTTTTGCCGACATCCGAAACATTTTTCTGTTTGGATATGGAAATCAGGGCAGGGCGCCCTTGATATTTCAATAGAATCAGGGTGCGGTTCAGGTCATATCCATAATAAGCACCGGTATTCAGATCGGGGGTGATTTCTTCATGCTCAACCCCGGTGACCATGATCGGGTGATCCAGCCGCGACAGCATTGAAGATAAATCGGGAGGAAGCTGTTTTTTTCCGTTAACCTCTGTCCAGTAAGCCAGACGAATCGAAGAGGGCGATAGGATGAACGGCGGAATACCGGGATTAAAACCGATATCCAGGACATGTTTGAGATCTTTGCGAATATCAAATTCGTGATAGGCCGAAGCGATGTTTGTTCGATTCCCGGGGAAATATAAGGCGTTTTTGTCTTTTGACTTCAGGACAAATTTAATAGCTTCTTCAATCACTTCGGTATCAATATTTTGGGAATGTACGGGTTCTGTCAGAGACAGCAGATAATTCAGTCCGGGATTAACCGGTTCAGGGATCTGGATATCCTCTCCAAACCCATCCGAGGCCATTGCGATGGAAGCAAACACGGTGAAGAATAGAAAAAACACATATCGAATTAATGGAGTAGCCATGGTGAAATCCTGTATTATGGTGCTTGACTTGAAAAAGAATTCAGAAAATCAGACGATCGCTTCCAGTACTTTCTGAACTCGGGGTATTTCTTTTTCCGAAAAACAATACTGCATTTCCTGAAACCGTTTGCGAAATGCGGTGACCTGAGACTTGACCGGCTTATTCTGAACAATGACATCATGCATCATTTCCGCCAGCGTTTGAAAATCCATTTCCTTCATGCCAAATCGCGTCATTTCCGCAACCCCCATTCGCAGGGCACCCGCGGCCGTAAATCCTTCTTCATCCGGGGCGGCCTGGTAATTCACGATAATGTTGCTGTTTTCCAATCGCCGGGCCATTTCCGGCCCCCCGGCATACCCGACCGAGAGAATCACCTGATGGGTTTCGGTAAAGGATATGGCTGGATCACCTGCTACATTCAGACCGCAGTCCTTAAGGGCTGCGGCAAAGGCCTTGGCATTGTCAATCACTTGTTTCTGATAACCGGCTTTGAACGCATTCATTTCATAGGCGGCCATCAACAGGCCTAACAACGTACCCAGGTGGTGATTGCTGACACTTCCTGGAAATGCCCTTCGCTCAACAGCTTCCCATAAAGGATACTGCATACAGTCCCGGTTGAAATCCGATGCGATTACCCCTCTCTGCGTTCCGAAAAAGGTTTTATGGGTTGAGCCCGTGACAATATCCGCGCCTTCCCGGAAAGGATCCTGGAAAAACGGGCCGCAGAGTCCGAGCACATGCGCCATATCATATAATAACACACAATTCAGGTTTTGTGAATCCACAAAAGAGCGAATATCCGCAATCGGTTCCCGATGAAGAATCATGCTTTTGCCGAAAATAATCAATTCGGGCTGATAATCCGCGATCATTTTACAGGAAGCAGCCACATCGATCTGATAAGGGTTTTCTTCAAGAACCGGGAAATTGATCACCGACGGTTTTTCGGTCTGGGGATCCCGTGCAACAAAATCTCTTAATGCGCCCATCGGCTGGGCACTGAGATGCCCCCCTTTAATGATATGGTGATTGAGCACGCGGCGAATTCGGCGCTGTTCGCTTTTCCGATCCGAACGATTGAGGTAATCACAAAGTGCGCTGAATACGGCCGTATTGGCCATCTGACCGGAGATCAGCCGGGTTTCCACCCGCGCGCATCCAAAATAGTCGCAAAGCTCCTTCTGGAGCAGCTTCTCTACCTTTTCAATGAAGTCCACGCCCTGATAATAAAAAACGTCCGCCTCACTGAATGCCTTCATTTTTTTATGTTCGGCATATCTTCCGGAAGGGTCCAGCACGGAAAGCAACCGAACCAGTTTTGACGGAGTTTGTTCAGAAGGAATAAGGTTGATACATTCCCGCTGGCGCCAGTGGCTGTTCCGGGCCGCATCATCTATGAGCGTGTCCACCTTCTGGAGCACATCATGAGCGGAGGAATGGCTTTCAGTCTGAAAAATCCGGTCAAACAAAATGGGTCTGGCAAAAGGAGGGGCTTCGCTTCTCAAATGATAGGGAACGATTACGGCAGGCGTCATTTTCCCGCGGATATCAACATTCAGCACAGCCCCTTCACAAAGATCACTATCCAGAAAAGCAAGACCGACCGATCGCATGCCTTTTTCGGAAGTCAGTCGGGACAATATGCCCTGGTCGGTCACTTTCTGATAAGGAACCATCGTGCCGCTGGTGACATATCCCACGGGTTTGTTTCCCTGATACACCTGGCATCCGGAACGGATCACCCCTTTATCGGTCAGAGTCAGGGGGAAAATCATCCGGGGAAGATCCTGAATGCGAGAATAATTCTGATCCATGATGAATTTTAGTGCCTGAAACTGACGAAAGAGGGCCGGTTTCCCTATGAAGTCGGCTTTTAAATCGGAAAAACTGACCGCAATCCGGCTAAGGGGCAGGGAAAAAACAGGAATCTCCTTTCCCTTTTCATCCAGTCCCAGTTCATGACCATAGAGGGGAAGTCCGGCTTCAAGCCTAAGGGTGTCTCTGGCGCCAAGTCCTGCGGGGCAGGCCCCGTTTTCGATCAGAAGGTTCCAAAGCGCCGGGGCTGCATGGCCGGGAATAAACAGCTCAAAACCCAGCGGTTCTCCGGTATAGCCGGTTCTGCTGATCCAGGTCGGAATGTCCCTTAGTGTTACCGTGCTTAATCTGTTTTTCAAGGGCTCCGGAAAATGACCTGAATCCATGACCGCGGCAAGAATGTCTCTGGATCGGGGGCCCTGAAGGCTGATCATTGCGGTTTTCTCGGTATCATCGGCCAATTGGACATCCGGAAAATAGGCAAGGATGGCCCGAAAATGAGCCATGTTTTTTTCGCGGTTGGACGCATTGACCACCAGCAGATACTGATCCGAAACGAAACGGTAAAGATAGGCATCATCGATGGCGCCGCCCAATTCATTGGGAATGATCGTGTACTGGCTTTCTCCGACTTCCAGGCCGGCGGCATTATTGGAAAGGACATGCTGAAGAAACGCCAGCGCGGACGGGCCGCGGACGTGGATTCGACCCATGTGGGAGACATCGAAAATGCCGGCATGAGTTCGGGTGGCAAGGTGCTCCTGAACAATTCCTGTCCGATATTGAACCGGCATGTTCCATCCGCCGAATGCTACCATCTGAGCGCCGAGCTTCACATGCTGATCATGGATAACGGTTTTAAGAAGCGGTTCCATAAAAGCCCCCCTTATTTATCTTTTTACCAGTTCATCAAGGGTAGATCGGAAAGATAATAGAAAATGCCGGAAGACGTGTCAATCTGAATCTCTGGAAGAAGAAATGGTAAAGCGGAGAATGGGTAAGGGCTGCAGGCCAGTGCCGACAGCCCCTCTTTACCTGGGTTAAACGTTCAATGCGCCGGACATCAAATCGCCGACCATTTTGGTAAATCGCGATGGATTATCCAACTTGCCCCCTTCACTGATGACGGCCAGATCATAGAGAAGATCGCTGTAGTCTTTCAGGACAGGATCATTGCGCTCCTTGTCATAAATAGCCTTGATTTTGACCACCAGGGGATGCGCCATGTTCAGCTCCAGTACCCGTTTGACTTCCGGGGATTTCTGGCCCGTGGCTTTCATGATTTTCTCCATGTATGCGCTCATGTCATAAGTATTTCCGGACAGGCAGGAAGCCGAGTCCTTCAGCCGGGTAGACGGTATCACTTCTTTGACTTTGTTTTCCAGATTGGATTTGATAAAGCTGAAAAGGGCATTAAACTCCTCTTTTTTGCCGTCATCCACTTTTTCAATATCCAGATCCCCTTTTTCCGCACTCTTGAACGGCTTTCCTTCAAACTCAGGCAGCGACTGAACCACCCACTCATCAATGGGATCGGCCATCAAAATGACTTCAAAATCCTTTTCTTTCAGTTGTTCCAGATGGGGGCTGTTGAGCAGGGACGTCAGATTTTCGCCGGTGATAAAGTAAATGTCTTTCTGTTCGGCTTTCATGTTGGCGACATATTCGGAAAGAGAGATTCGCTTCCCATCGGATTTGGTGGTCTGATACCGGGCAAGTTTGGCAATTTTATCCCGATTTTCCGAGTCCATATGAATGCCGATTTTTAAAATGGACCCAAATTCATTGTAGAATTTGTCGTAAACTTCCTTTTCCATGTTGCCGAGAAGATCGATGAGCTTTTTTACCAGATTTTTTCGAATATTTCTGACCAGTTTGTCCTGTTGCAGGATTTCACGGCTGACATTGAGATTAAGGTCCGGCGCATCCACAACCCCTTTGACAAAGCGGAAGTATTCCGGCATCAGATCTTCGCAGTCATCCATGATGAACACCCGTTTGCAGTACAGGTTGATGCCATGTTTGTGTTCCGGATTGAATAGATCAAAAGGAACCTGAGAAGGGATATAGAGCAGGGCATGGTATTCGGTGGTGCCTTCAAATTTCATGTGAAGCTGAGTCAGGGGTGGATTCCAGTCATGGCTGATATGTTTATAAAATTCTTCATATTCTTCCGGGGAAACATCTTTTTTATCTCTAATCCATATGGCCTTCATGGAATTGAGGGTTTCTTCGCGAATCACTTTCCGGGTGGTTTTGCCGGCGGGCTTGCCTTCCTTATCCAGGAGTTGTTCCGCTTCGGGAATGGGTTCATCCTTTTCAACATCCATCACGATGGGATAACTGACAAAATCGGAGTGCTGCTTGACAATGCGCCTGAGGGTCCATTCATCCGTGAAATCCGTCTCGTCTTTTTCTTTTTTCTTTAAATGAAGGGTGATCCGGGTCCCGCGGGACCGCTTGGTAGCCTCTTCGATGGTATAGCTTCCATCACCGCTTGATTCCCAAAGGGTGGCCTTCTCTTCTCCCGCGGCACGGGTCAGAAGGCTGACCTTGTCGGCGACGATAAAGGAGCTGTAGAACCCGACCCCAAACTGACCGATCAACTCCGGGGTCAATGTATCCTGCTGATGGGTTTCGGAAATTGCTTCCAAAAATGCCGCCGTGCCACTTTTGGCAATGGTGCCGATATTTTCCATCACCTCGTTATAGGTCATGCCAATGCCGTTATCGGTGATTTCAATCGTCTGTTTGATGCCGTCCGGAACGATTTTTATTTTATACTCTGCATCATCTCCCAGAAGATCGGGCTCTGTCTGAGCTTTGAACCGCAGTTTGTCAATGGCATCGGAAGCATTGGATATCAGTTCCCTGAGAAAGATGTCTTTATTGGAATACAGCGAGTTGATGATGAGATTGAGAAGCTGCTGGACTTCGGTTTTAAATTGCAACGTTTCTTTTTTAGAGGACATGTCATCTCCTGTTTGAAAAAGGGGTTAAACTGTGATAAAAATTTAAAATGAATATTTTTTCAATATTATGGGTTGATTTTTTTAATTGTCAACCCTGAATCCTTCTGGATTATGCCCATTGCGACGTCATTTTTTAGGGCCGTGGTTCTGCTCGCGGTCTGAATGGAAGGAATACAGGATGAAGATTCGAATAATGGGGCTGCTGCTCCCGGCGCTGTTATTAGCTGCTGAGATTACGGCGGCTGAAGCCGGCAGCAGGCAGATCAGAGAAGTCGAAGATGCGATTGAAATAATACATGAATTTACAAAAATACCTGAGAATCGGATTCCGCCTTCCCTGCTAAGAAACGCTCAGGCGATTGCCGTTATTCCCGGTGTGATCAAGATCGGGTTTGTCTTTGCTGGAAATTATGGCAGAGGTGTTCTATCCATCAGAGATAAATACGGTTACTGGACAAATCCTGCCTTTATCACCCTAGTTGGAGGAAGTATCGGCTGGCAAATCGGGGCTCAGTCCTCCGATATTATTTTGGTCTTCAAAACCATGAAAAGCATTAATGATATTACAGCCGGAAAATTTACCCTGGGTGCGGACGCATCGGTTGCAGTCGGTCCGGTGGGTCGGCAGGCGGGGGCAGGCACGGACTTTGAGTTGAAATCAGAGATTTATTCGTATTCCAGGACCCGCGGTCTTTTTGCCGGCATATCTGTCCAGGGTGCTGCAATCGAGATGGATTATGACGGCATTGCTGACTTTTATGATAACACGCAGATCGGCGCCAGAGATATTTTTGAAACCCCCGACCTGAAAGCGCCGCAAGTAGCAGCCGATTTCAGGCAGGTGCTGGTTGAACAAACCCGGCGATAACCCGGCTGATTGAAGGAGGTGTGGGATTGTCCGCGGTAATCTCTTTGTTGAAAATGGCTGCTGTACTTATTGCAGCTTCATTACTGGGTAATTTGTTTTTGTCCGAATTGAAAAAGGCGCGCGTCCTTCAAAAACCCTGGTATGCACCGTATCTGACGCTGCCGGGATTGCTGATGATTATTGCCTTGTTCATTCCGGTTGTGGTATGGATATTTCAGCATTAGGGGCGTCGCTATTCAAAACATTTGGAGACAATTATGACATTTTCTTTTCAGCATCCAGTATCCGTACAGGAACTTGGTGAATCCCTGGCAAATTTTTCACTGGATCGTGAAAGTGTTCTGTTTGCCTTGAGCCGACTTCCGGATGAGCATTCCATCAACAAGGTAACCATTGAATATGAGATCCAGCTACTCAAGATTCTCAGCGTCGGATGGGGCATTTCGTACTTCATGGAAGACCATTCAGAGAAATCCCCGTTGATTAAAAAATTCTGGGATGTTTTATTTGAATTCTCGAAGAATCTCTCTTCCGTCACTTCGCTGACAATCGGAAAAGAAGTGGATTATTTCCGGGCCTTGAAAGAACGCATCGATATCTATCTGAGGGCACTGGCCGAAGTTCCGCATGTCAAGGATCCGGCATCGGTGATTGGACCCACGTTCGCCCGGCTTTGTGGAAGCATGGACAATGTCCACGTGATTATGGCCGGAAATCGAATTTTTCACCTGTCGCTTGAAGGGGTGAAACATTTTCTGGAATCCGTGTTTTCGGATGCTTCGGATTTGCCAACGCAGCCCGCTTACCCCGATAGACAATACGGCGCAGTGGAGTGCTGAAGACATTCGAGCAATGTCCAAATTATTTTAACTCCTTCATGAAAGATCCTCCAAAAACCAGTTTTGGCCTGTTACGCCACACGATAACGGAATGGAACCAGAGCCGAAGGATTCAGGGGCAGTCCGACAGTCCGCTGACTTTGACAGGAGAAACATTGGCCCTGCGATGGGGGCGGCTTCTGGCAGGGAATATCTGGAGCCGGATCCTTTCCAGCGATCTTGGCAGAGCTCGGAAAACAACCGCGTTGATCAACCGGACGCTGAATCTTCCGGTTACATTGGATTCCAGGCTCCGGGAAAAGGACTGGGGCAAATGGACCGGAAAAACAATGCCACAGCTTCAAACCGAGTTCGCGGATTTATGGGCAAAACAGGCGCCGTCTGAATGGGATTTTTGTCCGCCTGGCGGTGAATCTTTCCAATGCGTGTGGAAAAGGGGCCGGGAGGCGCTGTCAGCGGCATCCGGCAGCTGGCCGGGAGAAAAAATTCTGGTTGTCACCCACGAAGGCATGATCAAAAGTCTGATATATCATGAAAGCACCCTATCCGATTTTGTCAAAGAGGGGCAACGCCTTATGCCGTATCACCTTCATCGCCTGACTTTCTTAAGTGGCAGGCTGGCAATAGAGCACCTTAATTTTCTGGATTTATCCCCGGCAGTCTCTTCATCGGCTCGGCCGTGACCCTTGAAACACCGAAAGCCAATTGCAATTGCAGGCCGAGATGATGCGAGCTGATGAACCTTGGAACGTCCGCCTTCCCCTTTTGCTCTCTCGAACTTATATCTGATATGAAAATCGTTTATTACTGTCAACATGTCCTGGGCATGGGACATTATTTTCGGAGTCTTGAGATATGTAAGGCCTTTAAAGACCATGAGGTCATTCTGGTATCCGGGGGCATGTCAATGAATATGCCGGTTCCGGGGCATGTTCGAGAAGTGAGCCTTTTGCCACTCAGAATGGATCCGGATTTCAGCAGACTGGAATCGGATTCGGACATCGGAACGGTTGAGCAGATCAAAGCCGCCCGGAAACAGGCCCTTTATGATTTGTTTTTGTGCGAATGCCCGGATCTCTTCATGGTTGAACTTTTTCCGTTCGGGAGAAAGGCATTTGGTTTTGAACTGATTCCGATATTTGACGGAATCAGGCAAGGAAGGCTTTGCCCGAGTCGGGTGGTTTGCAGCCTTCGGGATGTTCTGGTTGAAAAAAACGACATTCAGGCATATGAATCCAGGGTGATCGCTGCTTTAAACCAGTGGTTTGATGCACTCCTGATCCATTCGGATGCCGCCATAATCAAACTGGATGAAACTTTTTCCAGGATGACGGATATCCGGATTCCCGTTGTCTACACCGGATTTGTCACCCCCAGGCCCCTTAAAGGGGATCGGGCGGTCATGCGCCATAAATTCGGTATTGACGATGACAGCAGGTTGATTGTGGCCAGCGCCGGTGGCGGGAAGGTGGGCTTTTTGCTTCTGGATGCCGTAATTCGGGCATTTGAGATGATAACGCTTGAAGCGGATGTTCATCTGTGGGTATTTACCGGTCCGTTCATGGAAAGTGATTCGGTTCGGCACCTTCAGGAAATGGGTACGGATCGGATTTTGGTTTCGCGGTTTACTCCCGATTTTACGGCCTGTCTTTCCGCGGCGGATCTTTCTGTCAGCATGGCCGGATACAATACCTGCATGAACATTCTGGCAGCCAGGGTTCCTTCCCTGGTCTGGCCTTTTGCGCAAAACCGGGAGCAGCGGCTTCGGGCCGAACGCATTGCCGAAATGGGCGGTATGCGGATTCTTGAAGATGCCGATCTTGAGCCGAAACGGCTGGCCGGAATCATGACCCGGAACCTGACTGAAGGGGCCTGTCCCGGATATTCGGTTGATCTGGATGGGGCTGTTCATTCGCTCGACTGGATCCAAGCCTGGATGGAAACACAAAGGAATGACTGATGCACCATTTACCTTCACTTTTATGGAACGCTCCTTTAATGGATTTGAAACCGCAGCTTCAGGATTGTGTGGATCAGGCCCTGGATCAGGCCCGACTTCCCTTGCCTGTCCGGTTTTTTTTTCGTGCCGATGACATCGGGGTTCCTGGAAAACGGCTTTTTCGCTTAATGGATTTGTTTCTCGACTGCCAAACGCCGCTATGTCTTGCGGTGGTGCCTTCCTGGCTCAGCCCGCAGCGGTGGGATATTTTTCAGAAAACAGATCAAAAAGCGCCGGGGTTATGGTGCTGGCATCAGCATGGGTGGCGGCACGTTACTCATGAAATCCAGGGGAAAAAACAGGAATTCGGTCCGGTCCGGTCCATCGGCGACATCCAGCAGGATATTGTCCGCGGCCGGGAGAAACTGGAACACCTGATGAAAGATCGGTTCACTCCGGTGTTTACCCCGCCCTGGAACCGATGTGACGGCAGAACCCTGGCTGTATTAAAAAACAATGGATTCAAAGCGGTTTCACGGCATCGTCAAAGCATGCCCAGACCACCGAAAGGGCTGCCGGATTTCTCAGTCAATGTCGATCTGCATACCCGCCGCGAAACCACACCGGAAGCAGGGTGGCAATCCCTTTGGAAAGAGCTTTCATCGGGGATCTCAAGCGGAACCTCCGGTATCATGATCCATCATCAGCGAATGAATGAAACGGCCTTTGAATTTCTGAAAGTATTGCTGGATGTCATGATGCAGCATCCCCATATCCAGCCGATCCATTTCAACGATATGCTCCATGCATAAGACCATTGTCATCACCTCGATTTATCCGGCGTCGCCATCGGTCCGCAAATGGATAGGCTTTACCGATTGGAAAGTGGTGGTCGCCGGTGATAAAAAAACACCCATGGACTGGAATTGCCATCCGGCAACGTATCTGTCGGTAGCGGATCAGGAAAGCGCGCAATTTCAGATCTCCCGAAAGCTTCCCTGGAATCACTATTGCCGAAAACTCATGGGCTATCTGGTTGCCATTCAACAGGGTGCTGAAATCATCCTGGATACCGATGACGACAATATGCCCAAGCCGGATTGGTCCATTCCCGAATTTCACGGCAACTACCCGGTGACACCGCCTGACATGAGTTTTATAAATGTTTACAGTTATTTTACGGATCAGCACATCTGGCCCAGAGGATTTCCGCTGAACCGGGTCTGTGATCCGGCTGCGCGTCTGGCTGCCAGCTCCATGCGGACAGCGCCGGTCAGGATCGGGGTCTGGCAGGGACTGGCTGACGGAGATCCGGATGTGGATGCCATTTATCGAATGACCGTAAATACCCCTTGCTTTTTTGATTTAAAACCCCCCGTGGTTCTGGGCACCGGCACGGTATCACCTTTTAATTCCCAAAATACGGCTTTTATTCAGCCGGTATTTCCGCTGTTGTATCTGCCGGCTTCGGTCAGTTTCCGGTCCACCGATATTATCCGGGGCTTGGTGGCCCAACCGATCCTCTGGAGCGCGGGCTATTCACTGGGATTTACCCGCGCAACCGTTGTCCAGAATCGCAATGACCACCATTATCTGTCTGATTTTGAATCGGAAATTCCCTGCTATCTTTATCCGGAAAAAATCATGGATGTGGTTGAAGGAGCGGTTTCATCTCAATTTTCCATTGAAACCAATCTCATTAACGCTTATGAAAATCTGATTCGACATCACCTGATCCCAAAATGCGAGATGGACCTGCTTCTGGCATGGGTTCAGGATATTCAGAATCTGACAGGAAAGAAACCATGAAGGATTTCCTTCCTGGCGCCATGCTGATTACGGATCTGGACGGAACCCTGCTAGATTCGGACGGAAACCTGATAAAGCAGGATCTGGATGCGCTTTTCAGCCTGGGGCAAAAAGGGATCGTCCGGGTCATTGCAACAGGCAGGTCCCTGTATTCCTTTAATGCGGCTATCGGAAACCGTCTGCCCGTGGACTATGTCATCTTTTCGACCGGCGCCGGGGTCATCACCTGTCCGGATGGCCGCCTGATCCGCAAGATTCACCTGGACGCCGGGGCGGTTTTATCTGCGGTGCAGATATTCATGGAATTTGACCTCGATTTTATGGTTCATCAACCCATTCCGGATAATCACCGGTTTGTCTATTATTGGACCGGTAGGGACAATCCGGATTTTCACAGACGCCTTGCGCGGTACGACGAATTCTGCATGCCGCTTGACCATGCGTCTTCCAATATCGGATCCGCTTCGCAGTTGCTTGCCGTGGTCAATCATGATAACAGTGCATCCGTATTAACGGCTTTACGGTCGAAATTGACAGGCTACAGCGTCATTCGATCCACTTCGCCTTTAGACGGCAAATCCACCTGGATTGAGGTTTTTGCACCCGGCGTCAGTAAAAGTCAATGCGCCGCATGGCTTGCCGATCGGTTGAATATTGACAAGGAGCTTGTTATGGCCGTTGGCAATGATTATAATGATCTAGATTTGCTCGAATGGGCCGGAACCGCTTTTCTGGTTGACAATGCTCCCGATATACTGAAAAACCGATTTACTTCCGTGGCATCCCACGACCATGGCGGTGTGGCGGAAGCGATTCACCTGTGGCTGGCGGATTTTTCACGGTCTGAAATAAGAGCCAGCATAGAAACGGATTCATGTCAGTAAATGCTGTATTCAATGCCATTGGCATTGAATACAGTCTTTCGAAAATGGACGAAAAGCCAAAAAGGAGGTTTAACGTGACTGAACATTCCTATAAAATGCCAAAAGATTTTGAAACCGCCCTGAATGTGGGCAGACCCCCCAACATTGCACAGCTGTTTCCCAATTCAAGAGCGCTGATAATCAGTGGAAAATATATTGATCGGGCCATGCTGGCCAAAGGCAAAGCCATTGCGATGGCGGCAAACGGGAGAAATATTTTTGTCATTCGGGGCGCGCTTGCTGCTGCCCAGCGGGCCAATTCCGTTATCATCATCGAGATCGCCAAGTCAGAAGGAACCTACTGCGCGGTCAATTTCTGGAACATCGCCCGGCAGGTGGACGCCCTGTGCAATGAGATGGGCATCACCATTCCGGTCGCCATTCACGCAGATCACTACGGAATAAAATCCCAGGATGATATTTCGCAGGCCACGGTTGAGATCCCAACTGCTTTTGAAGCCGGTATCACTTCCATTGCCGTTGATGCCTCGCACATGCCGGATGACCAAAACCTGATGGCCAATCTTGCGCTGGTTCCATTTATTCCCAAGTGGGCGGGACTTGAAACCGAGGTGGGTGAAATCAAAGGCAAATCCGGACTGTCTACGGTGGATGAGGCGCTGTTTCTCATTCGGGGTTTAAATGCCCATGGCATCTTCCCGGATTGGATTGCACTGAACAATGGAACCACACACGGCATCGAGGCCAGCGATCAGGGGATTCAGGTCGGGCTGACCCAGAGCATCCATGAGGCGCTGGCGCCTTACTGCATTTCAGGGGCACAGCATGGCACATCGGGGAACAGCTCGGATCGTCTCAGGGAAATCGCCTCACTGACCCGAACCACCAAAGCCAACGTGGCCACAGCCCTTCAGATGATTTCCTGGGGACTTGAAGTCAATGATTATGGAAACGCCATTCTGGCCCCGGATGGAACATTTATCAAGATCCAGGGGCAGGGCGTTACCGAAGAACTGTGGCAGGAGATGGTGGCGTATGCGGATACCAAGGGCCTTAAAAAAGGCGATTATAAAAAGCTTAACCTCCCGTTTGAAAGTAAACTCCTGGCCCAGCCAAAGGCGATTCGCGACCGCATGTCCAAACGGGTGGAAGATTTTGTTTATCAAATGTTGATGACGGTGCTTAACGCCGCTGACACGGCACCGCTGGCTGTTGAGGCTATTCTTGCGGCAAATTCTTATGATCCGGGTCCAAAGGCCGGGCGGATAGAAGATCCTTCGGACTGGACGCCCGAAAAGATTGCCGTCCGTGTTTTATCTGTTGAAGCGGATAAGGGCGCAAAAGGCAATTTTGATGATTAATTTTATTTGTTCCGGCATAGGAACTTTATGTGTAGAATGCCTTTCTTGAGGGGCCGCAATGGGTTCGCGGCTTCTTCAGGGAGGAAAAAAACAATTCAGGAGATTCGTATGTCTGAGAAAATGATCATTCCCGATGAGTTTCAAGGATCGATCAGGCGGCTATTGAACCGGATTCCATCCGAGCAGCGGGAAGACGAAACGCTTCAAGCCGCCCTGCTGGTGTATTTGAAGTTGGGCGGAGAAAAGCTGGCCCGTCATTACATTGAAACATCCAAAAAAGTATTTCCAGATCAAATGGTTCTGATCAAAAAACAGTTTCAAGATGGCATTGATGAAGATGAAGCGGATGGGGATCATCCGGATGAAGCCGAAAGAGTTGAAGAATATTCTGCGGATTTCAAAAAACCGGATTCTGATGCTGAAGTTTTTGTCTGACACAACCTGTACATTTTTTTCCTCTGTTGGCAAGCCCTGAATCAGGTCAGCCGAACCCTGATGGAGCATGCATGGGCGCCGAGTCCTTCAATTTCCGCCAGCCGGATGATATCCGGCGCTTCCTGCCTGAAAGCTGCTTCTGAATAGTGAATCAAGCTGGTTTTTTTAACAAAATGATCCACTGAAAGTGCGGAAGAGAACCGTGCTGTTCCCGATGTGGGTAGCACATGATTGGGGCCGGCGATATAATCCCCCACGGGTTCCGGCGTATAATGGCCCATGAAAACGGCTCCGGCGTTTCGAATGCGTTCGATATATTCCAGAGGGGAATTCAGGTGCAGCTCAAGATGCTCCGGTGCAATCGCATTGGCAAGATCGAATGCGGAAGCAATGTCTTTAACCACAAAAACGGCGCCATAATTTTTTAACGATTTTTCTGCGATGTCCTGACGCATCAAGTCCTTCATCTGTCTGCTCAGCGCTTCAGTAACCTGTTTTGCCACTTTTTGCGAGGGGGTAACCAGTATGGCGGATGCCATCGGGTCATGTTCGGCCTGAGACAGCAGATCGGCTGCCGTGTATTCCGGGTTTGCGGATTCATCGGCAATAATCAGAATTTCACTGGGGCCTGCGATCATATCAATGCCGACAGTTCCAGCGACCATTTTTTTGGCAAGGGTAACATAAATATTGCCGGGTCCCACGATGACATCGCATTTGGGGACCGTGCCGGTGCCATAAGCCATTGCGGCTATTGCCCAGGCGCTGCCGACCTTGTAAACTGCGTCAATCCCGACCCTTTTGGCTGCGACCAGAAGATGGGGATTGACAGTGCCGTCC
>CAIVVZ010000086.1 GCA_903909505.1 uncultured Desulfobacteraceae bacterium
CGGAGTGGACAACACGAATGGCTTCAGTCGTGCTACAGCATCGCCATCAATAAAAATCTGCTGTCCCTGACGGATCATTAAACAAACGAGGTGTGACATGATAGGAAAATTGCCCGGCCCAGACAATTCCGCAGCCGTATCCACGGGGTTCGGTATCTGGATGAACTTCTGGGCGGACTCGACTGTTTTTCTGAAATTCTACGAGGGTCAGGGTGCGCCATGGCCGTGTAAGATTGTGTGCGTGGAAGATCCAAAAAATACGCACAACGTCATGGAGATATTTTACAATGTCCATGCCAAACTAAAAGGCGATGTCCGGTTCATCAAGGACAGGAATTCGGTTATCTCCTGTCCGGCGAGCTTCACCTGACCGTCAATTCAACAGACTACCCCCTCAAACCCGGAGGACTGATTTGTCTGACCACTGAAACGCCCGGTCAGTGGGTCAACTCCTGCCAGGAGACAGCCCGCATGCTGTGGGTCAACATCAAATAAGTGCGTTCTTATCATACTCCCGGATGGAGCATTTGAGGAGGGAATGGTTTTACCTTCCGCCATTCTTTTGATGCCGTTCCCGCTTGCCATAAATCATAGTTTTTTTGTAAATTAAGCCAAAAATCGGGAGTGGTGTCAAAAGCACGTGCTAAACGTAAAGCCATATCCGAGGTAACTGCCCCTCTTTCATTGATGATTTTCGATAATGTTTTTCTGGAAATCCCCAGCTTTTCAGCCATATCCTTGATTGTCAAGGAAAGCGGCAAAAGATAATCTTCTTTTATAATATGGCCCGGGTGTGTTGGGCGTCTTATCATTCTTTTCATCATAATACCTCTCAATGATAATCATCGTAATCGACAATATAGGCGTGGCCATCAATAAATTTAAAGAAAACACGCCAATTGCCGGACACTTTCACTGCACAAAGACCTTTTTTATTCCCGGTCAATTGATGGAGAAAGGAACCTGGATAATTCATATCTTTTATTTGACTTGCTGCATTCAGTCGGTCAAGGATTCGTGAAAGTCTGTCAGCATGATCCGGTTTAATCCCTTTCTCGTCACCGGTATAATAGAAATCCTCTAATCCTTTATGTTTGAAAGATTTTATCATTTGCCATGCGTAACCTATTGGGTTACGTTTGTCAATATGAGTTTTGTAACAACTTTTGCCGCAAAACCAAAAGCTGGCAACGTCGGAAAAAGTTTACAGGGAAGCCGTTTGTCCTTCATTTGCGGACGTTCGGCGAGTTTCACCTGACTGTCAATTCAACCGACTAAACTCTCAAACTCGGAGACATCATCTACCTGGACCACCGAAACGCCGGGCCAGTGGGTCAATCCCGGCCCGGAGACAGTCCGCCTGTTGTGGGTCAACATCAAACAAAACAAGAAATTCTATACACTGCCCAAGCTATCAATAAACCTGAAACTGCCGCTTATGGCTTCTTTCAAAAGGTTATCGGCCTTTTGAAGACATGCATTTTCGTTTCAGCCCCTTGCAAGTTATTGTCGGCGTCAATGGATCAGGCAAATCGAGTCTTTTTGAATTTTTGAAATTCATTCGTGATGTCTGAACCGGAAATCGCCTGAAATCGTTGCAGGAACGATAGGTTAACATGTTTTTATAAATCGATCCCAATTCGATTTCGAATGTAAACAGACACCGGAGGAACGAATGGATACAACCGACCGTATCATTGCTGAAATATTGAAAACACGGCTATCAGAAAAAATCTCGCTCATTGATCTGCGCATATTTGGTTCCAGGGCAAGAGGAGAGGGAGACAACTACTCGGATATGGATGTATTTCTGGAAGTTGAATCACTGGATAGGAATCAGAAAGAAACCATTCATGATTTGACATGGGAAACGGGCTTTGAGTACGGTTTGGTCATTACTCCGCTGATATTCACCAGGGAAGAAATTGAGAATTCTCCTTTACGATCATCACCGGTTCTGACGAACATTTTTCGTGAGGGAGTTGTCATATGACAGACATAGATATTCTAATGTCCTATCGTCTTCAGCAGGCTGAAGAAACACTACAGGACGCAGCAGCCATGCTTACCGGCAATTTCTCTTTGAGATCAGTTGTAAACCGTTCATACTATGCTGCTTTTTACGCTGTGCTATCTCTTTTCCTGAGTGAGGGTATTTCTATCCGGACATCCAAACATTCAGGAATAATCTCTGTATTCAATAAAGAGTTTATACTCTCTTGAAAAATTGACCGTCGTTTTTCAAAAATTTTACATCGGCTTTTTGATGCCAGGCAAGAAGGGGATTACAAAGAACTCATCCTTGTAACGTGTGATGAAGCATCCGGTTATGTCGATCAAGCGAGAGAATTAATCTTCATGGTTAAACAAATGATAGAACAAAAAGCAATGCATACCCGTTCAACATCGTTTATCGATTAGATGATCGCAGTGAATCGTTCCGGACCCTTTCACATTCTCTGGCCACAAAAGGCCGGGTCCAAGTGGTGAACACCATTGCCGGGGACGGGAATACCTTCGGAATACTGGCATTGGAAAGTGAGCCGGTTGACCCCAGGACTATAGAGATTTAGGTTTTATGCGCCGCCCAGGCATTTGGTGATATGGTTCCACTGGTCATTTTTGACCCATGCGTATTTTTCCTGGAACAGATTGTCCGTGAGCAGGTGTTTACCACCGGCTTTTCGCTTCAGGAATTTTTGAAAATCTCCGGGTCCGCTATTGTACATGGCGTATAAGGCGCAGGCCAGGGTATCTGGATCCAGCTTGCTGGCCTGTTTACTGGACAGCGCAAACCGGGTGAAATACTGTTCCAGGATTTCACAGCCGGCCCGTGCATTGTAGCGGATATTCCAGCGAAGGTGCTTTAAATCATACAGCCCCCGCCAGACGCGCTCGTTGACCTGCATCATGCCCACGGATGTGTTGTTGTAGGAAAGCAGATAGGTGATTTTGCCTTTTTTTTTCAGAAATTGGCGAAAACAGCTCTCCTGCCATCCTGTAGCCGATACGGCCTGCAAAAAAACCGGCTGATAGGCGGCAGGAATCGTATTCTTTTTCAGCGTTTCATCAACAGCTTCCTTTAACATGATCTTGATCTGCTCGAGACAGTCCTCAAAATTGTCCGGCGAAAGCACCCATTGCCGGATTGCGGCAATTTCGGCATCCCGGATGTTGTCTTCCGCCCAGCAGGGTTTCAGGAAAAAGGAAAGGACTGCCTTGGACAAATCCATGGCTTCTGTTTTTTCCGGATTTGGAATGATCTCTTCTTCGATTTCCGGCAGCCCTGTTCCGATCGATTCCGCATCAAAGGCCGGACCGGCCACAATGATCGGTGCTCCCATACCCAGGACATCCCGGAGAACCGGATCGACGTCGCTCTGGTATAACAACTCAATGGGAGAGCCCTTTTCGCCCAGAAGTTTTGCCAGGCGAATGAGGCCGTTTCGACTGATTTCAAACCCGAATGATGGACCCAGTTGATCCAGGCCGGAGAGGGCGTCGGCGGCCGTGAAAAACGCCAGATATCCCAGAAGGGCCTTGGATGGCTCATTTCCCAGATGGTTTCGAAATACCGGAGAAAGCTGCTGCCATGCCGTGACAAACTGTTCCCGGACAAAATCCCGTTTGGAGGTCGTCTTTTCGGAAAGCTCCTGAACGAACCGATGCCGGGCATCCAGAAGGGTGCTGAAAATGATTCGGCGTTCATCCGCAGACAGGGGTTTTTGGGATAGGGACTGAAATATCTGAACCAGAAATGCATCCCAAGCTT
Organism: uncultured Desulfobacteraceae bacterium; assembly: GCA_903909505.1. Classification (GTDB taxonomy): domain Bacteria; phylum Desulfobacterota; class Desulfobacteria; order Desulfobacterales; family Desulfatirhabdiaceae; genus RAAP-1. Next base: position 3,773 of record CAIVVZ010000086.1, read on the forward strand.
CCCAGGTGCTGACAAATGATGCCAGTTCTTCTTCAGAAATAGTTTCCGGAATACCGGATCTAGTTTCCTTTTCGATTTTTTCAGCTTCTGCTGAAAGATCAACGGTCAGGGCTTCCGGCAGTATCTCGATTTTTCCTGGCCGCAGGCTATCCAGCATTTGCCGGGCCCGATCCGCAGCCTCTTCATCGAACAGGGGGAGCAAAAAGGATTTCAGGTCAGATACTGGCGGCGCCAGATTGACCGTGATGCGCTTCAGATAGTCAAAAACCTGAGTTTCGATAATCTCCCAGATCATATCCGGCAGTTTCGTCGGGTCATGGTGGGTATTCAAGAGCTCCGAATCCTGGCTTTCGAAAGAAAGGATCCATGTCTTCCGATCGACCCTGGGCGTCTGGAACAAAATCAGATAGCCTTCCCAGGCAACGGGCATCATGCATTTTCCCGCAAACTCCGTACCGGCGGTTACCTTTAGGCGTGTCTCAAATTGAAACTTTGTATTTTTTACAAAAAAACGGGGCTCCGAAATGGTGATTTTCCTGCAAGGGTCGGATTCATCATCCAGAATCGCGCTCTGTCCGGGCGATGTAAATGCGGTCTGGATTACCAGGGAACGCAGCAGCTTATAGTCAATTCGCAGCGGGAAAGAAACTCTGTCCGCGCTGGCTGTCATCGGAACCGCAAGAAGCAGGCACACCGTGATGACGGTCCACAGCCGCCATTTGGACCGGACCCTGCGGTTTCCTTGATTACTTCTTTCCGTATCGTATGAAAAAAATATTGATTCCACACACATGTTCACAAGCCTTTTACCTGAAAATATCTCGGCGGGATGTCCGAGCTCCAATGGAAATTCTCATAATTAGAGCAGCCAAGAACAATGGCCGAGACCGTTATTTTGTAAACTGACAGGGTCATGACGCGCCTGCCAGTTTACAAAAAAACTCCCTATCCCGGTGTTCAGGATAGGGAGTCACATACGATCAATCAATTCATCAGGCATGAATTCTCGCCTGATTCCGAAGTTAGAAGGGTTTCGATGTCTGATGGTCGATTGGTTACCATCCCCAGGTCAGATAATTGTGAATGGAGTCAGCCGCCTTTCTGCCGGCACCCATCGCCAGAATAACGGTAGCAGATCCCGTGACGATGTCGCCTCCAGCCCAGACCCCTTTTTTGGTGGTTTTTCCGGTTTCGGGATCCGCATTGATGTATCCCCACTTGTTGAGCGCCAGGTCCGGAGTCGTCTGGGTCAGCAGCGGGTTGGCGCCGGCGCCCACGGCAACGATCACCAGATCGCAATCCATCATAAACTCCGAACCCTTTACCGGAATGGGTCGCCTTCTGCCGGATGCATCCGGTTCTCCCAATTCCATCTTGAGACATTCCATGCCGGTGAGCCTGCCTTTTTCATCGCCGACAAAACGGGTGGGTGCGGTCAAAAGAAAAAATTCAATGCCTTCTTCATCCGCATGATGAATTTCAGCCTTTCTGGCTGGCATTTCGTCGCGGGACCGGCGATAGACGATGCGGACGCTGTCAGCGCCAAGTCGCATGGCGGTTCGCGCAGAGTCCATGGCCACGTTTCCAGCCCCAAGAACCACGACGTTTTTGCCCAGGGGAATCGGGGTGTCCACCTCCGGATACAGGTAGGCCTTCATGAGGTTGGCCCGCGTGAGGTATTCATTGGCGGAAAGGATGCCGATCAGGTTTTCGCCCGGAATGTTCATGAATTTGGGAAGGCCGGCTCCCACGCCCAGATAAACGGCGTCGTACCCTTCTTCAAAAAGTTCATCCAGGGATACGGTTCTGCCCACCACCTGATTGCATTCCACTTTGGCGCCGAGTTTCTCCAGAAAGGCCACTTCTGAAAAAACGATTTCCTTGGGAAGCCTGAATTCCGGAATTCCGTAAACCAGAACGCCGCCGGGTTTGTGAAACGCTTCGAGAACCGCAACCTCATGGCCTTTGCGAACCAGATCGCCCGCTACCGTAAGGCCCGATGGTCCGGAGCCCACGACCGCGATCTTTTTGCCGGTCGGTTTATCTCTGGGCGGCAGCTCGCCGGTACCGTGCATCCGCTCGTAATCCGCTACAAACCGTTCCAGGTTTCCAATGGCAACCGCATCCCCTTTTTTGCCCACGATACAGAATCCTTCGCACTGAATCTCCTGGGGGCATACCCGGCCGCAGACGGCGGGAAGGCTGTTTTTCCCCCACAAATTGCGGATGGCGCCGGTCATATCCCCTTTGGTAATCAGGTTGATGAACCCGGGAATGTCCACACCCACCGGACAACCTTCAACGCAGCCGGGTTTTTTGCACTGAAGACATCTGCTGGCTTCCGTCATGGCCTGTTCCATGGTGTAGCCCGTGGGAACTTCCTTAAAATTTCGTCTTCTGATTTCTGGTTTCTGCTCCGGCATGGCCTGCCGGGGAGTCATTTTTTTGGTTTCTGCTTTTTCCGCCATAAATCCTCCTGAATAATTACGAATTCGTAATTAAGTTTAAGCCTGCTGAAGGGTGCAATAATCATTATAGCACTTTTTTTCATCTTCACAGTAAGCCTGAAGCCGTCGCATCAGCTCATCGAAATCCACCTTGTGTCCATCAAATTCAGGCCCGTCCACACAGGCAAATTTCGTTTCCCCGCCAACCGAAACCCGGCATCCGCCGCACATGCCGGTTCCATCCACCATAATCGGATTCAGGCTGACCATGGTTGGCACATTGAAGTCTTTGGTGATTTTGGATACGAACTTCATCATGGGAACCGGTCCGATGGCGACCACCAGCTTGACATCCTCTTTTTCCAGAACCTGTTTGAGCACCTCGGTCACAAACCCGTGATGTCCGTACGAGCCATCGTCCGTACACACGTGAAGCTTGTGGGAAGCCGCCTTCATCTCATCTTCCAGGATGAGAATGTCTTTGCTTCGGGCGCCGATGATGCTGATGACGTTGTTTCCGATTTCCTTAAGACCCCGCGTAATGGGGTTAAGGACGGCAATTCCCGTTCCACCGCCCACACAGACTACGGTTCCCAACTTTTCAAGATGGGTGGGCTTGCCGAGCGGGCCGATGACATCCTGATAGCCTTCTCCGACATTTAAGGACTTAAATATGGCAGTGCTTTTTCCGACCACCATGTAGATGATGGTGATGGTCCCTTTTCCCGGGTTGGTATCCGCCATCGTCAGCGGAATACGCTCTCCGGCTTCATTGGCCTTCAGAATCACGAACTGTCCGGGTTTTGCTTTTTTGGCAATCAGGGGTGCCTCAATTTCATTGAGGACGATGGTTCCGCCTGCCATTTCCTTGCGTTGAACAATTTTAAACATTACAAACCTCCAGAGATTCAGATGGTGATGAATTAAGCAGCACGAGCTGGCTGCAGATATCCTGAGATGAAACAGTCAATTGCGTATAAAAGGGATTGATGGCCCGGCAGACTTCAGCCAGGGCTTTTTCCGGGGTGTTGTTAGTTTCGCTTAAATGGGCCAGGATGACATGCTGAAGCTGGTGGTGCTGAATTTCCTCAAGGAGAATCCGGGAATCCCGGTTGGAAAGATGACCGGTTCTGCCATTGACCCGTTGCTTCAAATGCCAGGGGTAAGGGCCGCTGATCAGCATGTCCGGATCATGATTGGCTTCCAGAATCAGCAAATCGCACGATTGCAGATGGTGCTTGACCATTGCCGTTGCAATTCCCAGATCTGTGACGATTCCAATCTTTTTTTGATTCAGAGCGATCGTAAAGCCTGCCGGATCCGCGGCATCATGGGAAATTGAAAATGGATGGATGTTTAACGTATTGATATTAAAAGAGTCGCCGCAATTAAATGAAACCGTTTGCTTTAGATTATTTAAC
>CAIVVZ010000087.1 GCA_903909505.1 uncultured Desulfobacteraceae bacterium
AGCGTTAGTGTGAAAACAACTGGTTTTCGTGAAAGCTGAGCGCGGGAATGCGCCCTTTTTTCTTGCAGCAATTCTAATTTTGAAATTCAACAGCAACTATCATACATGATGGCCGAAACTTGCAATAGATATTCGGATCCCCGCATTTAAGGCATTCTTCACACAGATATTTGTCATGTTTCATGCACAAGTAACTGGTTTCACGATCCGGATGATTGATGCACTTTCCCAATTCATTTTTATCCTTTTTGTGGTTACGATGCGTAGCTCTGGTTATTAGGGATACGATACGCAACCTGGCCACTTTTGATTTCCATCCAGTGCTCTCATTTTTAAAGCGGGCAGAAACTATATCGTTTTTTTGCTCACGGTTAAAACGATCCCCTCTGTTTCCGGCTGTCTTTTATCAATCCGGCCGTTCCGGCAGGCAACAACCTTGGCCATCCTGGCCTCCTGCCCGGGTGAGCAGATAAAGGTGAACCGATCTCCTGCGTCAAGATTGGAAAGACGTAAAGCTACGTCCAGAAAGCCTTTTCAGCAGTCGCCGCGATAGTCGATCAATACTGTTTTTTGAGTCATGGCATTTCTTGTTTTTATCGCATGAATTTAATTTCATTTGCTGCAACAGACCGTTGCATAATGATTAACTGGCTCAGGAAAAACCCTTTGGAGAAATTGAACTGCAGGCGTTGCCGGTACCTGCACCGATGAGACCGGCAACGCTGATCAGTTTCTTTAATTCCATAGATCTGCATTCGGGACATTCGGCAGGGATATCATCTCCCACAAAAACCAATTTCTCAAAGCAGTATGCACATTTTTCACACTCATATTCATAAATCGGCATTGAAATCGTCCTCATTTAATAATTATAACTTCATATAACCTCAAGTATTTAAAGGTAAATATATTGCCACAAAATAAATTTTGCAACTTGTTGTACGGAATCAAATCTTTGAAATAGCAAATCGGTCCCAAAACCATTTCCGAGGGACCGATTTGCACGGCAAGGAGGTAAAAACATATAACAAAACATTAGGAGATTATGGCAAGTAATTTCCTGAACAACATTAAAGCAAATTACATGCCAGTCCGACAATGAAAGTTCTTGAATTCACCAAGTTATCGCAACGGTTGCAGTTAAGAGCCGTTCAGAAATGTCCGCTCAGCTCAGACAAACCATATCCGGTATTCCGGCGTTTCGTTTTTGAGGACGGGTTCAGGAATACGGTATGGCCCTGATGGTCTTTCCACAACTATATGGACATGGGTTGCCCACTGTTTGTCCACGCTTTCATGCCGCCCGCCAGACTGTGTACGTGCTGAAAACCCTGGCTCTGCAGGAAGCTTGCCGCGATATTTCCCCGGTATCCGACGCCGCAGGTAACGATAATTTCCTTGTCTTTGGGGATTTTGAGCGCATTATTAAGCAGCGCTGTCAGCGGCAGATGCTTTGCTTGCCGGATATGGCCGGTTGACCATTCCGACGGGATTCTCACATCATATAAATAATCGTATTTGCCGGTTTTAAGTTTATTGCTCAGCTTTTCCGTTGAAATCTGCCAGAGCTGATGAATCGGATATCCCGCTTCCTGCCAGGCTGCCATGCCGCTATAGAGATAGCCGATGATATTATCGTAACCGATTCTGTGAAGGTGTACAGTCATGTTTGCATAGGCTTCTTCGTCCGAAACAATCAAAATCAGTTTGGCGTTCGGATCGATGACCATACCGATCCAGTTGGCGGTCTGTTTGGCGAAGCCGATGTTGATGGAACCGGGAATGTGAACCCCTCCAAAGGCTGCCGTATCCCGTGTGTCCAGAATAAGCGCACCGCGATCGATTTGATCCTTGACCTGACAGGGACTCATGTCTCGGGTGATCGTGCATCGATTCAGAAGCGGCACTCCGTTTTTGTTCGTTTGGATAATATGGGAGAAGCTCTTGGGCCGTTCCGGAAAACTTTGCTTCATCTGTTTTTCAAAAGTCTCTGCCGTAAGGTTTAAAACAGGATTGTTGATTTTCTCAAACCCAATGGTTGAGCTCGATTTGGAACTCATCCCCTTGCCGCAGAGAGAGCCTTCACCATGCGCGGGGAAAATCTCCAGGTTAGCCGGCATATTGCCCAATTTGTGATACAGGGAGTTGTACAGGTTACGCGTCTGTTCATCAATCAGTTCTTTTCCGGCCAGATCCGGGCGGCCGATGTCTCCGACAAAAAGGCAGTCTCCGGTCAGCACCAGCCAGGGCTCCATGCTGCGGATCATATCCGTAACCAGAATCGACATGGAATGCGGGGTGTGGCCCGGGGTTTTCAGAAATTCGAGCATGGCACTGCCAAAAGCCATTCTCTGCCCTTCCTTGAGGTCGATGTGATCAAAGGCAACCGGAGAATTCTCCATGAAACAAATTTTGGCACCCGTCCGGGAACGCAGTTCCTGGTTGCCGCTGACATGATCGGCATGGACATGGGTTTCAAAGATATGCGTGATTTTCATCCCGTTGTCGCGGGCAAGATTGATGTAGTCCTGCACATCCCGTTTGGGATCTACGACACAGGCGACTTTGGCCTGAGGACAGCCGATAAGGTAAGACAGACACCCCATTCCTTCAACAGTGATCTGCTTGAAATACATACTCATCCCTCCTTTATTCTGTCAATCTCAATCGCCCCGGACCACTTGAGAAATCAACAACCGGCCTGATCGCCTTTGGCGCACAACAGGTTCTCGATCTGTTGATACGGCCCAAACGCGCCTCATCCTGAAATATGATCCGGACGGCGGCGTAGCCTTCTGGATGCTTGGCTACTTCCTCCTGGAGGATTTTAGGGAAGTTTTTATAAGGCCTCTTGGGCCGCGATATCTGCTTCGGGATGCCGTGGTCGGGGAACGATCTTACGCCAATCATGCCGTGATAGTATACGATACACAGTAGACGTGTGGACTGACTGGCCAAACTTTTGTTCGTAGGCGGCCTTGATTTCTGAAACCACGATAACGCCACCTTCCATTGCATCTGAGAGAAAGGGAGCAATCAAGGCATCCTCTTCTTCAATGGAAAGATTTTCTCGGTGTCTGCCGCCGCGTAACGCTACATGAAAAGTCTCCGTACCTTTCCGAAGAAAGGCTGACTGGATGTTGCGAACTGTTCCGGGATGCCAGCCTAAAGCATCAGCGATATCTTCCGTTTTCATATTTGTTGCAACACGAAGATAGACCGCCTGGATTCGTTGGAATTCGGACTTTGTCTTTGCCTGCTTCAGCAATAGTTTGAGATGTTCCGCTGTCTCTTCAGGCAATAAAGTTGGTCGACGCATATGGATCTCCCAGAAGTGACCCTCTTCGGCGATAATAGTACCGTAAATTAATATATTGATTGCAGCTTGGTATGAGTCCACAATCAATCAAATGCCATGTTTGTTTTCCACACTTTCCAGACATTGCCGACCAGATCAGGTCCGGGATTCAGCACAAGCTTGCCGGGACGCCAGCCTGAAGGTGTGGCCTGGGTCCCCTTGCTCTCCCTCACCAGTTGGAAGGCCTGAATCTGGCGAAGGCTTTCCCCGACGTTTCTTCCAACCGGCGGCGTCAGGACCTCAAAACCCTGAACAACGCCGTCCGGATCAATGATAAAGCGGCCGCGGGTTTCCACCCCGGCGTTATCGTCATATACACCGAAAGCCGTCCCAACCTTTCCGCCGGCATCGGACAGCATGGGAAACGGGATCCCGCCATCGACCATTTTGGACAGTTCATGATCATCCCACATTTTGTGCACAAATACGCTGTCGATGCTCATGGACAATATTTGAACGCCCAGTTTTTCAAATTCTGCATGCTTTTCGGCAACTGCCGAAATTTCCGTGGCTCAGACAAAGGTAAAGTCACCGGGATAGAAACAGAGTACGACCCATTTTCCCAGATATTCGGAAAGTTTCACGGAAATGAATTTTCCATTTTGATAGCCCGGTGCCGTGAAATCCGGCGCTTTTCTTCCGACCTGAATCATGTTACGTTCCTCCTTTACAGTTGTCTTGGATAAGGGTTCTCGTTTCGGTTCATCGGGATCACCCACGAGCCCGCCGGTGGGTCGGGCACAGCCGATTTTGATCTCTTCCGCCATCAGCCCCTCCTTTTTCTATTTTTATCAATGGTTTTGGGTTCTCAGACATCATCCGATCGTTTTTTTCACAATCCCCATCAATTTATCCGGATCAAACGGTTTTCTGACGAACGCCACGGCATCTTTCACTGCGTGCTGGCCGGCCAAACCGCTGATCACGATCACGGGTATTTTTTTCAGTTCTTCATCCTTGGAAAGCTTTCGATAAAACCGCGATCCCCATTCCTGGGGCATCTCCAGGTCCAAAGTGATCAAATCCGGGCACGCTGTTTTTACGGCCTCCATTGCCTGAACCCCGTCCGATGCGCTGCATGTTTCATATCCATTGTCCGAAAACAAGGTGACCAGGTACTTCACGATGATGGGGTCATCATCGATGATCATGATTTTTTTCGCCATTGCATTCTCCTCAATCGTCGAGGGTTAAGGTGAGGGTGAAAACCTATCACCCATTGCCTATCGTCTATTTTCTTTAAGATGACACTCTCCGCACATCACCGGCCCCTTGCCGGATTTTTCATGACATCCCCTGCAATTGAGGTGAAAGGCCTTTCTGAGTGAAGGTGCTCCGCCGGAATTGGTTGGACCGTGACAGTCGGAGCATCGCTTGTCCTCTGAAGACGCGTCTTCCAGTTTTTTCCTGCCCTTGTAAACATGGTGACATTCATTGCAATCGTCGATTTTGGCTTTTTCATTATGCGATTCGTGCCGGAACACGGCCCGGGTCCGCTCGGGTTTTCCAAAAACGCTGTTGTCCACGGCTGTCATATTTTCCTGAGCGCCGGCAACAACCAGTATGCACAAGGGAACCAGTACAGAAACAAGCAGGTACAGGGATTGCTTTTTCATCTCCTGATTACTCCTTTCACCTTATTTACGGTTTTTC
>CAIVVZ010000088.1 GCA_903909505.1 uncultured Desulfobacteraceae bacterium
CGATAAGAACCAGCGAACCTTTTACCAGGCCGCCCCCCAGTACCCGGTCAAATTCCCCGATGCCGCTTGGCAGCCGCTCTTCGGTGTCGCATACCACCTGATCGATGGGAATGGGTTTGGACCGCGATGAAGAAAAGCGGGAGCCGACCTGTGCAAATGAATCCCCTTCTTCGACAAGGCTTTCCCACGCGCCGCATTCCGGGCATTTTCCCATCCATTTCGGAGTCTGGTATCCGCAGGACTGGCAGGCGAAAATGGTTCGTTGGTTTTTTTTCACGGAAACAATCTGATGAACCGGATGGTCGTGACGGGTGATAAAAAAAATCACGAAGGATTTTGAATAAAAAATTCCTTGACAGCATCAATCACTTTTTGAATATCGGATGCCGTGATATCCAAGTGGGTTACGAGTCGAAAACTGCCTCTTCCGCTGACCAGAATGCCGTGGTCTTTTAAAAAAGATGTCAGCAAGGCGCTGGACGGGGCAGGCGTCTCCATAAACACCATATTGGTCTGAACCGCGTCAAGATCGATTCGAATCCCGGCAATCTCAGAGAGTTCCCGTGCCAGAAACGCCGCATGATCATGATCTTCCGCAAGGCGTTCAACGTGGGATGTGAGCGCGACAATTCCCGCTGCCGCCAGAATTCCCGCCTGCCGCATACCGCCCCCCAGCATTTTTCTCCATCGAAGCGCCTTTTGAATGAGGTGCGCCGGACCGCAAAGAAGAGATCCGACGGGCGCGCCAAGACCCTTGGACAGGCAAACCGAGACCGTGTCGGCATGGCGTGCAATCTCATGAACCGGAACTTTCAGCTTCACGGCTGCATTGAATATTCTGGCCCCGTCCAGATGAAGTCCCAAGCCATGGGAACCGGCAAGGGCAAATGCCCGAGCCAGATAGTCCATGGGAAGCACCTTGCCGGCCTGGGTATTCTCCAGGCAGAGCAGCCGGGTTTTTGCAAAATGAAAATCATCGGGTTTGATGAGTGTTTGAATCCGGTCCAGATCCAGGGTTCCATCGGGCAGAAAGTCAAGCGGTTGGGGTTGAATGCTTCCCAGGACCGCGCCGCCGCCGGCTTCATACCGGTAGGTATGGGCTTGCTGTCCCACGATATATTCATCTCCGCGCTCGCAGTGGCTGAGTAGTCCCAGAAGATTGCCCTGGGTGCCGCTGGAGACAAACAATGCCGCCTCTTTTTGAAGCATTTCCGAAGCCATGGCCTGTAGCCGGTTGACCGTGGGGTCTTCTCCATAAACATCATCGCCGACTTGCGCGGCAGCCATTGCCGCCCGCATGGCCGGGGTCGGTAGGGTAACCGTGTCGCTGCGTAAATCAATAACCTTCAATAATTGCCTTTCATCCCCATGTCCGGGGTTTACAGATAATTTCACGAATACATAAATCGGTAAAAATGTCCGATTGGTTGGCCGGCCGGATGATCAGCGCCGTGTCCACCCCTTTTGCGGTGCCGCCGATGGCGACAATGTCAGCTCCGGAAAGGGCTCCCGCGTCGGCTGCCATGATGGAGATTTCCACGGCCACCTTGGTTCCCTGGCCGAATAATCTTAAGGTGTCGGCAATCAGAAGGGCGGGATACAGCCCTTGATATTTTTTGGATATGGAGCGTTCCACGCCGGATAGGGCATGGGTGGCCGTAATCACCGTGGCGCCTTTTTTTTCCAGATCGCGTTTGACGCCATCGGGCATGACGGTTTTAAAGGGCTGCCGGAATCCGCAGTGATAGGTAACAACGGTCAGGCGAAAGCCGGCAAAAACTTCGAGTGCCTTGTAAGCGGTTTTCCCCGATGATGAACTGACAACCACTTCCTCAAGACCCAGCTCTTTTCCTCTCTGGAAGGCAGCGGCCAGGGCCGGGTCCGTGTTGGAAGCGCCGGGTTTTTCGAAAATCATTCAGAAACCTCCTGGCGATGGTGTCGTGTTTCAAGCAGAGAAGGCAGAAAGCGGATGCGACTGCCTGCCTTCTCTGCGACGACAACAAGGCAATTCATTTACGCTACGGTATCTTTAAGGGTTTTCCCCGCTTTGAATCGGACCACGTCGGTGGCCTTGATCTGGATTTTGGCGCCGGTGGCGGGATTGACGCCCTGCCGGGCTTTTCGGTGAACTTTTAAAAATGTACCAAAGCCGATCAAGGTGATTTTGCCGTCCTTTTCCTTGAGCGCGCCGGAAATTCCCTCAACAAGCGAATTTAATGATTTTGCCGCCTGGATCTTGGTAATGCCCGCCCCTTCTGCCATCTGCTGAATCAGTTCATCTTTTTTCATCTTTTTTTCCTTTTTTGTTTGAGGTTGTCCCACGAAGAGCTTAACATGGTTTCAAGTTCATATATCAACGGGATGATGAAATCAATTTATCTTTTTTGATTTTCACGACAACTTGTTGTATGAGAATCAATAACAGGTGCCGGGAATGGGTATCCGGAAATCAGAGGTGTTAAGGAGTTTTGAACATTATGTCAATGCCGAAAATCAATAAATGGGTCGCGGGGATTTCAGTTATTGTTCTTCTTCTGGCAGTATTGGCCGGGGTGTATTGGGAAAAAAATTACAGCCAGTCAGCTTCAATAAACAGTCAGCTTGTCAAAGAACTGCCTGAAAGTTTTACTTTTTTTGATCTCGGGTCCAACACCCGACTCAGCAGCGCTGTCCGAAGCGCCTTAAGCGACCGTTTGGGATCCGATGCAATAGCCTATCGGGGCCAGATTGATTTGACCGTCAACAATCCGGAGTTTTTATCTGCGTATTTTCCGGAACTCCACGCACTGAACCTTGCGTTGAATTACCCTCCCCGTGAGCGTATCGAGCACAATACCACCAAGCTGATGTACCGGTATGCCCGGAAAGTGGGTGTACCCTTCACATATGTCGAAATGGTATTTTCAGGGTACTCCCAGAGGCCCTTGTACTTCAGCATTACCGTGTCGCATGACGGCGCCAATATCATCGATGCGCTTCACCAGAAATATGGCCCTCCGGAAGAGATTCAGGGTTTGAAATCGCCACTCAAAGCCAGTTTCTGGAAAAAAAATAACGATTTGCTACTGGTTTCCGTTGAGAGTGACCGGTATGGAAAACCTGAATATCACATCGTGATCTATTATGTAAACAGCCTTGAAGAACTTCTGAATATCGAAAAAGAAGAAGCCCGACAGCGTGAGGATCGTATCAAACAAGCTTCGGACAAGGCGTTTTAGGTCATTTTTGGTTTATTACCCGGAAAGCCTATTCCCCTACGGCTGGAATAGACAGATAAATCAATCGTTTCAGCTCCCGTCTGCCGCGTGTCACCGTGTCCAGAATAAATCCGCAGGTCAGGCTGAGAAATGCCAGAATCATAATTCCGGTTGAAAGAATGGCCGTTGGAAAGCGGGGCACCAGACCGGTTTGTAAATAGGTAATCAGAACCGGATATGCCAGTGCCAGCGATAACACGGACAGAAATCCAAATACAAGGGAAAAAAAGGTCAGGGGCCGTTCTTCCTTGAACATGACAAGGATCATGAAGAGGATACGCATGCCGTCCCGATAGGTCCTGAGTTTGCTGACCGAGTTTTCCGGCCGGGTTTGATACGGGGTGGTCAGTTCTCCGATGGGCATTCGCAGTTCAAGGGCATGAACCGTCAGCTCCGATTCGGTTTCAAATCCTTTGGAAACCGCCGGAAAGGATTTGACAAATCTTCTGGAAAACACCCGGTAGCCTGAAAGAATGTCCGTACAGTTTCTGCCGAACAGCATCCCGAGAAATCCGGTCAACAGGTCGTTGCCGAACCGGTGCCCCAGGCGGAATGCATTCGCCGAATAATCGCTGAGCCGGGTGCCGACCACCATGTCCAGGCGTTCCGCGATGAGTTTTCGGACCATTTCGGGTGCGCTGGGGGCGTGATAGGTGTCGTCCCCGTCCACCAGGACATAAATGTCTGATTCGATGTCCGCAAACATCCGTCGGACAACATTGCCTTTGCCCGGATGCGTTTCATCCCGAACTGTGGCTCCGGCTGCTGTTGCGATTTCAGCGGTCCGGTCCGTGGATTGGTTGTTGTAGACATAAATTCCGGCATCGGGAAACGCCTTCCGAAAATCCCCGACCACCTTTCCAATGGTTTTTTCTTCATTGAAACAGGGAACCAGAACCGCCACCCGATAGCCGGCCGAATCTTGAAATTCATTCATGGTCATGCCTTTTGGATACCCCGCAAAAATAAAGCGGATACAGCAAATTGGATTCGATATGCGGTTTGAAAGCCTGGCAGGAATTGCTTTCCAGGTCCAACCCATACGCGTCAAGCGCCGAGATGGCGCCGAGATTTTCATAGGACCGGTAAAGAACATGCATGGGGCCGGTGTGTCTGGAAATAATACTTTCCATCAAGTGGTCATAGCCGTTGGGATGACTGGACGGCCCGGTGAAATAACTCTGGATGCGAACAAATCGAACGGCTTTGGGAAACAAGGGGATCAGGTAGGATGAGGGGTCTGCTCCGGTCATGATAACGAGGGTGTCTTTCGGTTTTTCAATGACGGGCAGTTTCGCGCCGAAATAATCCTCGCCCCAGGACACCCGCCCCCAGTCGGCGGGGCTCAGGGTGGCCAGAAGTATCAGCAAACTTGCCCCTGCGGCCGCATGTCTTGCGATGCGGCTGCGGATCATCCGATCCAGAATCAGCCAGATTCCCAGCGGGGCCAGCAGTTCAATGACCAGGGAATATCGGAAAATGGCGAACATTTTCAACCAGGTCAGATACGAAAGGACTCCGGATGTCAGCAGAAACCGGATTGCGGAGTC
>CAIVVZ010000089.1 GCA_903909505.1 uncultured Desulfobacteraceae bacterium
TCCTTCTTCGATCCCGGTTTTTATTGCGGTCAGGGGATGGATCCGACAAATCGGCGCGGGTTCCTTTATCCTTTCCGCCAAAATGCATCAAACGTCAGTCCCGATGGCTTCATCACGGCTTCCAGGCATATTCTCGCAAATCACGTCAAGGGCTTTTTCCCAGGTTACGGGTTTCCACTGGCCGTCTTCCCTGGCTCCGCAGCCCCCATGATCCATGCAGGAACAATGAGTCTTGATCCATTCGATCTTTTCTGCCATTTGGGGATTCTCCTGAAACTGGTGATCATTGCCTGAAAATGGTTATTACGGGTTTCTTTATCATGGTCTCGCCGATCATTCAAGGCAGGCCGGCTCGGAAATGGAAGTCCGACCGGATTAACACTCGTTTTGAGCCTTTCGGTGTTTTCGGCGGAAGGTTGACAGGCTAAAAATGATGGTTTGGCGGCTCTGAAAGGATAAAAAACATTTTTGAAATAAAAACAGGGCGGCAAAGATTCGCCGCCCTGTCCGTTAAGATTAGGCCATCTGTATTTTTGCGTCTTCTTCGCGTTTCAGAACCTGAGTGGCGCTTTCCCGCAGCTTGTATTTCTGAATCTTGCCGCTGGCGGTCGTCGGATATTCGTCCACAAAGAAAAAAAACGCCGGAATCTTGTGAAAGGAAATCTTGTCCTTGCAAAACGCTTTCAGTTCGTCCTCGGATATTTTTTCACCTGGCTTGACCTGAACATAGGCCACCACTTCCTCTCCGTATTTTTTGCTGGGCACGCCGATGACCTGCACGTCCTTGATTTTGGGATGGGTATAGAGAAATTCCTCGATTTCCCTCGGGTAAATATTTTCACCGCCGCGAATGATCATGTCCTTGATGCGTCCCGTGATTTTGCAGTAGCCGTTTTCATCCATGACGGCCAGATCACCGGTGTGCAGCCACTTGTCTTTGTCGATGGCCTTGGCCGTGCCTTCCGGATTATTATAATATCCCTTCATGACGTGATAGCCGCGCGTGCAAAGTTCGCCTTGAACGCCCCGGGGAACTTCCTCTCCCGTTGCCGGATCCACGATTTTGACTTCCACGTTCGGAAGCGCTCTTCCAACCGTGCTGACCCGCAGTTCAAGACTATCCGTGGTTCGGGTCTGGGTAATACCCGGAGATGCCTCGGTTTGTCCGTAGACAATGGTCATTTCCGATGCACCCATGACGCTGACGACTTGCTTCATCACTTCTATCGGGCAGGGGGCTCCGGCCATGATTCCGGTGCGCAGATGCGAGGTGTCGTATTGCTTATTTTTCAGCTCTTCCAGTTCGGCGATAAACATGGTTGGCACTCCATGCAGCGCCGTGCATTTGGATGCTTCAACGGTTTCCAGCACCGCAGCAGCCGTAAATGCCAGTACCGGAGCCATGCAAGTTGCAGAGACCACGCAGGTCAGGGTGCCAAGAACACAGCCAAAGCAGTGAAAAAAGGGAACGGGAATGCACATGGTGTCCTTGGAGGACAGCACCATGCACTCGGCCAGGCTCTTGGCGTTTCCGATCAGGTTCGTGTGTGTCAACTGAACGCCTTTGGGAAAGCCCGTCGTTCCGGAAGTATACTGCATGTTGATAACGTCATCCGGATCCAGGGAGTCCTGTCGGGTGTAAAGTTCCGCATCGCTGATCCTGTCGCTCATGGCCATCACTTCATTCCAGGTGAACATGCCCGGATGGCTTTCATTTCCGATAAAGATGACATTCTTGAGCAGGGGGAGCTTTGCGCTCTTCAGTTTTCCGGGCTGGCAGGTTTTAAGCTCCGGGCAGACATCATAGACGACCTTGAGATACTCATCCACCTCCCGGACGCCTCCGATCAGGATCAGCGTCGTTGAATCGGATTGTTTCATCAGGTATTCCAGCTCGAAGCTTCGGTAATTGGTGTTGACCGTAACCAGCACGGCCCCCATCTTGGGTGTGCTGAACTGCGCCAGAACCCATTCCGGAACGTTGTTGGCCCATATCGCGATATGTTCGTGTTTTTGAATGCCCAGGGCCATAAAGGCTTTGGCAGATTGATTGCAGACAGCTTTGAACTGATTGTAGTCGTAGTCGATTCCCAATTTGTGATATTTCAGCGCCTTGCTGCTTCCGAACTGCTCGGCTACGATATCCACCAGCCGGCCTATCGTGGTATTGCCAACTTCATACTTTGGTAATTGCATAAAAATTTTCTCCCTTTGTTTGTGATGTTCGTTATGTCTTCTGTGATCTTTACTGAGGCTGCAATCGGTGTTACAGTCAAATTCAGCATACTAAATTTAAATAAAAAACAAATAGTTGTTAACAGGATAATCGATGAACCGAAATTCAGAAAGACCTTTGGGAAAATTAATCCGATGTCTATTCTGAACGAGCGCTCAATCAAAATTATATTATTGTTTTATATCCATTTCCTGCTTTTTGTCAAATAATTTATTGATGCTTGATAAAATGAACATAAATCGGAAAAACCGTAAAGACAATATAACGGACGGGGTATCCCGGAAACTATTTATTTCCTGCCTCCCGACTGATCTGCATCCGTTAATACAACCGGGTTGAAGATTCGCATCGCTGGTACGGTGCAACAGGGCGTTTTTATTTTGGATGACGGCGACAATTTTGAAAAGGGGGAAAGAGGTTGAATGTTCAAGGAATTTCCGATATATGTCCAATAGCTTCGGCGAGGATTGCCTGATGAAATGAAATCAATTGTTCCACTTTCGATATCCGAAAGAAGCCAGATCAAAGCGGCTTTTTTCCTCTTTATAAAGGAAGATAAATTGCCAAAACCCAATTATCAGCATGATAAACGTCAGAGAGAGTTGGAAAAGAAAAAAAAGAAGGAAGAAAAAAAACAGCGCAAGCAGACTACGGAGAATATCAAACCCGAAGAGGAGGTGAATCCGTCTCCGGAAACAGAGCAACCCTCATGAATGCCGGGAAGCTGTGATGATTTAACGGCAAAGGGAGAGAAGTATGGCCATGAACCTATCCTTTTGACCATGCCAATGCGTCAGACACTTCGACTTGGCGCATTGCCTGCATGGTTCTCGCTGGCCGGATGCCCGAGCGATACGGCAGTCCACCTCACCGCTTCTCGTTCAACGCGGCGTTCTGGATCAAGACATGAACTTCATACAGAAGCCGTTCTCGATAATGGATCCGGCTGTAACGGTTCGCAAGGCACTAAAGAGCTGATTCCGGCGGCAGGAAAAAATCAAATTTTTCGGGCATGGACAGTGGTATATTTTCATGGCCGCCTTTCATCAGACCGCCAAAGAAGCTCGCAAACCAGATTGACCAGCCCCCATATTGCGTCTGCCGAAAGATGCAGCTCGATGGAGCGGTCAAAGAGAACGGAAACCCGGGGCGCAAATTCTTCATCGCCTTTCCACAGCAGAAAAAACAAGGGAATTTTTGGAAACGGCCGGAGTTTATAGGAAACATCCGCCATTGTCAGTCGTATTCCTCCAAGTTTTTCAGCAGCCGGCCCGAATCCCTCAAAATCATGCCCGAAACGTTCCAGCAGCAGATGGGTTTTTAACTCATGCGGGCCCTGAAAAAACTGGGCATCTTTCAAATCCTGGACGGCGATCGTTTCATTGAAGATCCAGCCGGGTTTGACCTGAAGCAGGTAAACCAGAACCAGAAGCTCCAGCAGGGAATGGTCGATCATCTGCCATTGTCCGTCCTGTTTTAAAAAGCACTTGCGCTGAAAGGGATGGACTCTGATTTCGGTATGCAGGAAATCCAGTGTCAGGGTTTCGGGGTCTTCCTGCCGCGCCAGGGCGATATCGCAGAGTTCGGATAAGTTTTTATGCTGAAGGTCTTCCCAGAATTCTGAAGGCGCCTGAATACTCGGAGCTGAAGAAGATTCGGATTTCCTCAGATCTTGACGTCGGCGTTCCTGCATCTCCAGAAATCCCTGACTGAATGGATAGGGACCTCTTGAAAAATTCTCGCAGGGAAAAGCATCACAGTCCCTGAGGCAGTGGTCGATCCGGTTCATCCGGGCGCAGGCCAGGATGGGGCAGGGCTGGCCCAGTAATTGCTCCTGAAATCTGATTTTTTGGGCGGCCTCCGGGCTTGTGCCCGGCCCACAGGTCGAGCACAAGCCCTTTACATGAAGCCCGCAAACTTCGCAGTTGATACCACAAGCAGAAGTCGACATATCGCTTTATCTTTCGCCCTTGATATCAAGGACCACGTTTTTATAAAACCATTCGATGCCTTTCCTGTATCACATCCGCCAGGGCTTGTCCAATCAAGACGAACGGTTAAAGAACAGCATGAAAACGAGATCGTCCTCTGAAAACGCAGGCAAATAAAAATATGCTTGACATTTTGTCGAAATTAATAAATAGGATAAAAAACATCTTATTTATCTCGTATAATTTCGAGACAAGGAATATTCCATGCGACTTTCAAGGGCGGCTGAATATGCGGTTCGGTGCATGCTGTATCTTTCGATTGCCGGTAAAGGCGTCTTGGTCAGTCGCAAGACTGTTGCCAGGGAAATGGATATTCCCGAACAGTTTCTGGGAAAAATCGCCCAACAGCTGGCAAGGGCAGGGACGATTGAAATCATTCAGGGCGCAAAAGGAGGGTTTCGCCTGACGGTAATGCCCGTCGAGCTGACCTTGCTAAGGGTGATTGAAGCGGTCATCGGAGAGATATTTCTGAATGATTGCATTCTCAGGCCCGAGTCCTGCGACAGAAGCCCGGCATGCAAGGTCCATGTCGTGTGGGAAAATGTCAGAAATCAGCTCCGGGAATCCCTCCGGAATGTGACATTTGCGACCTTGATGACGGAAGACCCGGTTTTGGCGCCGGATTTGATTTCCGGCAAACCCTATTCACTTAACCCATAAACCACGAGAAAGGAGCGTCTTATGGATGTTGTATGGCTATCCCGATTGCAGTTTGCGGCAGCAACCATGTTTCATTATCTTTTTGTCCCCCTAACCCTGGGTCTTTCGATTCTATTGGCCTGGATGGAAACCCGTTATGTTCGAACCGGTGATGAAACCTATCTGAGGATGACAAAATTCTGGGGGAGGATATTCCTCATCAATTTTGCCCTCGGTATTGTCACCGGGATCACGCTGGAATTCCAGTTCGGCACCAACTGGTCCCGCTATTCCGCCTATGTGGGAGATGTTTTCGGATCGCTACTGGCCATTGAAGCCAGCGCAGCCTTTTTTTTGGAGTCCACGCTCATCGGGGTCTGGGTATTCGGGTGGAAAAAACTATCCGCCAAAGCGCATGCAACGGTGATGTGGCTGATTGCCTTTGCCTCCTCTTTGTCCGCTGTCTGGATCATTACCGCAAACGCCTGGATGCAGCATCCGGTCGGGTATACCATTCGCGACGGCCGGGCGGAGCTGATTGATTTTGCCGCGGTGATTTTTCAGAAATTCGCCATCATGGAATTCTTCCACACCGTCAGCGGCGCATATATCCTGAGTGCATTTTTTGTAATGGGGATCAGCGCCTATCACCTTTTAAAAAAACAGCATGTGGACTTTTTTACCCGGTCCTTTAATATGGCGCTGGGTTTCGGGCTGGTGTTTTCGCTTGTCATCATCGTTGAAGGCGATCTTCACGCCGTTGACCTGGCATTAAAGCAGCCTGCCAAGCTGGCGGCCATGGAATCGCACTGGGAAACCACCGCAAAGGCGCCGCTGTATCTCTTTGCCATTCCGGATGAAAAGAACGAAAAAAATGCCGTTCAAATCGGCGCCGTGCCCGGGCTGCTCAGTTTTCTGGCGTTTCGGGATACCAACGCCGTTGTCAAGGGGCTGAAGGATATTCCCAGGGAAGAACGGCCTCCGGTTCTGCTGACTTCGATTGCATTTAAAGCCATGATTGGGCTCAGCATGTATTTTGCGCTGATGACGATTCTGGGATGGTTCAAACGCAATCGTCTGATGGAAAGCCCCCTTTACCTGAAACTGATGCTGTTTTCCATTCCGCTTCCTTATCTTGCCAATGAACTAGGCTGGATGCTCGCGGAAGTCGGACGCCAGCCCTGGATCGTCTATGGCTTGATGAAGACATCGGATGCCGCCTCCCCTGTTGCCGGATCCCAGGTGCTGACATCCCTGATTGCATTTATTCTGGTTTATGGACTTCTGGGCGCTGTCGGCGTCTATCTGATTTCATCCCA
>CAIVVZ010000090.1 GCA_903909505.1 uncultured Desulfobacteraceae bacterium
CAGCGGCCTTTTTTCGAACAGCCGGTACAAACAATTCGGCCCCCAGGGCAATGACGGCAAGGGCAAGCACCCACTGAAAGCGATCTTCCCAGATTTGCTTTTTGTCCGTGGAAAGGGTTGAAGCCTCCATTTTCCCGCGGATCTCCTTTGTATAAATCACATCCAGATCCATGCTGCCGGCAACGGAGCGCACATAGGCCCCGCCCGTGAGAGCAGCTATTTTTTTCAAAGTTTCCTCATCGATCCGGGTCAGGATGATGTTCCCGGACCGATCCTTCTTGATTCCACCTGTTTCCGCGGGAAGGGGAACGCCTTCATCGCTTCCCACGCCGATGCAGAACAGCTTTACCCCGGCCTTGCGGGCGCTTTCCGCAGCTTCCATGGGATCGGCCTTGCCCGTGTTCTCTCCGTCTGTTATCAGAATGATGGCTTTCTGGGAAGCCGTATTCAGGTCAAAGGCGGAAAGAGAGGCTGTGATCGCGCCTGAAATGTCCGTGCCGCCGACGGGCATGGAATCGGGCGTCAGTGAATTCAAGAAAATGTTAAAGGCCTCATAATCCAGTGTTAGCGGACACTGGAGGAAGGCGGTCCCGGCAAAGGCAACCAGTCCCATCCGGTCCCCTTTGAGCATGGCCAGCAGATCATAGATTTCCCGCCTGGCCCGGTCCAGACGGGTGGGCTGAATGTCCGTGGCCAGCATGCTGCGGGAAAGATCGATGGCAACGATGATATCCACGCCTTTTTGCTCGATGGTCTGCCATTTGTAACCGTACTGGGGGCCGGACAGGGCCAGACAGATGAACAGGAGAGAACACAAAACCAGTCCTGCCTTGATCCATCGGCGTCCGGAATCCGTTTCCGGAGCAATGGCGTCAAGGCCCTTCGGTGAGGCAAACCGGGCCAGAATGGCTTGCCGGGTCTTCATGCCATGGACAACCACCAGAAAAAAAACAGGGATGGCCCAGATGAAAAACAGCATTTCTATTTGATTGAATTTCATGGCACACGCATAAATCGGGTATGGGTCAACACGATCCACGCCCCCAGGAGGATAAAAGCCGGGATCAGGA
This sequence comes from uncultured Desulfobacteraceae bacterium, assembly GCA_903909505.1. Classification (GTDB taxonomy): domain Bacteria; phylum Desulfobacterota; class Desulfobacteria; order Desulfobacterales; family Desulfatirhabdiaceae; genus RAAP-1. The sequence continues at coordinate 1,071 of CAIVVZ010000090.1, forward strand.
GATACCGGTAGAGCTCATTGTATTCCGCAAAGGTCTGGGTCTTTACCTCGGTTTTTTCCAGTGTATTGATGGTGTCGTATATCTGTTGCAGTCCCTCGGTATTTTCCGCCTTGAAATACAGCCCTCCGGTTTTTGTTGCGATATCCTTAAGGGCGTCTTCATCGATGTCCACCTGCTGATAGACATATCGTTCCCCGAAAACCGGGTCCTTGATCAAAAACGGAACCTCGCCGTGAGTCCCCACGCCCACGGTATAGATTTTAATTCCTTTTTGAACGGCCAGCTCGGTTGCGATCCGGGGGGACAACTCGCCGGAATTGCTTTGACCGTCGGTCAGCAGAATAATGATATTGGATTTGCTTTTGATATCCTCCAGCCGTTTCAATGAAATGCCGATGGCATCCCCGATGGCCGTGTTCGGGCCGGCAGCCCCGATCCGCAGCCGGTCCAGAATGGATGCGATGGTGTTGTAGTCCCGCGTGAGGGGCAACTGGGTATAGGCATGGGTTCCGAACACCACCATGGCGATGCGGTCGCCGTTTCGTTTGGTGATAAAGTCCTGAATCACGCTTTTGATGGCTTCCAGACGGTTGACGATTTTTCCTTTGTATTGGAAATCAAGCGCGGCCATGCTTTCGGAAAGGTCCACGGCAAGCACGATGTTGATGCCTTCCGTCAACACGCTGACCTGTCTGGTTCCCCACTGGGGCCTGGCCATGGCCGCGATCATCAGGCAAAGGGCCGTATATTTCAACACGGGCAGGAGCCTTGCGATCCGCAGCATGCCGGATGGCTGAATGTCTCGGATTGGCATCAGGGAAGACAGGTTCAGGACCGGCCGCATTTGCCGGCGTTTCCGGAAATAAATCGCTGCCGGAAACAGGACCAGCAGCAATAGGAAATAGGGAGATGCAAATTGAAACATCATCCTTCACCCTGCTTTTCTTCAAACAGCATGACAAAATTTCTTACAAAGGCAAGGTCTTGCTGCATTTTACTCACCACTGCCGAAACCCCGGCGAACTTGACCGGATCGGTTGAGCGGAGCAGCGCTTTCAGTTCCTGGTGCATTTCTCTGGTGATGCCCAAAAGGTCAATCTTTGGGAGCAGCTCCTCAGTGGTCATTTCCAGGGCATTGATGGCGTAACGGGCCTGAATATAGGCTCTCAGGATGTTGGAAAGGCTGAAGTAAAACGCCTTGCCATCCATGTTTTCCACGTCCGCGAGCGCATCCAGGAGCCTGAGCGCCGCTTCATGGGGGAGAACCGGGACTGCCACGGAAATCTGTTTGCGATTCCGGTATTTTTTCCAAAAATACACGGCTGCCCCGATACCGGCCAGAATGATGACCGCGCCCAGTATATAAACCAACACGGACCAGTCAGCCGTCAAAATTTCCAGGGACTTGATGTCGTGGATGTCGGTCATCGGAACGGGTGTGTCAATTGCCTGCATTACCGTTTCCTCTTTTCCCGGATTCGAAAATATCGATGCAGCGCATCCACCACGGACCCGGCAGTATGGATTTCAATGCAGTCCATATCGGCATTTTTCAGGGATTGCAGCGTTTGGACATAGTCCCGGGTCTTATGCTCATGATAACTGCGGCGGGTGGATTCATCCGAGGCATCCAGAACAAACTGCCGGCCGGTCTCGGAGTCCCGAACCGTCAGAATTCCCGCTTCCGGCAGATGGAACTCTCCGGGGTCCGAGAGCATCACGGCGATGAGTTCATGTTTGCCGGATATGGATTTCATCCGGCGGATATAGGTTGCGGCCGGCTCCGGAGAAAGAAAGTCGGATATTAAAAACGAGATCGTTCTTTTTCGGGATACCCTTCCCAGAAACGCCACAGCCTCGCGAATATCCGTGCCTTTATGTTCCGGCTCAAAGGAGAATAGCTCTTTGATCACCCGCCAGACATGGGCCGAGCCTTTCTTCGGGGGAATATATTTTTCCACCCGATCCGTAAACAGAATCGCCCCGACCTTGTCATTGTTGCGGATGGCGTTAAACGCCAGGATCGAAGCGATTTCCGCGGCGGTTTCCTTTTTAAGGTTTTCGGTGGTTCCAAAGCCTTCCGAGCCGCTCATATCCACCAGAAGCATGACCACGAGTTCCCGTTCTTCGCGGTACAGCTTGACATACGGCCTTCCCATCCGGGCCGAGACTTTCCAGTCGATGCTTTTCACATCATCGCCCGGAGAATATTCCCGTACTTCCTCAAACTCTATCCCAGAGCCGCGGAATACGGATTTGTACTGACCGGCCATCATGGTGTTGACCATGCGGGCGCTTCGGATGTGAACTTTTTTGATTTTTTTTATAATTTCAGGCGAAAGCATCTGTCATTCCCATTACGGCACCTCAACCGAATCAAATACCTGGCCGATAATGTTATCCGTGGTAATGTCCTCGGCTTCCGCCTCATAGGTCAGAATAATGCGATGGCGCAGAATGCTGGGTGCCACGGTCTTGATATCCTGCGGGGTGACATATGCCCTTCCCTGGAGAAAAGCAAAGGCTCTGGCCGCCAGGCTCAGAAAAATGGTGGCCCGGGGAGAAGCGCCGAACTGGATATAATCCGAAATATCCATGTTGTATTCCCTGGGTTTTCGGGTGGCAAACACGATGTTGACAATGTAATCTTTCAGTTTTTCGTCCATGTAGACCGATCGGATCAATGCCACGATATCATTGAGCTGGGAAGGATCAATCACCTGACGGACTTCCGGAAGGGTTTCAAATCCGATCCGGTTCATGATTTCCTTTTCTTCGGTTTTGCTGGGGTAATCGATCACCAGTTTGAACATGAAGCGATCGACCTGGGCCTCGGGAAGGGGGTAAGTGCCTTCCTGTTCGATGGGATTTTGAGTCGCCAGAACCAAAAACGGATCGGAAAGCATAAACGTGTTTTCACCGATGGTCACTTGTCTTTCCTGCATGGCTTCCAGCAGCGCGGACTGCACCTTGGACGGGGCCCGGTTGATTTCATCGGCGAGAATAATGTTGTGGAAAAGGGGGCCTTTTTTGATAGTGAAATCTCCGGTCCCGGGCCGGTAGATCTCCGTTCCGATCAGATCCGCGGGCAGCAGATCCGGGGTAAACTGAATGCGCTTGAATTCCGCCCGGACCGTGGCAGCCAGCGCCTTAACCGCGCTGGTTTTGGCCAGTCCCGGAACGCCTTCGATGAGAATGTGTCCCTTGGTAAACAGCCCCATCAGCAGCCCATCAATCAGGTCTCGCTGCCCCACGAGAACCTTGTTGATCTCATTTCGCATGCTGTTGATCAAATGGTGTTTTTCTTCGATTTGTTCTTTTAATTCCTCAATGACCACGTTTCCTCCCGGCAAACAGAATAATGGACAGGTTCAGGGCAACCATCGTTCAAATGGATCCTTTACTGGCCTCATAAGGGTTCATCTGTAAATGTATCCGGCCCTGGCAGTTTTTCAAAGTATAACGAATTTGATTTAAACATGATGTTGGAAAATAGTCACGGAAATTTCATTTTCAAGGCCGGATCGCCTGATCCAACCCGATCTTACCGTGAAAGTACAGAAGTCGGTAGCCGGAATATCAGCGGCAGAGATCATTTTCATTGCCAGGCCGCCGGAGATGCGCCATGTGCCATTTGAACCTTGAGATCCGGTGTACGCTGATACAGAAAATTCCGATTTTTCACTTCTCTGAAATCCTGTCCCTGGCGTTTCAAATCCAGCCGAAAACCGACTGGTTTTTCCGTCACCTGATTGATCCCGCGCCCTTGCTGAAATCAAGAGCGCTGATCACCTATTAAAGAAAAATCAACATGGCCCTCATCTCACATTAAAATGCTCCCAGTTGGCAGGGCTTGATTCTCATTTCCAGACCTTCACAGGCATTGCTGACAGCAAGCTTCGGAAGCTGAAGCGCTGCGGCAATGTCCCATGCCTTCAGGCAGGAGATCCTGCCGTCTGCTGCCGCGGCTTCAATGGCAGTCTTCAGTCTCAGGTCGACAGCCTTATCGGGAGCCACGATTTTTTTTTCAGGGCTGTGTCCAAACAAACCGAGCTGGCAATGGGTGATACGATAATTCATTTGGTCCAGTGTCCGGCCGACGGCTTTGGGGGAAACATTCAGTTGTGCGGCAATTTCAAAGGCCGCAACGCAGCCAAGCTTCTGATTGATAGCTTGTTGGGATATGGCCTGTTGAATGCGGGAGATATTTTCGATGGGATCAGGGTTGTTATCAGGTTTCATAAACGGATTCTCCTTGCGAGTTGCGATTTGTATTTGTTTTTCATGAAAAATTGAAGTATGAAAAATGATGCATGCCGTTTGGTTGCATGCGATTTGGTTTTTGATCATTCCCATAACATGATGGATTTATGATACTCCCCATCCAGCGTAAGCCCACCCGGCAGATTCGAGTGGGATCTGTAAAAATTGGCGGCATGGAGCCAATTGCGGTTCAATCCATGACCAATACGTTCACCCAGGATATTGCTGCCACGGTGGCACAGATTCACCGGTTGGAAGAGGCCGGTTGCGAGATCGTTCGGGTGGCTGTTCCGGATATGGAAGCAGCCGGGGCGATTTCCGCCATCAAAAAACAGATCGCCATCCCGCTGATAGGCGATATTCATTTTGATTATCGCCTGGCTATTGCAGCCGCAAAGGCAGGGGCGGACGGTCTTCGCATCAATCCCGGTAATATCGGCAGCCTTAAAAAAATTCAGGCGGTCGTCAGTTGCGCCAAATCCTGCCGGATTCCCATCCGGATCGGTGTGAATTCCGGATCACTGGAAAAAGATATAGTAAAAAAACATCACGGCGTCAATGCACAAGCGATGGTTGAAAGCGCGCTTCGGCATATCGAAATACTTCGTTCCATGGATTTTCATGAGCTGAAAGTATCCATCAAGGCATCCGATGTTCACCGAACCCTGGAAGCGTACCGGCTTCTTTCGGAAAAAACCGATCTGCCCCTGCATGTCGGGGTGACGGAAGCCGGCTCGTTGTATTCGGGGATCGTCAAATCCGCTCTCGGCATCGGCATGCTGCTGTATGAAGGTATCGGGGATACGCTTCGGGTGTCGCTGACCCGAGATCCGGTGGAAGAAATTCGAACCGGCTATGAAATACTCAAGGCCCTCGATATCCGCCGAAGGGGTCCGGAGATCATCTCCTGCCCGACCTGCGGCAGGTGCAGGTTTAACCTTTTTGACACGGTGGAACAGGTTGAAAAAGCCTTGTCAGCCAGCAGGCTGGATATTAAAATTGCGATTATGGGGTGTGTGGTCAATGGCCCCGGCGAAGCACGCGAAGCGGACATCGGAATTGCCGGCGGCGATGGAACCGGTATTTTGTTCAAGCAGGGAAAGGTGGTCGCACAGTTGCCCCAGGAAAAGCTGGTGGAGGTGCTGCTTGGCGAGATCGCCCGATTGACTTAAAACACAACGCTTTCATACGAATGATACAGAGAGGATGATTATGGCAAAAAAAGAAAAGACAGCAATCACGCCGACACGAATAGATGATTATCCGGAATGGTACCAGCAGGTGGTCAAGGCATCTGAAATGGCTGAAAACTCCCCGGTAAGGGGTTGCATGGTGATTAAACCCTGGGGCTATGCCCTGTGGGAAAACATGGTGCGGGTGCTGGACGACATGTTTAAGGAAACCGGGGTCAAGAACGCCTATTTCCCCTTGTTCATTCCGCTCAGCTTTCTTCAGAAAGAGGCGGACCATGTCGAGGGGTTTGCCAAGGAATGCGCCGTGGTGACCCATCACCGGCTGGAAAAAGGGCCAAATGGGGATCTGGTTCCGGCCGGCAAACTCACCGAACCGCTGGTGGTTCGGCCAACCTCCGAGACCATCATCGGCGATGCCTTTTCCAAATGGATCAGCAGTTATCGCGATCTTCCCATGCTGCTGAATCAGTGGGGGAACGTGGTGCGCTGGGAAATGCGTACCCGCATTTTTCTGCGCACCAGCGAGTTCCTGTGGCAGGAAGGCCATACGGTGCATGCCACTTCCGAGGAAGCCTATGAACGGACCGAGATGATGCTGGATATTTACGCAAAATTTGTGGAAGAGTATCTGGCCATTCCCGTGATTAAAGGCAAAAAGAGCCTTGCGGAGACCTTTCCCGGCGCTGTCGAAACCCTTTGCATCGAGGCTATGATGCAGGATCGAAAAGCCCTTCAGGCCGGAACTTCCCATTTTCTGGGGCAGAATTTTGCAAAAGCTTCTCAAATCAAATATCAGACCCGGGAAGAAACCGAGGAATATGGATGGACTACCTCCTGGGGCGCGTCAACCCGGATGATCGGCGGGGTTATCATGACCCACGGGGATGATGACGGAGTTATCCTTCCCCCCATGATTGCCTCCGCCCACGTGGTGCTGCTGCCGATTATTCGAAATGCCGATGAGCGCGCGGATATCATGTCCTATACCCAGCGCCTGGCTTCCAAATTGAGGGATCTGGACTATCACCACCGCAGAATTCAGGTGGAAATCGATGACCGGGATATCGGCGGAGCCAGAGGGTGGGACTGGATCCGCAAGGGGATTCCCATTCGTGTTGAAATCGGTCCCCGGGATATGGCTGAAAATTCGGTGGTCTTTGCCCGCCGGGATAAAAGTCACAAGGAGAAAGTGTCGATGACCCGCGCGCAGTTTCTGGCGGAAATTCCCCAGATCCTGGATGAAATTCAATTGGTGCTTTATGAGCGGGCCCTTAACTTCAGAGATGAACATACCCGCAATATTGACGACAAAACGGATTTTTATGATTTTTTTACGGCAAAAAATCTGGAAAAACCGGAAATTCATGGCGGCTTTGCCATGTCTCACTGGTGCGGGTCACCCGCTTGCGAGGCGTCCATCAAGGAGGATCTCAGCGTGACCATTCGATGCATTCCCTTCGACGGCAAGCCCGAAGAAGGTCGGTGTATCTGTTGCAGCGCCCGAAGCGGCCAAAGGGTCGTTTTTGCCAAAGCCTATTAAGTCTAAGAGCACGATCATGATTCGGATCAACGATATTCTAGACAAGATTACTGATTATGACCCTGAAGCGGACACCGGTCTGGTTGAGCGGGCATATGTATATTCCGCAAGGGTGCATGATGGTCAGGTGCGGCTGAGCGGGGAGCCCTATCTTTCTCACCCGCTGGAGGTGGCCGGCATTCTGGCGGACATGAATCTGGATCCTGTCAGCATCGCGGCCGGTCTTCTTCATGACGTCATTGAGGATACTCATGCCACGCCTGCGGAAATTGAGGAGATTTTTGGTCCGGAAGTGGTCCATATCGTGTCCGGGGTTACCAAGCTGAGTTCGGTGACGTTTGACAGTTCGCAGGCCAGGCAGGCGGAAAGCATTCGAAAAATGCTGCTGGCCATGGCCGATGATATTCGGGTCATTCTGATTAAATTGGCGGACCGGATTCATAACATGCGGACCCTTCAATATCATAAAAGCGAGAAACGCAAGCAGGAAATTGCGCAGGAAACCCTCGACATTTATGCACCGATCGCATCCCGCCTGGGCATATACTGGATTAAGAATGAACTGGAGGACATGTCGTTCCGGTATCTTCAGCCGGAGGATTATGAGAATATCAAGTATCTGCTCAGCAAGGATATGATTGAACGGGAAACCTACATTGAAAAAGTCAAGGTGCTGATCCGTGCAACCATGGCGGAAAACAGCCTGAAATGTCAGGTGATGGGAAGGTATAAAAATCTACTAAGCATCCGACAGAAAATGATCAAACAGTCCCTGCCTTTTGAAGAAATCTACGATATCATAGCGTTTAGAATTGTTCTTGACAATGTAACCCATTGCTATGCGGCTCTGGGACTGATTCATGGCCTGTGGAAGCCAATCGACTCCAAGATCAAGGACTACATTGGGCGACCCAAACCCAACATGTACCAATCTCTCCACACCACGGTAATTGGCCCGGACGGCAAACGGATCGAAATTCAGATTCGGACATGGGAGATGGACAAAGTAGCCAAGGCCGGCATTGCCGCACATTGGAGCTACAAGGGAGGTCAGAAGTTTGATGAGGCCGTTACCCGGCAGTTTGCCTGGATTCAAAACCTGATTGAAAATCAGCGCAATATCCGCAATCCCTCCGAGTTCATGGAAAATGTCCGCCTGGATCTGTTTCCGGACGACGTTTATGTGTTTACGCCTCGTGGGGAAGTAAAAGCCCTTTCCAAAGGGGCGACTCCGGTTGATTTCGCCTATATGATCCACACGGAGGTAGGCAACCAATGTACCGGCGCCAAAGTAAACAGCAGGATCGTGCCGCTCCAGTATCAACTGGCGACCGGCGACAGCGTTGAAATCATCACCACCAAAAACCATTCTCCCAGCAAGGACTGGCTTGGATTTGTCAGAACCGTTAAGGCGCGCTCCAAGATACAGCAATGGGTTCGGGCTCAGGAAAAAGACCGCAGCATCAGTCTTGGTCGCGAAATGTGCGAGAAGGCGTTTCGAAAAAATCGGCTTAATTTCAATGAACTGGTCAAAACATCGGAAATGGATGAGGCGGTTGCCCATTTTGGGTTTAAAGCTGTCGATGATATGTTTGCCAGCGTGGGATATGGCAAGATAACCCCTCTTCAGGTTACTCGTAGATTTTCCATAAAGGCCGATCCAGAGGAGATTCAGGAATCTTTTATAGACAAAATTATCGG
>CAIVVZ010000091.1 GCA_903909505.1 uncultured Desulfobacteraceae bacterium
CCGGTTCTGGGTCGCCCCAAAACCGCCATGTTCAAGACCACCGACCTGGTGGGTCTGGATACCATGGGACATGTCGCCGGCAACACCTACAACCTGGTTGTAAATGATGAAGCCAGAGACAGCTTTGTCATTCCGGATTTTGTCAAGACAATGATCGAAAAGAAGTTTCTGGGGAATAAAACCCAGGGCGGATTTTACAAAACCGACCTGACCCCCGAATGGAAAAAAATTCGAAAAGTCATTGATCCGGCCACCCTGGAATATGTGGAATACGCCCCCGCGGACTTCCCCTGTCTGGCCGAAGCCAAGAAAGCCAAGACCTTGGCCGATAAAATGAAAGCCGTGCTGTACGGTGATGACAAAGGCGCCCGCTATGCCTGGAAAGCCCTTGCCCACAACCTGATTTATTCGGCCAACCGGATCCCTGAGATTTCCGACACCATTGTTGAAATCGATAATGGCATGAAATGGGGCTTTAATTTCACCATGGGCCCGTTTGAAACCTGGGACGCCATCGGACTCATCGAGTCCGTAGCCAAAATGGAAAAAGACGGACTTGCGGTTCCGGCCGGCATTAAAAAAATGATCGCATCCGGTCATACCGCATTCTATAAAACCGAGGCCGGCATGGTCCAGTATTATGATTTTGCCTCTGGATCCTACAAGGACGTCAAGATCAGCGACAACGTCATCTCCCTGGCATCCCTGAAAGCCGCAGGAAAGATCGTCAAATCCTGCAAATCCGCATCTCTGGTGGACATTGGGGACGGTGTCTTCTGCGTCGAATTCCACTCCAAAATGAACGCCATCAACGGTGAGATTGTTCAGTTCATGGAAGAATGCACGGAATACGTGGACGCCAATGGCGTGGGACTTGTCATCGGCAATCAGGCAGGCGGGATGCCCGGCGCTTTTTCAGCAGGAGGCGACCTGGCGTTCATGTCAGCACTGGCCAAAGAAGGGAAATACGCGGAAATCGATGCCTTCCTGGCCCAGGCTCATGCAGGATCGCTTAAAACCAGATATTCAAGCTTTCCGGTTGTGGCCGCACCCTATGGCATGACGCTTGGCGGTGGATGCGAAGTATGCCTGTTCGCCGACAGGATCGTTGCCCATGCCGAGCTTTATATGGGGCTTGTGGAAATCGGCGTGGGGCTTTTGCCCGGCGGCGGTGGGTGTCTGAACCTGTGGAGGAAAATGACGGCCAATATTCCCGAATCAGCCACGGATGTGGATCTGGCCAAATTTTTTGTCCCAACCTTCATGGCCATTGCCATGGCAAAAGTATCCACATCAGCCGCCGAAGCCCGTGCCAATGGATTCCTGGGCCCCAATGACCGGATCATTTTTAACCGGGATTATCTGATCGGCGAAGCCAAAAAAGAAGTCCTGAAAATGGTGGATGAAGGTTATGCGCCGCCTGTCAAACGCAAACTCAAGGTATTCGGCGAAGCAGCCCAGGGTATGATCAATGCCGAGCTCTTCAATATGGAAAACGCCAAATTCGTCAGCGAATATGATGTGTTTTTAGCCAAACGCATTGCCTTTGTCATCAGTGGCGGAGAAGTGCGAACCAACAGCGAAGTGGATGAAGAAACCATCCTCAAGCTGGAACGCGATGCGTTTATTGATTTCTGGAAACAGGAAAAAACCGTTGCCAGAGTTGACCACATCCTGAAAACC